>DAOOCX010000156.1:0-5317 GCA_035408605.1 Thermomonas sp. | reverse complement strand
CCAGTACGCGCCGCCCTGCCATTGCCCGAGTACCCAGTCGCCGCGCGACTGCGCCATCGCGCCCGCGCAGGCGAGCACGCCAAGCAGCAACACCATCAGTGTCTTGCCCATGTCATTCCCCGATGCGGTTGCCGGATGCAACCAGCCCAGTCTACGTCCGCAATGGCCGCCGCCGGCCAGTTCAGGCATCGGCCTTGCTGAGCTTGAAGGCCTTTTCCAGCACGTTGAACAGGCGCTTGAACTCGCCGGCCATCAGCGCGAAGCGCGCATCGAGTTCGGCCGCCACGTCGTCGCGCTCGGTCGATTCGAGCTGGTCGACCGCACCATCCAGCAGCTTGAACTTGCGCACGACCAGGTCTTCGCCGATGACGAAGCTGACGTGGTCGTCCAGCACCAGCGCGAGCCGGGTCGCCTGCTTGCCGGACTCCAGGTGCCGGGCGATTTCGTCCCCGGACAGATCCATGCGCTGCACCTTGACCACCGCGCCGGTGTCGGTGGGATCGCGCAGTTCGCATTCGTCGCCCAGGCTCAGGCCTTCCGGCAGCGGGTCGCCGGCGATCCAGCCGGTGAGGATGGCGCGCGGCGCGACTTCGGCATTGATCGGCAGCGCCGGGAAGCTGCCCAATGCACGGCGGATTTCGCTGACCACCGATTCCGCGTTCTTGCGCGACGAGGTATCCACCGCGATGACGCCAAGCGAGGTGTCGAGCAGCGCATCGCTGCGCACCGGCCGCACGAACGCGCGCGGCAGCAGCTCGGTGATGAGGTCGTCCTTGAGGCGCTTGCGCGTGCGGCCGCCCGGCTTGCGGCCCTCCTGTTCCTCGATCGCCGCCAGCTTCTTCTGCAGCAGGTCGTTGACCACCGCGCCGGGCAGCAATTTGTCCTCGCCGCCCACGGTGACCCACAACGCGTCATGCATGGCGTGGCTGAGCGCCTCGCCGTGGTGGCCGAACGGCGACACGAAGCCGCGCGATGAAAGTTCCAGCGGGCCGACCGGCTTGAGCGCGCATTCGGAAAGGCGGGTTTCGAGGTCGGACAGGTCGAGCGACGTCGGGAAACGGAACAGCGTGAGATTGCGAAAGAACATCAAGGATCCTGTGATCGGGGGAGGCGCTGCGGACGCCAGAAGCTTGCCGCGACACGCCGTGAATCCATCCATGGAGGCTCATCGGCGACTTGCTCGGTTGCGCATTCCTGCGCAACCGGCAAGGCCGGGGCGAACCATCCGTGGTTCACCCGTCCGGCACAGTGTGCCGAACCCATGTCGCCGATGGTCGCGTCAAGCCTCAGGCATCCACATCGCCTTCGTGGGTTCCTGCCAACCACGCATGCGCATCGGGCAACACGGCATCGCCGCGCTTGCCGAGCGAGCGGAAGTCGAACAGGGTCGGGTCGGAGAGTTGCGAGGGACGGATGTCGCCCAGCGCGCGCGACATGGTCTCGATGCGTCCCGGCGAATCCTTCTCCCACTGCGCCAGCATCTTCTTCACCTGCGCGCGCTGCAGGTTCTCCTGCGAGCCGCACAGGTTGCAGGGGATGATCGGGAACTGCTTCACCTCGGCATAGGCCTCGATGTCGCTTTCGCGCACGTAGGCCAGCGGGCGGATCACCACGTGCTTGCCGTCGTCCGACAGCAATTTCGGCGGCATGCCGGACAGCTTGGCGTGGAAGAACAGGTTGAGGAAGAAGGTGTTGACCAGGTCGTCGCGGTGATGGCCCAGCGCGATCTTGGTGAAGCCGTGCTGCTCGGCGTAGGTGTACAGCGCGCCGCGCCGCAGCCGCGAACACAGCGAGCACATCGTCTTGCCCTCCGGGATGACCCGGCTGACGACCGAATAGGTGTCCTGCTCGATGATGTGGAAGTCCACGCCGATCGAACGCAGGTAGGTGGGCAGCACGTGCTCGGGGAAATCCGGCTGCTTCTGGTCCAGGTTCACCGCGGTGATCGAGAACGACACCGGCGCCTTCTTCTGCAGTTGCAGCAGGACATCCAGCATCGCGTAGCTGTCCTTGCCGCCGGACAGGCAGACCATCACCCTGTCGCCGTCCTCGATCATGCCGAAGTCGGCGATCGCCTTGCCCACCTGGTGGCGCAGGCGCTTGGCCAGCTTGTCCGCCTGGTGCTTGCGCTTGAGCGCGAGCGGTTGCGGTTCGGCCAGCGGGAGGGGGAGGGCGGCATTCATGAGGTCGCCATTTTACCCGTCGCGGCGACAGCGCTGCCGCCCGCGTCGTGCCGGGTTATGCTCGGCCGATGAACCAGCCGCGCGATCCCGCCGAACTGTCCCGCATGGCACGACGCGTGGTCGAGATGCGCCAGGAGCATCGCGACCTGGACGTCGCCATCGAACGCCTGGCCGCCGACATCCAGGCCGACGAGCTGGCGCTGAAACGCCTGAAGAAGCGCAAGTTGCAGCTCAAGGACCAGATCGCCTGGATCGAGAATGCCTTGATCCCGGACGAACCCGCCTGACGGCACCCGCACCGCACGTGGGTCCCGCAGGGCCGACGAAAACGCTCCGACCCCATGACCACATTCGCTTCCGAATCCCGATAGAGGGTGTGGAGCCGGCGTGGTGCCGGCGGCGAGGACGGGGCGATGGACATGATGGCGAAGCGGCGGGTCGGCAGCGGCCTGTTGTGGCTGGTACTGGCGGCGACGGGCTGCTGGTCGGGCGGGGCAGCGGCGCAAACCAGCGCGGGGGCAATCCCGGACGGGCGCGGGCGGGTGGTGGCGCTGGCGGCGGGTGGGTACCACACGTGCGCATTGCGCAGCAGCGGTTCGGTGGCGTGCTGGGGCAGCAACTGGGGCGGCGAGAGCACGCCGCCGACCAAGGGGTATTTCACCGCCGTGGCGGCCGGCCTCTACCACAGCTGCGCCCTGCGTTCGGATGGCCAGGCGGTGTGTTGGGGCGACAACAACTACGGACAGACGTCGGTCCCGGCCGGTGAACGATTCACTGCGATCGCGGCTGGCAGCACCCACAGCTGCGGCTTGCGTGCCAGCGGCGCGATGGTGTGCTGGGGCAACAACGCCGCAGGCCAAGCCACGCCGCCGACCAAGCAGAGCTTCGTGGCCTTGACCGCCGGCGTCGAACATACCTGCGGTCTGCGGGCGGACGGTGCGGCGATGTGCTGGGGCGCGAGCAACAACGGTGCCACCGCGATCCCGTTCGGCGAGACGTTCACGGCGATCTCGGCAGGTAACTTCCATACCTGCGGCCTGCGCGCCACCGGCGTGGGTGTGTGCTGGGGCAACGGCCTGGTCGCCAGCATCGCCGGTAGCCAGGTCTCCACTGCGCTGGCCGCGGGCGGCGTGCATACCTGCACGATCAGCCAGACCGGCACCGCGGTCTGCGGCGGCTTCAACAACTACGGCCAATCCAGTCCGCCGCTGGTGAAGGGAAACCGTTACACCGCGATGGCGAGCGGCTCCTACCACACCTGCGCGCTCAACCAGAACGGCAACGTGGTCTGCTGGGGCGACAACAGCTACGGCCAGGGCAATGCGCCACGCGGTCCATTCGGCATGGGCGCGGTGGCCTCGGGGTATTCCCACAACTGCGACCTGGGCGCGGACGGCACCCTGGTCTGTGCGGGCAGCAACGGCAGCGGCGAATCCAGCCCGCCCGCGGGCAGCTATGCGGATGTCGGCGCAGGCGCCGCCTTCAGTTGCGCACGCGCCGCCAGCGGCAGCCTGTCCTGCTGGGGATTCAACGACGTGAACCGGGCGACGCCTCCGGCCGGCCCCTTCGCCTTGATGGAGATCGGGTCCGCCGGCGGCTGCGCACTGGCCGCCAGTGGTGTCCCCGCCTGCTGGGGCAACAACGGCAATGGCCAGGCCATGCCCGCATTGCCGCCGTTCGTGCGGGCGTACCGCCAGGTCGACCTGGGCGCCTTCCACGGGTGCGGGATCTTCGACAACGGCGGCGGTTCCTGCTGGGGCTACAGCGGCACCAGCGCGACCAGCGTGCCGGGCGGCAGCTGGCTGGCGATCAGCGGCGGCGAGCAATTCAGCTGCGGCCTGCGGTCGAACGGCGCGCTGGCCTGCTGGGGCGGCGGCATGCCGGCCCCGCCCACCGGTGGATTCAAGGCCCTGGCCTCGGGTAGCTACCACGCCTGCGCGATCCGCGACAGCGGTGAACTGGCCTGCTGGGGCAGCAATGCCTGGGGCCAGGCGAATGCGCCCGCAGGTCGCTATGTGCACGTCAGCAGCGGCGACAAGCACAGCTGCGCGATCCGCGAGAACGGCGCGCGGGTGTGCTGGGGCACGATCTGACCCGGACCGGGGTTTGAACCTGGACAGGCGAGGCGTCGGCCTCGCCTGTCCTTCATTCGGCGGGCGGCGCCTGGTCGGCAGGCGGCGCGGCGGGTGGCTCCGGCACGGCCGGGATCTCGCCGGTGCTGCGCCCGCTGTTCGGGCTGACCCGTTCGATGGTGTGGCGCAGTTCGCGGCCCAGCACGACCCGCGCGTCCTTCGCCCACGCCTTCAGGCGGTCGTCGAACACCAGCTTGCTGTTCTCGTCGGGCCACACCAGCTTCAACGCGCGCAGCTCCTGGATGAAGCCGCGGAACAGGCCCTTGTCGAAGAACTCCGGGGCGGCCGGGGCGTACAGCAGCGACAGGCGTTGCGCGGCCAGCTGGCACAGGCTCTCCAGTTCGCCGGCGCCGAGCGTGCCGGGACCGTTCTTCACCAGCACCGAAATCGCGATGTAGTAGCGCTCGAACGCCTGCTGCATCGCATGGCCGATCGCGCGCAGGCGGAACACTTCGTCGGTCTGCCCGGTGTTGCGGGCCAGGATGCCGCCATCGTCGTCGCTGACCTGCTGCAGCAGGCCCTCGCGCACGAAGATGTCGATGGTGCGGTCGATGCGTTCGGCGAAGCCGTCCTCGTCCCACGGCAGGAACAGCTCCGCCTGCAGGAACGGGTAGAGCGTGCGGCCCAGCCGTTGCAGTTGCGCGCGCGACATCCGCCGGTTGTTGAGGAAGCACACCGCGATCCATGCCGGCGCGGTGAACAGGTGCAGCACGTTGTTGCGGAAGTAGCTGAGCAGCACCGCGTTCTCGTCGTCCACGCTGAGCACGTCGCCCAGCGGATGCGCCGTGCGCAACAGCGTGCCGATCTCCTCGCCGTGGGCGACGATCTGCGCCGGCGTGTGCGGGGTGACGGTGACGTGCGGGGCGTACGGCACTTCGCGCAGCAGGGTTTGCGACAGCGCGATCTGCGCCAGCAGGTCGGCTTCGCCCATGGCGTGCTTGGGCGTGGACAGCAGCGCCAGCGCCAGCAGGTTGATCGGGTTCACGTCGGCGGCGCGGTTGA
>DAOOCX010000155.1:3153-5330 GCA_035408605.1 Thermomonas sp. | reverse complement strand
GCCCACTTGTCCATCAGGATGCCGGGCGCATCGATGTGCGTGTCCACGATGATCGCGTCCTGCGCCAGTCTGGTCGCCGCGTCCTGCGCTTGCGCGATGGGTGCGGCAAGGGCCAGCGAAACCAGGATCGAAGCGGCGAGGGCAGCATGGCGCATGAAGGTCTCCAGGGATTCAGACGAGCCGGCGACCGCCGGCATACGAGGCGTCGAGCAGTTGCCCGCCCAGCCAGTAGCAGAGCGCCGCGGGACGCGCGACGCGCCAGTGCGCGAAGTCGGCACGCAGGCCGACGCGCAACGTGCCGCGATCGTGCAGTCCGAGTGCACGCGCGGCGTTGATCGTGGTGCCGCGCAATGCTTCTTCCGGCGTCAGCTTGAAATGCGTGCAGGCCAGCTGCATCGCCTGTCGCAGCGACAGCAGCGGCGAGGTGCCGGGATTGCAGTCGGTCGCCACCGCCATCGGCACGCTGTGTTCGCGCAGCAGGTCCAGTGGCGGGAGTTTCGTTTCGCGCAACACGTGGAACGCACCGGGCAGCAGCACCGCGACCGTGCCGGCGTCGGCCATGGCGCGCACGCCGCCTTCGTCCGTGTATTCGATGTGGTCGGCGGACAACCCATTGAATTCCGCCGCCAGCGCTGCGCCACCGCCATCGCTGAGCTGGTCGGCATGCAGTTTCACCGGCAGGCCAAGTCCGCGTGCGGCCTCGAACATCCGTCGCGTCTGCGCGGATGAGAAGCCGATGCGCTCGCAGAACGCATCCACGGCATCCACCAACCCCTCGGCATGCAGCGCGTGCAGCCAGCCGATGGCGGCGTCGATGTAGCCGTCGGCATCGTCGCGATATTCGGGCGGCAGCGCATGCGCGCCGAGGAAGGTGGTGCGCACGCAGATGCCGAGGGTTTCGCCGATGCGCCGCGCGACCCGCAACATCTTGCCTTCGTTGGCCAGGTCCAGGCCATAGCCCGACTTGATCTCCAGCGTGGTCGCACCGTCGGCGATCAATGCGCGTGCGCGTGGCAACGACTGCGCCAGGAGTTCGTCTTCGCTGGCCTCGCGTACGGCGCGCACGCTGGAGAGGATGCCGCCGCCGCTGCGCGCGATGTCCTCGTAACTCGCGCCCTGCAGGCGCAACTCGAATTCGCTCGCGCGATCGCCGGCGAACACCAGGTGCGTGTGGCAATCGACCAGGCCCGGCGTGACCAGCCCTTCGGCTTCGATCACGTCGTCGGCAAGCGATGGCGCATCGCCGGGCAATCCACTGCGCGGGCCGACATAGGTGAGCAGGCCATCGTTCCAGCCCAGTGCGCCGTCTTCGACCAGGCCGTAGCCCGTGCCGGTGTCGAGGGTCGCCAGGGTCGGGCCCAGCAGCAGGCCATCCCAGCGCTCAGTCACCACCGCCTCCGTCGCCACCGCCATCGCAGCCGCCGTCATGGTCGTGGTGCGAATGGCCGCTCTCACCACCGTAGCCGCCATCGCCGCCGTTGCCGGAGCCGTAGCGACGACGCAGGTGCAGGATCAGCACCACGGCCAGGGCCATGGCCGCGAACATCATTCCGATCACCAGCATGCCGTCCATGTGCAAAGCCTACCGCAGCCCGTGGCGGGTTTGCGCGACAATGCGCCGATGCACACGCCGACGACTGCCATCGCCACCCGCACCCCGCGCGGCTGGGCCTTGCCCGGCATCGCCAACCTGCATTCGCATGCTTTCCAGCGGGCGATGGCCGGCCTGGCCGAACGCCAGACCGATCCTGCCGATTCGTTCTGGACCTGGCGCGAAACCATGTACGCGATGGCCGCGCGCTTCGATCCCGACCTGCTGCACGCCGTCGCCTCGCAGCTGTACGCGGAAATGCTCGAAGCCGGCTACACCACGGTCTGCGAATTCCACTACCTGCACCACGCGCCGGATGGCACGCCGTATGCGCAGGCCGATGCGATGTCGCAGGCGTTGCTGCGTGCCGCGCGCGACACCGGCATCCGCATCACCCTGCTGCCGGTGCTGTACATGACCGGCGGGTTCGATGGCAGGCCGCTGTCGGCGCGCCAGCAGCGCTTCGGCCATTCCGTCGACGCCTACCTGCGCTTGCTCGAGACCTTGCGGGCCAGCGAAAGCGACACCGTTCGCATCGGCTGCGCCCTGCACAGCCTGCGCGCGGTGCCGTCCGACCCGATGCATG
>DAOOCX010000155.1:0-3053 GCA_035408605.1 Thermomonas sp. | reverse complement strand
CGCATCGGCTGCGCCCTGCACAGCCTGCGCGCGGTGCCGTCCGACCCGATGCATGAAGTCCTGACCGCACTGCCGGCGGCGTCGCGCATCCACATCCACATCGCCGAACAACTGCCCGAGGTCGAGGAATGCATCGCCCTGCGCGGCGCGCGGCCGGTGCAATGGCTGCTGGACAGCGTGCCGGTGGATGAGCGCTGGACGCTGGTGCATGCGACCCATCTGGACGATGACGAAGTGCAGGACATTGCGGGCAGTGGTGCCACCGTGGCGATCTGCACCAGCACCGAGGCGAATCTCGGCGATGGCCTATTCCCGCTGCGGGACTATCTCGATGCGGGCGGGCGTTGGGGCGTGGGTTCGGATTCGAACAGCTCGGTCGATCCGGTCGAGGAACTGCGCTGGCTGGAATATGGACAACGCCTGCGCGTGCAGCGTCGCAACATCGCTTCGAGCATGCGCATGCCGAGCGTTGGCGCCACGTTGCTGGATGGCGCCCATGCAAGCGCTGCGGACAGCACCGGCTTCGCGGCTGGGGATCGAATCGTGCTGGATGCGGACGCGCCGATCCTCGCCGGCGCGACGGATGGCGATGTCATCGACCGCTGGCTGTTCAGCGGCAATCGCCCGCTGGTGCGCGATGTCGAAGTCGCCGGCGTGCGCGTGGTCGAGGACGGCCGGCATCGCGACCGCGACGCGATCGCCACGCGGTATCGCGATGCGATGAAGCAACTGCTTCGATAGTCCTGACCGGTTGGTGCTGAGGCTAAGCAGGCACCCGCATTCAGAACAATCCGGCCTGTCGTGCCGGCAACGCGCCTTCCAGCCGCAGCAGGAACTCCTTGATCGGCAGGCCGCCACCGAAGCCGACCAGCGCGCCATCGGCACCGATCACCCGATGGCAGGGCAGCACGATCGGCAACGGATTGCGTCCGTTCGCCGCCCCCACCGCGCGCACCGCATCGGGACTGCCGATGGCGCGCGCCTGCTCGGCATAGGTCGAGGTGGATCCGTGCGGGATCCGCGCCAGCGCCTGCCACACGCGCAACTGGAACTCGGTGCCGCGCGGTGCAAGGGGGAGATCGAACCTGGTCCGCGTGCCGGCGAAATACTCGGCGAGCTGCGCCTCGGTGGCCTGCAGGATCGCGTTGTCGCCGCCGTGCCAGTCGCCGCGATTGACCGGATGGCGGTTGTCGCGGAATTCGATGTGGCGGAGGCCGCTGTCGTCGGCCGCCAGCATCAGTGGCCCGACCGGGCTGTCGATGCGCCGGCACAGGATCATCGGCTGTCCTTCAATGCGGGCAGCAGGGGCGCGATGTCGCCATCGTTCGCTGCAGGCGTGATCCGCAACAAGCGCGCCAGCAACGCATACACATCGACATTGTCGAACGCGGGCAGGCGCACGCCGTTGCGGAAGGACGGCCCCACCGCAGTGAACGCCGCGCGCATGCCCACGTCCTCCGGCGCGAACCCGTGCTCGCCCTTCAGCACGGTCGAGACCGGATAGCGATGCAGCCACACGCGCCAGCCATCGTCGGCCTGGCAGATGATCGGCGGGATGCGCGGGTTGCGGCCGAAGTGCCAGGCAGGCGGCGCATCGGCCTTGCGCCAGCATTCGAAATGATCGTGGCGACGCACCAGTGCACGCTCGACCTCCGCCTCGCGGCCCGGTTTCGCGGTCAGCCACGCCATCTGCCCGACGGATTCGACCTGCATCGCATCCGCCGGCAGCAGGTCGTCGAGGAAGACGAGGTTCGCGGCGGGCACATCGGCCATGCCGTGGTCGGACAGCACGATCAGGTCCACGCGGTCGTCCAGCCCGCGCGCGTGCAACCCGTCGCGCAATCGCGCGAGGCCGGCATCGATAGTGGATAGCGCCTGCACCGCCTGCAGCGAATGCATGCCCGACGCGTGCGAGGCCACGTCGTACTGCTCCATGTACAGGGTGAGCAGGCGCGGGCGCTGCGCGGGCGGCAGGTCCAGCCAGGCCAGCAATTGATCGACGCGTGCATCGACCGGCAGGCTGCCGTCAAAAGGCGTCCAGTAGCGCGGACGCTGCCCGGCGATCTCGGCTTCCGAGCCTGGCCAGAACATCGTCGCCGCGATCCCGCCCTGCCGCTGCAGCGTGGCCCAGATCGGCTCGCCGCCGTACCAGCGGCCGTCGCGTGCGCTGGCCTGCTTGGACACGTAGCGCCCCAGCACAGGGTCGTTGATGTTGTTGTTGACGATGCCGTGGCGGTCCGGACGCAGCCCCGTCGCCAGCGTGTAGTGGTTGGGGAAGGTCAGGGTGGGGTAGCTCGGCTGCAGCCACGCCGCCTGCACGCCTTCGCGGGCGATGCCGTCCAGCGCGGGCATGCGCCCGCTGCCGGGGACCGCGGCAGGCAGGCCGTCGATCGAGACCAGCACCACCGTCGGCGCGGCGTCGGGCGCGCGCGTGGTGGCGCAGCCCTGGACGAGGAGGAGCAGCGCCAGCAGTGCGCCGCGGAGCAGGAAAGCCATGCGCCGATGATAGCGGAGGCCGATGACACCTCGGCTTCCATACCGCTGAGTCGGGCCGGGTGCCGGTGCGATAATCGCGGCTTCGCTTGCAGGAGCCATGCCGATGTCCAGCCGCCACGATCCGTCCCGCTCCCCCCGCGCGCCGCGCGGCAACACGCTCACCTGCAAGTCGTGGCTGACCGAGGCGCCGTTCCGCATGTTGCAGAACAACCTGGACGCGGAAGTGGCCGAAGACCCCACCTCGCTGGTGGTCTACGGCGGCATCGGCCGCGCCGCGCGCGACTGGGACTGCTACGACGCCATCATCGAATCGCTCAAGAACCTCAACGACGACGAAACCCTGCTGGTGCAATCCGGCAAGCCGGTCGGCGTGTTCCCCAGCCATGCCGACGCGCCGCGCGTGCTCATCGCCAACTCCAACCTGGTGCCGCACTGGGCCACGTGGGAACACTTCCACGATCTCGATAAAAAGGGCCTGATGATGTACGGGCAGATGACCGCGGGCAGCTGGATCTACATCGGCAGCCAGGGCATCGTGCAGGGCACCTACGAGACCT
>DAOOCX010000154.1:0-5377 GCA_035408605.1 Thermomonas sp. | reverse complement strand
TCGACCCGATCAACGCCCTGCAGGCGTCGATGGAAGGCTTCGAGGTCAACACCGTGGAATCGACCCTGGGCCGTGGCGACATCTACGTCACCACCACCGGCAACAAGGACGTGCTGACCATCGAGCACCTGAGCCAGATGAAGGACCAGGCGATCGTCTGCAACATCGGCCACTTCGATAACGAGATCCAGGTCGATGCGCTCAACGCCTTCCCGGGCGTCACCAAGCTCAACATCAAGCCGCAGGTGGACAAGTACACGTTCCCGGATGGCCGCGCGATCTTCCTGCTGGCCGAAGGCCGACTGGTCAACCTGGGCTGCGCCACCGGCCACCCGAGCTTCGTGATGAGCAACTCGTTCTCCAACCAGACGCTCGCGCAGATCGACCTGTGGGCCAACAAGGACAGCTACAAGCCGGCCGTCTACATCCTGCCGAAGAAGCTGGACGAAGAAGTGGCGCGCCTGCACCTGGAGAAGATCGGCGTGAAGCTGACCACCCTCACCGCCGAGCAGGCCGCCTACCTGGGCGTGGACGTGGACGGCCCCTACAAGCCGGAGCACTACCGCTACTGAGTCGCGGCACTGCCGCGGCGATCAAGGAGAGGGCGGCCACTGGCCGCCCTTTTCGTTCATGGATCCGCGGATCGCGGGCCTTCGCGCTCAGTCGATCGCCGCGACCTGCCGCACCGTATTGCGGCCCGAGGCCTTGGCCTCGTACAGCGCGGTATCGGCTGCGTGGTACAGGGCATCGGCATCGTGGTGCACGCCGGGCTCGAACGCGGCCACGCCGATGCTCACCCGCAGCGCCAGGCCGATGCCGTCGCCGGTATCGAGTGGATCCGCTGCCAGCCCGGCACGGAACGCTTCTGCATGCGTGAATGCCTCGTTCAACGAGGTCTCGCGCAGCAAGACACCGAATTCTTCGCCGCCCAGCCGCGCCACCAACTCCCCGTTCCCCGCGAACGCTTCCTGCAGGCGGCTGGCGAACGCGCGCAGGCAGGCATCGCCACGCGCATGTCCGTGCTGATCGTTGATCGCCTTGAAATGGTCGAGGTCGAGGATCAGCAGCGACAGCGGCCTGCGGTTGCTCCGCGCCTGCGCCGACCAGTCCTCCAGCGCCGACGAGAACCGGCGCCGGTTGGCCAGCCCGGTCAATCCATCGCGCCGGCTTTGCTGCTCGAACAAGTCGCGCTGTTGGCGCAACTCATCCTCCAGATCCAGCCGCTGCAGGTACTCGGCGTGGCTGCGGCGCAATGCCAGGCTCACGTAAAGCAGGTACAGCGCGCTGACGCCGATCAGTTCGTAACGCGCACCGCTGGCGATCAATGCCGCCAGGGTCGGCAGGTAGATCAGCACCACCGCACCGAAGGCGTGCCGCAGGCGCATCGGGAAGTTGTGCGCGAACGCGGTGGCGAAGGCATAGGAACTGATCGCGGCGACCGTGCGCGCGCTTTCCTCCGGCGCAATCGCCAGCAGCCATGCCGACGCCGCGCCCCACAACCCGGCATTCACCAGCAACAGCAGCCAGATGAAGTCGAGCCTCCCGCGGACATCGTCTTCCTGGGTGCCCTCGGCCAATCCGTGGACACGGAACCGCACCACGGTCAGGGCAACGAAACCGAAGGTGATCAAGCTGAAAGCCACGGGTGCGCGCAGCCACAGGTCTGCGGCCACGCCGGCCAGCAGCCACAGCAGCACGTAGAACGGACCGCCCAGGCGCAACCGTTGCAGTGTTTCGCGCAATTCCTGCAGCAGGCGCGGCGGCGCCTGCGCCGTGGCGACGACGTGGTCTGGAACGTGTTGCATGGATTCCCCCTGCCTGCACGATGCATGGCCGGCTCCAAGGGCGTCAAGCATGCCCTTCCAGCCGAACGACTTTATCTTTTGCTTCATCCGGATGAAGAGATACAATCATCGCATCCTGCACGCGAACGACGCCATGCTGCCGATCAGCTTCGAGTTCTATCCGCCCAAGACCGACGAACAGCGCACGCAGCTGGACCGCAGCGTGCAGAAGCTCAAGGCGCACGCACCGCAATTCATGTCTGTGACGTTCGGCGCCGGTGGCTCGACCCTCAGCCACACCCCGGAAACCGTGCAGCGCCTGCGCAGCGAGCACGGCGTGGCCGGCGTGCCGCACCTGACCTGCGTCGGCGGCAACCGCGAGGAGATCCGCTCGCTGCTCAAGCTCTATCGCGCGCTGGGCTGCGACCGCATCGTCGCGCTGCGCGGCGACACGCCCTCGGGCATGGTCCGCAGCGGCGACCTGCGCTACGCCAACGAGCTGGTCGAACTGATCCGCACCGAGCACGGCAACCACTTCACCATCGAAGTCGCGGCCTATCCGGAAACCCATCCGCAGGCGGAAGACGCGATGGCCGACCTGCGCAACTTCAAGCGCAAGGTCGATGCCGGCGCCGACAGCGCGATTACCCAGTACTTCTACAACACCGACGCCTACTTCCGTTTCGTCGACGATGCGCGCGCACTCGGCATCGACATCCCGATCATCCCCGGGATCATGCCGATCTCCAACTTCAGCCAACTGCGGCGCTTCTCGGAAGCCTGCGGCGCCGAGATCCCGCGCTGGATCGCGCAGCGCATGCGTGGCTATGGCGACGACGCCGAGAGCATCCGCGAATTCGCCTCCGATTTCGTTGCGCAGCTATGCGAGCGCCTGATCGCCGGCGGTGCGCCGGGGCTGCACTTCTACACGTTGAACCTGGCGAAACCCTCTCTGAACGTGCTCGCTAAATTGGCGTGAATTCAGGGGAGGTTCGGCGTTTTCGCACGCGGCGTTGACCGGGTCGACGGGATCCTGCGCCTGCCAATCCCGGCATGACACCTGCCCCACGCCATGCGCATCCTGCCTACCTCGTTGCTCGCAGCCGCCCTCGTGCTCGGTGCCCTTCCGATGGTCGCTCCCCGCGTCGAAGCGAAGACAGGGGTGCTGCGTTGCCAAATGGCGGACGGCAGCTATGCCTACACCAACAAGGCTTGCAGCGCGTTCGGAGCGAAGTCCACACCCCTGCCCGGCGAGGTCTTGAACCGGATCGAACGCGACCAACGGCGTGAGGCGCGCTTGAACGGCATCGAGCTTGCCGACGCGTCCTCTATGCCATTGCAGGCAGGCGTTCGCCGGTCGGTGCAGCGTGGTTGCGCCGGCGACCCCAGGCAACTGGCGGCGGACCTGACCGCATCCGTGGCGATTCGTGACGTCAACCGCGTCGCGGAAAGCTTTGATTGGGCGGGCATGTCGAATGCGCAGGCGCAACGCGTGATGTCGCGCCTTGAACACCTGTCCACGCAGTTGGTGACGGATGCGGAGTATTTCGACGCCAGCATGGGCGGGCAGGTGATGTTCGCGGACTCCCGTGGCGGATCCGATGGCGCCGCTGGCCAGATGCAGGTCACGGTCGTTGATGACGGAAACGAATCGGTTCTCGACTTCGACGTTCGCAGGGACGAAGGCTGCTACTTCCTGCAGTACTGACCGGCGCACTTCCTCGATGCAGCGCGCGCGGTTAGGCTGCGCGGCATGCATCGCGCCGCCCTGCTCTTTCTTTTGTCGATCGTCGGCCTGCTTGCGCCGGGCGCGGTGATGGCGCAGGTGAAGCGTTGCACCGCCGCGGATGGCACGCTGGTCTACACCGACCGCAAGTGCGACGACATCGGCGCGACCGAACGCGTCGGCGCAATGCCATCGGCGGGAGGCGCGATCGCCGGCCGTTACCGCAACGTCTGCGCACGCACCGTGCAGGACTTGGTCTATTCCTTCAGCAACGCCTTGCAATCTGGCGATGCCAACCAGGTGGCCGGCGTCTACGACTGGGCCGGCATGCCGACCTCCACGGCCTACAACGTGATGACGCGCCTGGAGGCGATCGCCAAGCGCCCGTTGATCGACGTGCAACCGATGTACAGCGGCGACACCAACGCCTACGGCGACGACATCGTCACGTTCGACGAGACCACCGGGGAAGTGGTCACCCGCGCGCCGCGCAAGCCGCGCCTGATCGGCTTGCGCGTCGAACAGACGCTGGCCAACGGCACCACGCCCTCACGCACCAACTTCGGCCTGCGCCAGCGCCTGGGCTGCTGGTGGGTGCGGCTCTGATCGCGGTCGACGCGCCGCTCAGCGCAGCCTGACCAGCCAACCGTGGCGGTCGGGCAGCCGGCCGTACTGGATGTCGGTCAGTTCCTTGCGGATCGACATCGTCACCTGGCCTGCCGGTGCGTTGGCATCGCCGATGCTGAGGTCCTTGCCCTTCAACTCGCCGATCGGGGTGATCACCGCTGCGGTGCCACAGGCGAAGGCCTCGGTGATGGCACCCGACGCCACGCCATCGCGCCACTCGTCGATCGACACCTGGCGTTCTTCGACCTGCAGGCCGCGGTCGCGCGCCAGTTGCAGGATGCTGGAACGGGTGATGCCCTCGAGGATGCTGCCGGACAGGGCCGGGGTGACCAGGCGGCCATCCGCGTACACCAGGAACACATTCATGCCACCGAGTTCTTCCAGGTACTTCCCCTCGACCGGATCGAGGAACAGCACCTGCGAACACCCGTGCGCGCGCGCTTCCAGCTGCGGCAGCAGCGACGCGGCGTAGTTCCCGCCGCACTTGGCCGCGCCGGTGCCGCCCTTGGCCGCGCGCGCGTAGTCCTGCGACAGCCAGATCGACACCGGCGAAACGCCGTTGGCGAAGTACGCGCCGGCCGGGCTGGCGATGACGTGGTAGGCCGCGGCCTGCGCCGCGCGCACGCCGAGGAAGGCCTCGGTGGCGATCATGAAGGGACGAAAGTACAGGCTCGTTTCCGGTGCCGACGGCACCCATGCGTGGTCGATCGCCACCAGCTGGCGCAGCGACTCCACGAACTCGTCGACCGGCAATTGCGGCAACGCCAGCCGCGCCGCGGAGCGCTGCAGGCGCTCGCCGTTGGCGCGGGGCCGGAAGGTCCAGATGGAGCCGTCGGCGTGGCGATACGCCTTGATGCCTTCGAAGATCTCCTGGCCGTAGTGCAGCACCGCGGCGGCAGGATCCAGCGACAGTGGCCCGTAGGCATGCACCTGCGCATCGTGCCAGCCGCGTGCGCTGTCCCATTCGATGGTGACCATGTGGTCGGTCATGAGCTTGCCGAACCCGAGGTCGCCGGCGAGCAACGCAGCGCGTGCTTCGTCGGTTCGTGCATGCGTGGAGGGCGTGACCCGGTAGGCCAACGGGGCTGCGGTGGGGGTGGTCATGCGGGCGTCCTGGAGAAAATCGAGCCCGTGCATTATGACGCGCCGGCGCGCCTTATCCGAAGCGCAGCGTTGCCACCACGCCGGTGTCCTCGCCCGGACGCACCCGCACATCCCAGCCATACAGCGCGCACAGGCG
>DAOOCX010000153.1:0-5384 GCA_035408605.1 Thermomonas sp. | reverse complement strand
CCAGCGGGAACTTGGCCTTGCCCACCGCGGGGGAGGTTTCGTGCCACACCTTGTGAGAGAAGTGGGTGTCGGTGGTGACGATGTAGACCTCGGCGCCGGCCTTCTGGAACTCGGCGTAGTGCTCGGCGGCGTCTTCGATCTCGGTCGGGCAATTGAAGGTGAAGGCCGCCGGCATGAAGATCAGGACCGACCACTTGCCCTGCAGGGACTGGTCGGTGACCTCGACGAACTTGCCGTTGTGGAAGGCATTGGCCTTGAACGGGGCGACCTTGGTGTTGATCAGGGACATCGTGGTTCCTCGGTGTGGGCGGGGGTGGGATGATGCGACGCGACAAATCTATGGCGTGGCATTCAATCAATCAATGAAATTGATTCTATCGAATCAATAGTTAAGAACTATTGAATCGGTCGACGTCGCCGACGCGACGCGTCAATGCGGCTTCCAGCCACGCGATGCGACACTGCACGCATGCAGAGCACCACGCCGCGGGTCCGGGATTTGTTGCAGCGCGCCAGCGCCATGATCGAGCGCGTCGATGCCGAGTGGCTGCTGGCGCATGCGCTGGACCGCCCGCCGGGCTGGCTGTGGGCGCATGCCGACGACGCGGTCGAGGCGGCTGCCCGGGAGCGTTTCGAGGCCTTGCTGTCGCGTCGCGCCGCCGGCGAGCCGGTCGCCTACCTGAGCGGGACCCAAGGCTTCTGGTCGCTGGACCTCCGGGTGACGCCGGCCACCCTGATCCCGCGCCCGGAAACCGAACGGCTGGTCGAACTCGCCCTGGCGCGGCTGCCCGCCGACGCCCCCTGCCGGGTCGCGGACCTCGGCACCGGCAGCGGGGCGATCGCGCTGGCCATCGCCCGAGAGCGGCCGATGGCCGCGGTGGTCGCCACCGACGCCAGCAAGGCGGCCTTGGCGGTGGCGGTGGCCAACGCGCAACGCAACGGCATCGACAATGCGTGGTTCCGTCGCGGCGACTGGTGCGAGGCGCTCGGTCGCGAGCGCTTCGACCTGATCGCCAGCAATCCGCCGTACATCGCGCTCGGCGATCCGCACCTCGGCCAGGGCGACCTCCGCCACGAACCGCCCGACGCGCTCGCCTCGGGCAGCGACGGACTGGACGCGATCCGCCGCATCGTCCGCGACGCCCCGGCGCACCTGGCGCCCGCGGGCTGGTTGCTGCTGGAGCACGGCTGGGACCAGGGCGAGGCCGTGCGTGCGCTGATGGCCGCGGCCGGCTTCGTGGACGTGGCGACCGAGCCCGACCTCGAGGGCCGCGACCGCGTGACCCTGGGGCGCAGGCCCTGAACCGCGCCAGCTAGAATCCGGGGTTCTCCACCGCCGGATCCCGCCATGCGCACGCTGTATCCCGAACTCGCCCCGTCCCGGACCGGCACCCTCGCGGTCGACGGCCGCCACACCCTGTACTGGGAGGAATGCGGCAACCCGGACGGCAAGCCGGTGGTGTTGCTGCACGGCGGTCCCGGCGCGGGCTGCAATGCCAACATGCGGCGCTTCCACGACCCGGCGAAGTACCGCATCGTGCTGTTCGACCAGCGCGGCTCGGGGCGCAGCACCCCGCACGCCGACCTCGTCGACAACACCACCTGGGACCTGGTCGCCGACATCGAGAAGCTGCGCGAGCACCTCGGCATCGCGCGCTGGCAGGTGTTCGGCGGCAGCTGGGGCTCGACCCTCGCGCTGGCTTATGCCGAGACCCACCCGCAGCGGGTGACCGAACTGGTCCTGCGCGGCATCTTCATGCTCCGCCGCTGGGAGCTGGAATGGTTCTACCAGGAAGGCGCCAGCCGCCTGTTCCCGGATGCGTGGGCGCACTACATCGCGGCGATCCCGGAGGTGGAGCGCGCGGACCTGATCTCGGCCTTCCATCGCCGCCTGACCTCCGACGATGCCGGCGTTCGGCTGGCGGCCGCGCGCGCCTGGGCGATCTGGGAAGGCGGCACCAGCTACCTGCGGATCCCCGCGGACTACGCCGACACCCACGGCAACGCGGAGTTCGCGCTGGCGTTCGCGCGGATCGAGAACCATTACTTCGTCAACGGCGGCTTCTTCGAGGTCGAGGACCAGCTGCTGCGCGATGCCCATCGCATCGCCGACATCCCCGGGGTGATCGTGCACGGCCGTTACGACGTGGTCTGCCCGATCCAGAACGCCTTCGACCTGCACAAGGCCTGGCCGAAGGCGGAGCTGCTGGTCAGCGCGACCGCCGGCCACTCCGCGTTCGAGGCCGAGAACGCCGCCGCGCTGGTGGAGGGGACCGACCGCTTCGCCGGCTGAAGCGCGCGCCGCCTACTGGCCGTCTGCGGCGAGCACATTGGCCGCCGAGCCGACGATCAGCGGATCCGCCGGGTAGGCGACCTTCGGGTCCTTGCCCGGGTAGGGCAGGGTCGACAGCACGTGGCGCATGCAGTTGAGGCGCGCGCGCTTCTTGTCGTCGGACTTGATCACCAGCCACGGCGAGTCGGCGGTGTCGGTGTGGAAGAACATCGCTTCCTTGGCGTCGGTGTAGTCGTCCCACTTGCCCAGCGACTGCACGTCGATCGGCGACAGCTTCCAGTGCTTCAGCGGGTCGTTGCGGCGCGAGTTGAAGCGCCGCAGCTGTTCCTCGCGGCTGACCGAGAACCAGAACTTGTAGAGGCGGACGCCGCTGCGCACGAGCATGCGCTCGAACTCCGGCGCCTCGCGCAGGAACTCGAGGTATTCCGCCGGGGTGCAGAAGCCCATCACCCGCTCGACCCCGGCGCGGTTGTACCAGCTGCGGTCGAACAGCACGATCTCGCCGTAGGTCGGCAGGTGCTCGATGTAACGCTGGAAGTACCACTGCCCGCGTTCGCGCTCGCTGGGCTTCTCCAGCGCGACCACGCGCGCCCCGCGCGGGTTGAGGTGCTCGGTGAAACGCTTGATGGTGCCGCCCTTGCCGGCGGCGTCGCGGCCCTCGAACAGCATCACGATGCGCTGCCCGCTCTCCTTGACCCAGCTCTGCACCTTCAGCAGCTCGATCTGCAGCTTCTTCTTCTCCGCCTCGTATTCCCTGCGGCGCAGGCGGACGCGGTAGGGATAGCCGGCGGGCAGCGGCGCGGAGGTGCTCTCTTCGGCGGTGACCGGCATCGCCTCCATCTCCCGCGCGGTGGCCTCCGGCACGCCGAGTTCTGCGGGCGCGATGCCCATCGGCGGCACCGCTGGCGGCGCGTGGGTGCCGGCCCAGGCTTCGGCCTCGGCCTGCGCGACCGCGGCGGCGGCCGGGGTGGGGATCGGGTCGGGCGCAGGCAGCCGGCTGCGCGGCTTGCGCGCGGCGGGGGTGGCCCGCGGCTTGGCGACGGGGGGCTTGGCGGTCGGGCGACGGGCCATGGCGCGTTCCTGGGTCGATGGCGAGATCCCATCATCGCACCAGCAGCGGGCCGCGGCCTTGACCGCCGTCAATCCCGGGTCAGCGGCGCGGGCTGCCGTCCGGGTCGTGCTCGATCATCCACAGCCCGGCCCAGAGCTTGAGGTCGAGCTCGAAGCCCTCGGCATGCTTGCGCATCAGCCAGGCCGGCGCCTCGGCCCGCGGCACGTGGTGGACGGTGATGTCCTCGCTGTCCACGCCGCCGCCGTCGCCGACCCGGACCAGGTCCAGCGCGCGCACGAAGGCGATTCGCTCGTTGCTCATGCCGGAACTGGTCGGGCCGACCAGCAGCACGTCGACCTTGCCCGGCGACCAGCCGGTTTCCTCGATCAGTTCGCGACGCGCGGCATCGACCAGGGTGTCTTGCGCATGGTCGTCGCCGACCAGGCCCGCGGGCATTTCGATGGTGCGCGAACCCAGCGGGATACGGTACTGCTCGACGAACAGGACCTCGTCCGCCGGGGTCACCGCGATCACGATCACCGCCATGCCCTGGCCGTGGGTGCGCTCGCAGGATTCCCAGTGGCCGATCTTCACCAGCCGCAGCCAGTCGCCTTCGTACAGGGTGGTCTTGAGGTTGTGGCCCATGCCTCGATGCTACCGCAGGCGGGTGACCATCATCGTTCGCAATGAAGCGCTCGCCCGGAGGGGATTCGCCGCTTAGGCTCCGCATCCGGCTCCGATGCGCGGCCGCGCGCCATCCATGGCGCGCTCGAACCCTCCCCCGGACGAGCGCTTCCATGCTCGGGGGCGCTTCAGGCAGAAAGCCCCGCCGCCTCGGCCAAGCGCTTGCGGGTCAGCGGACCGAAGCCGATCCAGTCCGACAGCGCCTGCAGTTCGTCGGCGTCGCCGTTGCCGCGCGCGAAATGGCCGTCCGGCAACGGCGCATCCAGCGCGATCGTGGTGAGTTGCCGCCACAGCAGTGCGTGCTCGCGCTGTTCGCGCAGGCGCACGGCGAGCTGCGCGGCCCCGCGCAGGCGCAGGAACGGCACCTCGTCGATCCGCGCCAGCAGGGCATCCAGCGAATCGAAATGCGCGAGCAGGACCGCGGCCGACTTCGGGCCGATCCCGGTGATGCCCGGGATGTTGTCGACCGCGTCGCCGGTGAGCGCCAGGTAGTCGGCGATCTGGTGCGCCTGCACGCCGTGCCGCGCCTTGACCCCGTCGCGGCCCCAGCGCTGGCCCTTGGCGAAGTCGTACTGCTCGTCGTGCACGTCCAGCAGCTGCGAGAGGTCCTTGTCGGCGGACACGATCACGCTGCGGTAGCCGTGTCCGCGCGCGCGGTGCACGGCGCTGCCGATCAGGTCGTCGGCCTCGTAGTCGTGGTGGGCCAGGGTCTGCAGCCCCAGCGCCTGGCACAGGCCCTTGCACCAGGCGAACTGGCGGCGCAGCTCCGGCGGCGCGGGGTCGCGGTTGGCCTTGTAGGCCGGATATAGCGCGTTGCGGAAGCAGGAGTCCAGCGCCTCGTCGAAGGCGATGGCGATGTGCCGCGGGCGTTCGCGCTCCAGCAGCTCCAGCAGGAAGCGGGCGAAGCCATGCACCGCGTTGGTCGGCCAGCCGTCGGCGTCGTGGAACTCGTCCGGCATGGAATGCCAGGCGCGGAACACGTACATCGACGCATCGACGAGGTAGAGCGTGTTCGAGGCCGACACTGGCTGACTCACGCCGGCGACCAGTCCGTCAGCAGCGACGCCGGATCCGGCCGTTCGCGGTCCGGTACGTCGACCTGCGGCGTCCCCATCGCAATGGTGCCGGCCAGTTGCTCATCAGGTGCGAGCCCCAGCGTGCGTTCCAGCAACGGGCGGTCGTAGGCTGGCCAGCCGGTCAGCCATTGCGCGCCGAAGCCCTCGGCCTGCGCGGCCTGCAGCAACAACAGGCAGACGCAGGAGGCCGTGGCCTGGCGTTCGGAGACCGGGATCTTCTCGTCCTCGCCCAGCCTGGCGATGACCGCGATGGTCAGCGGCGGCAGGGTGAAGCGGTTGC
>DAOOCX010000152.1:3701-5428 GCA_035408605.1 Thermomonas sp. | reverse complement strand
TGGGTGGCGATCAGCTGGCCGCCCTTGGGCAGCTTGTCCAGCAGCGGCTGCGCCAGCAGCGCGTACAACTTGTTGGCGAACGGCAACAGGCCGAGCAGCACCACGACCAGGCCGACCACCCCGCGCAGCAGCCGCGACCGCAGTTCCAGCAGGTGCGCGATCAGTGGGCGTTCGCTGTCGTCGGCGGCATCAGTCATCGCGGCGCGGTTCCGTGGGCGCGGCCGGTTCATCCGTGCGGGGCGCGGTATCCGCCGCCGCGTCCGGTGCCGGGGCGGGGCGTTCGATGTCGCTGGCGAAGTCGCGCAAGTGGGTTTCCGCCTCGCGCATGGCGTCACGCCCGGCATGCAGGCTGCGCTTGAGTTCGTCGCTGGCCAGTTCCTGCT
This sequence comes from Thermomonas sp., assembly GCA_035408605.1. Lineage (GTDB taxonomy): Bacteria > Pseudomonadota > Gammaproteobacteria > Xanthomonadales > Xanthomonadaceae > Thermomonas. The sequence goes on along the minus strand of DAOOCX010000152.1, from coordinate 5,045 downwards.
CCAGTTCCGACTTCACCGAATACCACTGCGCGCGTGCGCGCCGCACCCACAGGCCGGTGAAGCGTGCCGCCTTGGGCAGGCGCTCGGGGCCGAGCACGATCAGCGCCACCAAGGCGACGACCATCAACTCGCCGAAGGAAAAATCGAACATCGGATGCCGCGGCGCGGCTTAGCGGGCGACGTCGTCGCGGTCGCGTTGCTCGCTCTCGGACGGGGTCTTGTCGCCGCCGAGCCGCGCGGCCGGCTTGTCGTCATCACCGCGCATGCCTTTCTTGAACTCGTCCACCGCCTTGCCGATGTCGCGCGCGCCCGAGGTCAGGCGCTTGGTGCCGAACACCAGCAGCACGATCACCAACACGATCAGCCAGTGCCAGATGCTGAAGCTGCCCATGATGTGCCTTTGTGGAGGGAGGGGGCTGCGATTCTAACGCCGATCGCCTCAGGGCTTGACCGGCTGCGCCGGCGCGGCGTCAAGTGGCGTGGTGGTGGCCGGGTTGTCGTTGTACAGCGGTTGCACGCTGGCCGCGCCCGGTTCCGCCGGCGCGGCAACCGGGGCCGGGGTGCCGCCGCGCGCCTGGCGTGCCGAGGCCGTGGCTTCCTCCAGCGCATCGCGGAACGCCACGATGGCCGCGGACGGTGCCTGCGGCGCACGGCCCTCGAACACCGCGCGCGGGGTCACGGCATTGCCGTAGGTGCTGCGGTTGGCGCCGTTGTCGATCGACAGCACCGCGCCGTCCAGGGCGATCCCGGCGAACAACCCGCGGGCGCGCGACCAGGACCAGATCTCCGCTTTCAACTGGCCGTCGGTGGCGGCGGCGGCATTGCGCCCGACCGGCCCGGCCGCCACGCCGGCATCGGCGCCCAAGGTGACCTTGCCGTTGACGATCGAGTCCAGCCCGCGCTCGCTGCGGAACACCAGGATCACGTCGGCCGACTGCACGCCGGCCTGCAGGCCGAAGCTGGCACCCGCCAGTTTCACGAACACCGGGTTCGACCAGGTGCCCTGCGGTGTCTTCACCGACATCAGGCCCAGGCCACGGCGGCCACCGAACACGAAGCCGGCCTTGATGGTGTCGGGGACGACCACGATCGCCTTGGCCTCGTCGAGCAGGCGGTCGGGGATGGCCGATTCGGGGATGGCCTGGATCTGCTCGACCACGCGCACCGCTTCGCCGGCGCGCACGTCCTCGCGTTCGCCTGCAAGGGCCCCGCTGGTAGCGACCGCCAGGGCCAGGGCGAGGGCAAGGCGGCGGGGAGCATGGGGCATGGGCGTGGCTTCCGGTGGCGGGGCGTTCAGGCTAGGCGCGCCGCGATGAACCGACAAGGAACCGCGCCGGGACATCC
>DAOOCX010000152.1:0-3601 GCA_035408605.1 Thermomonas sp. | reverse complement strand
AGGCCATCGCCATCGGGGTTTGCCGCTTCCGCATGTCATCCTGTCGGGATGAATCCCGCTTCCGAATCGCCGCCGGCGCTGCTGCTGGTCAACCTGGGAACGCCCGCCGCGCCGACCGCGCCCGCGGTGCGCCGCTACCTCGCCGAATTCCTCCACGACCACCGCGTGGTCCAGCTCAGCCGCTGGCTGTGGTGCCCGTTGCTGCACTTCGTGATCCTGCCGCTGCGCAGCCCGAAGGTCGCGGTGAAATATGCCTCGGTCTGGTTGCCCGGCGGCTCACCGCTGGCAGTGCATACCGCGGCGCTGGCCGATGCGGTGCGCGAGCGCTTGCCCGGCCGGCGCGTGCTGCATGCGATGCGCTACGGCGAACCGTCGATCGCCGCTGCGCTGGATGTGCTGCGTGCGCAGGGCGTGCGCTCGGTGCGGGTGCTGCCGCTGTATCCGCAGTACTCGACCACGACGACCGCCAGCGTCGCCGATGCCATCGCCAAGCATGCCAGGGGCTTGCAGGTGGCGATGCTCCACGACTACCACCGCGATCCCGGCTGGGCCGCGGCGGTCGCCGATTCGATCCGCACGCACTGGGCGACCCACGGCCGCGGCGAGCGCCTGCTGCTGTCGTTCCACGGCATCCCGCAGCGCCTGGTCGATGGCGGCGATCCCTACGCGCTCCAGTGCGAGGCCAGCACCGTCGCCATCGCCGAGGCCCTGGGCATCCCACGCGGCGACATCCTGCTGACGTTCCAGTCGCGCTTCGGCAAGGAACGCTGGTTGCAGCCGTACACGCAGCAGGCGCTGGAAGCGCTGGGGCGCGAGGGCGTGCGCACGATCGACGTCGCCTGCCCCGGTTTTGCGGTGGATTGCCTGGAAACGCTGGAGGAAATCGCGGTGGAGAACGCGCATGCGTTCGCCGCGGCCGGCGGCGAAACCCTGCGCTACATCCCGTGCCTCAATGCGGGCGATGCGCATGCGGAAGCATTGGCGGCGCTGGTGCAAGGCGACGAGGGCTGGTCGTGATGCGCGACATCGAGATCGAGATCCCGCTCGGTCGCATCGGCGCCTTGCGCAGCGGCGAACCGGGCGCGCCGAAGGTGCTGGCCCTGCACGGCTGGCTGGACAACGCGGCGAGCTTCGTTCCGCTGTCGGCGCACCTGCATGGCATCGACCTGGTGGCGATCGACCAGCCCGGCCACGGCCGCAGCGCGCACCTGCCGCCCGGCAGCGACTATTCCTTCGTCGGTGCGATGAACGCGGTGCTCGATGTCGCCGATACGCTGGGCTGGGAGCGCTTCGCCCTGCTCGGGCATTCGATGGGTGCCGGCATCGCCAGCATGCTGGCCGCGTCCTGCCCGCAACGGATCGGGCGGCTGGTCGCGATCGAGGCGCTGGGCGCGCTGGCCGAAGCCCCGGAGCGCACGGTGGCGCGCATGCGCGACGCGGTGGTCGCCCACCGCAGGATCAAGGACAAGCGCCTGCGCATGTTTGCCGACATCGACAGTGCGGTGCGCACGCGGCAGTTCGCCAGCCTGGTGCCGGGCAGCGGGCTGGACGAGGCCTCGGTGCGGCTGCTGGTCGAACGCGGCCTGCGCGAGGTTCGCGTCGATGGCGAATCCGTGGGCTACGAGTGGAGCAGCGATCCGCGGCTGACCCTGCCGACCATGGTGCGGATGACCGAACCGCAGGTCGAAGACCTGGTGGCGGGGATCGAATGCCCGACGCTGGCGATCTTCGCCGACCCCGCGCAACCCTACCTGCCCGACGCGCTACGCCGCCGCCGGGTTGGCCTGCTGCCGAACGGCGAATTGAAGGTCATCGCCGGCGGCCACCACCTGCACATGCAGCAAGCGGCCGACGTAGCGGCGGCGATCGGCGATTTCCTGCAGCGTTGAGCCGCCGGCCGCGTATCGGCGGGCTGGCTCAGCCGTCCTCGCCGGTGCGGATCGCCAGTTGGGTGCCGCCCTCATCTGCCTTGAGCATCTGGTAGACGACCTGGCGCTTGTCCTTGCTGTACATCAGGGTATTGCCGCCGCCGGCCTGCATCGCCATCTCGCGCTTCCAGCCCTGGCCCTGCATCGACTTCTCGATGTCGGCGGAGACGGCGGTCAATTCCTGCGGGGTGGTCATGTTGAGCATCTGCATGCCGCCCATGTCCATCGCGCTGGCGAGGGTGTTCTCGGCCGGCAGGAATACGTCCTTGGGGAAATTGGCCGGCATCGCCACGCTGCCGCCATCCTCGGCCGTCGCAATCCTGAGGTCGCCCTGCTCAGTCTTGATGGTCATTTCGTTGCCGTCCTTCTGGACGTCCACCTTGTTGCCGGTGGCGCCTTCGATCGCGGTCTCGAGTGCGGCGTCCTGCGCCTTCTTGCAGCCGGGCGCGACCAGGAGGGCGGCGACTGCGACGGCGATCGACAGGCGGATGGCGGGGTGGGTCATGGCGGAATTCCTTCGTTGTCCTGCCGGAGGCAACGCAGGCTGGCGGGTCAACCGGCCAGCAGGCCGCGCAGTCGCGCCTTCAGGCGGCGGCCCTCGGCGTGGAAGTAATGGCGTTCGTCCCGCCAGGTCGGGAAGCGCGCTTCCACCTCGCGCCAGAAGCGCCGCGAGTGGTCGGCGTGGAGCAGGTGGCAGAGCTCGTGGACCAGCACGTACTCGAACGCGGACGGCCGCGCCAGTACCAGCGCCAGGTCCAGCGACAACGTGCCGTCCGGTGCCAGCGAGCCCCATTGCGTCGAGGTGCGCTTGAACACGATCCGCCGCGGCGCGCGTGGGAGTCCTTCGAGGTAACCCGGCAACCAGCGGCCCACGTCGGCACGGCCCTGCGCTTCGTAGAAATCGCGCAGCGCGCGGCGCAGGCCGGCATCGCCTGCCGTCACCGGTGCGGCGAACAGCAGGCCGGCGTCGGGGTCGATGTCGATCCGCATCGCCCGGCCGCCGGTCCAGCGCAACGGCACGTCCAGCCCGCGCAACGGCAGCGCATCGGTGACGCCACGCAGCAACCCTTCGCCGGCGTGTTCGCCCTGCGCCGCCAACTGCACGGCCAGCCAATGGCGGTGTTCGTGCAGGAAGCGTTCCCCGGCGACCAGGCTCGCCCGCAGCGGCAGGCTCAAGCGCGCGCCGCGCTCATCGACGGACAGCTTGATCCGGCGCGCGCGCGGGTCGCGCACGCGCAGGACGTCCACATGGCGGCCGTCATCCAGCACGAAGCCGACGCTGTCGCGCTGGACGGCGGGAGACTTGGAGGGACTGCGTGGCGCCTGCAGCAGGCGCAGCAAAGACTGCATGCGTGTCCTAGCGGGAGCGGCAGCCGCCGGTGGCGATGCGCTCACGGTCGCCGTCGTCGTAGAGCACGTCGATCTCGTTGCCGTCCTTCGCCATGCCGGTGATCTTGCCGGTGTACCACTCGCTGCCACCGGACCACCGGCATTCCACGCGGGTGCCCAGCGCCCAGGTGTAGGGGCGCACGCGCTTGCTCGGCACCGTTTCGCGGGTGCCATCGTCGTAGAGGATGGTGACGCTGTCGCCATTGCGTTCCTGGACCACGCCCGGGAACCAGTACGCGCCGCCCTGCCATTGCCCGAGTACCCAGTCGCCGCGCGACTGCGCC
>DAOOCX010000151.1:0-5500 GCA_035408605.1 Thermomonas sp. | reverse complement strand
CGGAGGCGACGTTGATCACCGCGCCCACGTCGACCTCGGCCACGCCCATGCCGGCACGGACCAGGCCGCCGCGCGCGGTTTCCAGCACCGCGAAATCGATCTGCGGATCCGCCATCACCATGCGCGCGGACACCGGCCCGGTCATGTCGCCCTCCACCGTGCGCTGGCCGTCGATGTAGACGCCGTCGGTGGTGGTCAGGCCCGGCGTGTAGCCGGCCATCTTGGCGATGTGCGCGAGCATGCGCGAGGTGGTGGTCTTGCCGTTGGTGCCGGTCACCGCGGCGATCGGCACGCGGCTCGGCGTGCCGGGCGGGAACAGCATGTCGATGACCGGCCCGGCGGCATCGCGCGGCGTGCCTTCGCTGGGCGCGATGTGCATGCGGAAACCGGGCGCGGCATTGACCTCGCAGATGCCGCCGCCGATCGCCTTGTAGCTCTCCGCGATGTTGGTGCTGAGGAAATCCACGCCGCCCACGTCCAGCCCGATCGCGCGCACCGCGCGTTCCGCCATCGCGCGGTTGTCGGGATGGATGATGTCGGTGACATCGGTGGCGGTGCCGCCGGTGGACAGGTTCGCGGTGGAACGCAGCGGCACCACTTCGCCGGCCTTCGGCACCGAGTCCGCGGTGTAGCCCGCGCGCTCCAGCATCAGTTCGGCCTCGCGGTCGAGCTTGAGCTTGGTCAGCACTTTCTCGTGGCCCACGCCGCGGCGTGGATCGCTGTTCACCACCTCGACCAGTTGCGCCACCGTCGATGCACCATCACCGACCACGTGGCCGGGCGTGCGCCGCGTCGCCGCGACCAGCTCGCCGTTGACCACCAGCAGGCGATGGTCGTCGCCGGCCAGGTAGGTTTCCACGATCACCGATCGCGAATGCTCGCGCGCGGCCTCGAAGCCGGCGCGGATGTCGTCTTCCGCGCTGACGTTGATGGTGATGCCGCGGCCGTGGTTGCCGTTGTACGGCTTGAGCACTACCGGGCCGCCCAGCCTGCGCGCGGCCTTGATCGCATCGGTCTGGCTGGTCACCAGCACCTGCCGGGGTACCGGCAGGCCCAGCGAGCCCAGGATCTTGTTGGTCTCTTCCTTGTCGCTCGCCAGTTCCACCGCGATGTGCGGGGTGCGCCCGGTGACCGTGGCCTGGATGCGTTGCTGGTACTTGCCGTGGCCCAGCTGCACCAGCGATTGCTCGTTGAGGCGCAGCCACGGGATGCCGCGTTCCTCGGCGGCGCGCACCAGCGACATCGTCGACGGACCCAGCGCGCGGCGCTGCGCGTAGCGGATGAAGCCGTCGCGTTCTTCTTCCCAGTGCCAGCTGTCGTCGGTGGCGCTGCGCAGGCCTGCGGGCAGCAGCGAGTCCAGCAGCTTCAGCGCCAGCTCGCCGGCGGCGATGCCTTCTTCCTTCTGCGCATATTCGTAGACCACCGAATACACGCCGGGGCGGTCATCGGACATGCTGCGGGTCTTGCCGAAGGTCACATCCTCGCCGGCGACGTTCTGCAGTTCGATGGCGACGTGTTCCAGCACATGGCCCAGCCAGGTGCCCTCGCCCTCGCGCATGCGGCGGACGAAGCCGCCGGGCTCGCGATAGGAGCAGCCGTGCTCGGCCAGTCCGGGCAACGCCGCCAGCAGGCCGTCGACGAACCCATCGCCCAGCTTCGCGGTGGGCCATTGCTCCAGCGCGCCGAGGTCCAGTTCAAGGCGGATGACCGGGAACTTCGCGTACTGCGAAGGCCCCACGTAGACATTGCGATTGAGGATCCGCATCGAGCCCTCCGCCCGGTGGTGTTGCGTGATGAGTCAGTCCTTCCGCGCGAGCAGTTCGCCCGGCGAGGCCTGGCGCGTGTGCAGGTTGAAGGTCGCGCCCGCGGTCAGGATATGCAGTTGCAGGCCGATGATGCAGACCGCATCGCTGCCGCCCACCTGGTCCATCGAAGTGAACTGCACCTGGCTGGCATCGACCACGGTGATCGCGCCGCTGCCTTCGACCTCCAGCGTGTTGTCCGGGCCGATGAAGGCCGCGGTGTCCTCGTCCAGGCCGATGCCGATGGCGAACGGGTTGTAGGCCAACGCCGCGGTCAGCCGGCCCAACCGGTCGCGCTGGCGGAAATGCTGGTCGATGATGAAGCGGTTGGTCAGCCCGAAGCCGGGCGCCAGATTCACGCTGTCTGCGCGCGGCGAACCGCCCTCGCTACCGAACGCGATCATGTGCTCGGCGAGGATGCTGGCGCCGGCGCTGGTGCCGCCCACCGGCACGCCGTCGGCGTTGCGCTCGCGGATCAGCTTGGTCGCGGCGGTGCCACCGAGGATGGTGGACAGGCGCAGCTGGTTGCCGCCGGTGATGAACACCCCGGTGCACTGGCGCAGGATCTCGAGGAAGTCCTCGCGCCCGCCATCGGCACGGCTCTCGAAATCGAGCGTGTCCACCCGCCCGGCCTCGAGCCGATCGAACAATCCCTCATAGCGTTCGCCGGTATCGGCCAGCTTGCTGGCGGTGGGGATCACCGCGATGCGCGCGTCACGGCCGCCACACAACTGCACGAAGCGCTTGAGGATGCGGCGCCGGCTTTCCTTGTCTTCCGCCCCCCCGATGGGGACGATCCAGCCGCGCGTTTCGCCGTCGGCTACCTTGCTGGGACACATGTACGGCGCATTCCCCTGACGTATTCAGCGTTCGAACATACCACGCCGCACCGGCACGCCCGCCCGCACATGCACGGCCCCGCGGGCCAGGACCAGGTCGGCGCGACCGGCGGCATCCAGCGCCACCAGGTCGGCATCGCAGCCGACCGCGATCCGGCCCTTGCCGGCCAGCCGCAGCAGCCCGGCCACGTTGCTGGTGAAGGCCGGCAGCGCACGTTCCAGCGGCAGGCCGCGCGCCAGCAGCGCGTTCAAGGTGTCCAGCATCGAGCCGGAATGGCCCACGTCCATCCCGCAGACGCGCCCCTCGCCGTCGAAGCAGGGCAGGCAGCCGCCGGCGTCGGAGCTGATGCTGACCCGCTCCGGCGGCGCGCCGCTGTCGAGGTAGCGGACCAACGCCTCGTCGGCCGGCCAAGCGTCTTCGCCCTCCTCGACCGGGAACGCGGTGATGTCGACATGGCAACCGCGCCTCGCCAGCTCGAGGGCTTCCTCGAACAGCGCCTGCTTGCGATTCACATGAGTCGGCTGGAAGACCCGCGGCGGCAATTCGCTGGTATCCAGCGCCCGGCGCACCAGGTCGAGGCCGCGCACGCCGTCGCCCAGGTGCAGGTGGACGATGCCGGCCTTGCCGCTCATCAGGCCGGCCACATGCGCCTCGGAGGCGAGCCGCAGCAGTTCGTCGAGGGTCGGCTGGCTGGAACGATGGTCGCTGATCGCCAGTTCGCCGATGCCGATCAAGGGCTCGACCAGGGCGATGTCGCTGCGCAGGCTGCCGGTGAGCGTGGCCGGCGGCACGTGGTAGCCGCCGCAATAGCCCCATGCCGACAGGCCCTGCTCGCGCAATGCATAGACATGCGAGAGCAGTTCCGCGGTGTTGCGGGTGGCGTCGTCGGTGCCGAGCAGGCCGACCACACTGGTGACGCCAGCGGTCGTGTACCGACTGAGCAATGGCGCCGGCACGCGGGTGGCGAAGCCGGCCTCGCCGCCGCCGCCACTCACGTGCACATGGCCGTCGATGAAGCCGGGGACCAGGCGCGCGCCATCGAGATCAATGGCGTCGACATCGAGCGATGCCGGCAATGCCGGATCGACCTCGCCCATCCACAACACCTTGCCGCCGCCGAGCAGCAGGTGGCGCCGGCCCAGCGCTTCGGGCGCATACACGTCGGCATTGCGGAGCAGCCGCATCGGGGTGGCAGTAAGGGTCTGGATCATCGCGGCAGCCTGCGCGGCGCGCGATGCAGCGTCAAGCGCCGGCAAGCGCCTGCGTGGTCGCCACGAACTCGTCCAGCTTGGCCCGCGCCGCGCCCGACGCGATCGCCTTGCGCGCGCGCGCGATGCCGTCGCCGATATCCTCGGCCACGCCCGCCGCGTACAGCGCCGCGCCGGCGTTGTAGGCCACGATCTGCCGCGGCAGGCCTTCGTGGTTGTCCAGCGCCTGCAGCAGCATCGCCATCGATTGCTCGGCGTCCGCGACCTTGAGGTTGCGGCTGTGCGCCATCGGGATGCCGAAGTCCTCGGGATGCAATTCGTACTCGCGCACCTTGCCGTCGCGCAATTCGCCGACCAGGGTGGCGGAGCCCAGCGACAGTTCGTCCATGCCGTCGCGGCCCCAGACCACCAGTGCGCGCTGCGCGCCGAGTTCCTGCAGAACGCGCACCTGGATGCCGACCAGGTCCGGATGGAACACGCCCATCAGGATGTTCGGCGCGCCGGCCGGGTTGGTCAGCGGGCCGAGGATGTTGAACAGCGTGCGCACGCCCATTTCCTTGCGCACCGGTGCCACCACCTTCATCGCCGGATGGTGCACCGGCGCGAACATGAAGCCGATCCCGCAGCGCGCGATGCAGGCCGAGACCTGTTCCGGCTGCAATTCGATGTTGGCGCCCAGCGCTTCCAGCACGTCGGCGCTGCCGGACTTCGACGACACGCTGCGGTTGCCGTGCTTGGCGACCTTGGCGCCGGCCGCGGCGACCACGAACATCGACGCGGTGGAGATGTTGAACGTGTGCGCGCCATCGCCGCCGGTGCCGACGATGTCGACCAGGCCGGTGCGATCGGCGACATCGACCGGACGCGCGAATTCGCGCAGCACCGTGGCCGCCGCGGCGATCTCGCCCACGGTTTCCTTCTTCACCCGCAGGCCGGTGAGGATCGCCGCGGTCATCGCCGGGGAAACCTCGCCACGCATCACCTGGCGCATCAGCTCGACCATTTCGTCGAAGAAGATCTCGCGGTGCTCGATCGCGCGTTGCAGGGCGTGTTGCGGGGTGAAGGTCATTTCAGCGTTCCAGGAAATTCTTCAGCAGCGCATGGCCATGCTGGGTCAGGATCGACTCCGGATGGAACTGCACCCCTTCCACCGGGAATTCACGGTGGCGCAGGCCCATGATCTCCTCCATCGACCCGTCCTCATTGTCGGTCCAGGCAGTGATTTCCATGCAATCGGGCAGCGTCGTCTTGTCGACCACCAGCGAGTGATAGCGCGTGGCCTCATAGCCGTCCGGCAGGCCGGCGAACACGCCCTTGCCTTCATGGCGGATGCGCGAGGTCTTGCCATGCATGATGCGGCCCGCGCGGATCACGTCGCCGCCGTAGACCTGGCCCATGCTCTGGTGGCCCAGGCAGACGCCGAGGATCGGCGTGGTCGCGCCCAGCCGCTCGATCACGCCCATCGAGACGCCAGCCTCGTTCGGCGTGCACGGCCCCGGCGAGATGACGATGCGTTGCGGTGCGAGTCGTTCGATTTCATCGACGCTCAACGCATCGTTGCGCTCCACCCGCACCTCGGCGCCCAGCGACTGCAGGTACTGCACGAGGTTGTAGGTGAAGCTGTCGTAGTTGTCGATCATCAGCAGCATG
>DAOOCX010000150.1:0-5519 GCA_035408605.1 Thermomonas sp. | reverse complement strand
GCGCCATGTTGTCGCGCAGGTAGTCGAAGCCGAATTCGTTGTTGGTGCCGTAGGTAATGTCGCAGCCGTAGGCGGCGCCCTTGTCGGAATGCGGCATGCCGGGGAACACCACGCCCACGCTCAGGCCCAGCCAGTTGTACAGCTTGCCCATCTGCGCGGCGTCGCGGCGGGCCAGGTAGTCGTTGACGGTGACCACGTGCACGCCCTTGCCTTCCAGCGCGTTGAGGTACACCGCCAAGGTCGCGGTCAGGGTCTTGCCCTCACCAGTGCGCATTTCGGCGATCTTGCCGCCGTGCAGGACCATGCCGCCGATCAGCTGGACATCGAAGTGGCGCATGCCGAACACCCGCACCGAGGCTTCGCGGCAGACCGCGAACGCTTCCGGCAGCAGCTTGTCCAGCGACTCGCCCTTGGCGCTGCGCGCCTTGAACTCCTCGGTCTTCGCCTTCAGCGCGTCGTCGGACAGCGCCTGCATCTGCGGTTCCAGCGCGTTGATCTTCTTGACGATCCCGGACAGTTGCTTGAGCAGGCGTTCATTGCGGCTGCCGAAGACGCTGGTGAGCAGGTTGTTGAGCATGGGGCGACGAATCCGGGTCGGGGATGCGCGCGCGGGGCGCGGCGGCATCGGTGGGCCATCGGGGATGGCGTATCAGCGGCGAAACGACAAAAACGGGCGCATTGCGCCCGTTTCGCAGTCCGCTAGTGTAGCTGGAGGCACCGGCAGGCGTTATCAAGCCGGCGTCCACCCCGCTTCAAGCGGGGTGCCGGGACGGGGCACACAGGCGATGCCCCCTCCCCGCGCGTCCATGCCGCAACGCGGCTGGACGGACGGGAAGCGGCCTTAGCGGTGCGCGCCGCTGGACGTCACCGCGAGGAACTTGCGCGGGTTCACCACCGCGCCGTCCTGCCAGACCTCGAAGTGCACGTGGGCACCGGTCGAGCGACCACTGGAGCCGGCCTTGGCGATTTCCTGGCCCGCACGCACCAGGTCGCCGACCTGCCGTTCCAGCTTGGAGTTGTGCGCGTAGCGGGTCACGTAGCCGTTGCCGTGGTCGACCTCGACCACGTTGCCGTAGCCGGATCGCACACCGGAGTAGCTGACCACGCCATCGGCCACGGCCAGCACCGGGTCGCCGACGTCGGCTTCGAAGTCGATGCCCTTGTGGAATTGGTGGCCGCCGCCGAACGGATCGGCGCGACCGCCGAAGCCGGAGGTGATGTAGCTGTTGGCGATCGGGTCGCGCGACGGCATTGCGTTGCGATCCAGGGCGCGGTTGAACAGCAGGCTCTCCAGCACCGACAACTGGGTGTCGGCACGGCCGAACTCGCCTTCCAGCAGCGAAATCCCACGGCGCAGCTCGGTCGGCGGCATGTCGCTGGCGCGGCCGGCGCCACCCTGGCCGACCGGCTTGTCGAACTCGAATTCGCCGTCCTGCAGCTGGCCGGCCTGGGTCAGGCGCGCGCCGAGGGCGTTGAGGCGGTTCGCCTGCGCCTGCAACTCGGCCAGGCGGGCGGCGAGTGCATTGACCTCGCGCTGGGCGTCGCGGCGGACCTTGGCCAGCTCGGCCTGCCGATTCGCCTCGGCGGCCTGCATGGCTTCGACCTCGGCCATGCCCACCACGCTGCGCCCACCGGCGCCGAGCAAGAGGCCGGCACCGAGCAGCACGCCAAGGGCGGCCAACGGACGGCGCATCGCCCAGAAGCGGAAGGCCTGTGCCTGCGCGATCACGCGCCGGCGGGTATCGTGTGACTTGCTTGTTTCGGTCATCGGGTATGCCTGGTTCTCGGTCCACGCCCCCAGCGGGGGCGACGCCTCCTTCGGGTCCGCGCGCGGCGCTGCAAGCGCTGCTCGACGGATCCTCCGGCGGCACCCTGCGCCGGGCACTGTGGCTCGACGCGGTGGACCAGTTGTTGCGTCCCCACCTGCCGCCCGTTCTGGCCGCGCATGCGCGGCTGGCGAACGTTCGTGGCGACAAGCTCGTTTTCGTCGTCGATGGCCCGGTGTGGCATGCCAAATTGCGGTTGGCCACGCAGGAACTGGTCGACGCTGCCCGATCCGTCGGGCTCGATGTGGCGGGGTTGACCGTCAGGACGACGACCCAACCGTTGCGACCGATCCCGCCAGCCGCGACAACCGCTCCACCAATGTCGGCGGCCGGCCAGTCGGGACTGGCGGCTGCCTTGGCACTGTTGCGGTCTGACGCGCCCGACGTGTCGGAACAGCGCGCTGGGGGAAACCGCAAACCCGGGCGGCGGGGGACGTAGGAACGCACCCAACCCGGCCGGGTGGGCATCCTAACGTCACAAGTCCGTGATTTTGTTAAATAAAGACTAACGATTCAGCTGAATGCGTGCACCCGGTCACAGCCCCGGGACGCAGGCGAACGCGTTCAGGTCGCCGGGATGGCGTCGCCATAAACGACCGGCGGCGCTGCCACCGGGTCGGTGAAACTGACCTCTTCCCATGCCTCGGCATCGGCCAGCAGGGCCCGGACCAGCCTGTTGTTGAGGGCGTGCCCGGACTTGTAGCCCTCGTAGGCGCCGATGATCGGACGGCCGGCCAGGTACAGGTCGCCGACCGCGTCGAGGATCTTGTGGCGGACGAATTCGTCGGCGTAGCGCAGGCCGTCCTCATTGAGGACGCGGAACTCGTCGAGCACGATCGCGTTGTCCATGGAACCGCCCAGGCCCAGGTTGCGCTCGCGCATGTACTCCAGGTCCTGCATGAAGCCGAAGGTGCGCGCGCGGCTCACCTCGCTGACGTAGGCGCTGGTCGAGAAGTCGACTTCGGCGCGCGACAGCGTGTCCGGGATCGCCGGATGGTTGAACTTGACCGTGAAGCCGACGCGGAAGCCGTCATGCGGGCTGAAGCTGGCGACCTTGTCGCCGTCGCGCACCTCGACGTGCTTGCGGATTCGCAGGAACCGCTTGGGCGCGTTCTGCTCGGCGATGCCGGCGGACTGCAGCAGGAACACGAACGGGCCCGCCGAGCCATCCATGATCGGCACTTCGGGCGCGGTCAGTTCGATGTAGATGTTGTCGATGCCCAGGCCGGCCAGGGCCGACATCAGGTGCTCGACGGTCTGCACCTTGGCGCCTTCGCAACTCAGGCCGGTGCAGAGGGTGGTTTCGGTGACCAGCGCGGCGCTGGCGGGGATCTCGACCACGGGATCCAGGTCGATGCGGCGGAACACGATGCCGGTGTCGATCGGCGCCGGGCGCAGGGTGAGGAAGACCTTCTCGCCGCCATGCAACCCCACGCCGGTGGCGCGGATCAGGTTCTTGAGGGTGCGTTGGCGAAGCATCGGCGGAGGTTAGCACGCAGGTTGCTGAACCTGAACGTAAAAACGGGTGTGTTCCACGCGCAGGATGGTGATGGGAAAAGGGCCGGCCGGCATGACGCCGACCGACCTGGAATCACGCCGGGCGGGCAACCCGGCGTGCAAAAGGGACATGGACTTGCCTCACCGTCGTTCGTGGTGAGCCTGTCGAACCACAACGGCCCGCTCACCCTTCGACAAGCTCAGGGCGAACGGGTCTCGCTCAATCCGCCTGGCGACGCAGGAACGCCGGGATGTCCAGGTAGTCATCCTTCGGCAGTTCGGCCACGGCCGGACCCGCATCGACGTTGCGGCGCAGGCCGCCGACGAAGCCGGTGTTGGCACCGGGCACGAACGGATCGGAGACCTCATCGATCATCAGGCCGGTGGTGCCGTCGCGCTTGCCCTGGGTGTTGATCAACTGCACCTGCGGACGGCGCGGGGCGTCGAAGCCGCTGTCGTAGCGGGCTTCGCTGCGCGGGGCCGGCTGGCGGCCGCCGGCGGTATTGCGGTTGAGGCCGGTGGCGACCACGGTGACGCGCACTTCGTCCTGCATCTCCGGATCCAGCACGGTGCCGATGACCACGGTGGCGTCTTCCGAGGCGAACTGCTCCACGGTGCGGCCGACTTCGTCGAACTCGGCCATGGTGAAGTCCGGACCGGCGGTGATGTTGACCAGGATCCCGTTGGCGCCAGACAGGTTGACGTCGTCCAGCAGCGGGTTCTGGATCGCGCCCTCGGCCGCGGCCTGGGCACGGTCGTCGCCGCGCGCGCTGCCGCTGCCCATCATCGCCAGGCCCATTTCGGACATGACGGTGCGGACGTCGGCGAAGTCGACGTTGATCAGGCCCGGGCGCACGATCAGGTCGGCGATGCCCTGCACCGCGCCGAGCAACACGTCGTTGGCCGCGCGGAAGGCCTGGATCATGGTCGCGTTGCGGCCGAGCACGGTGATCAGCTTTTCGTTGGGGATCGTGATCAGCGAGTCGCAGTGCTGGCTCAGCTCCTCGATGCCCTTCAGCGCCACCTGCATGCGGCGGCGGCCTTCGAACGGGAACGGCTTGGTGACCACGGCGACGGTCAGGATGCCCATCTCCTTGGCGACCTGCGCGACGACCGGCGCGGCGCCGGTACCGGTGCCGCCACCCATGCCAGCGGTGATGAACACCATGTCGGCGCCGGTCAGCGCGTCGATGATGGTGTCGCGGTCTTCCAGTGCGGCCTGGCGGCCGACTTCCGGGTTGGCGCCTGCGCCCAGGCCCTTGGTGACGTTGCCACCCAGCTGCAGCTGCAGCTTCGCGCCGCAGTTCTTGATCGCCTGCGAGTCGGTGTTGGCGGTGATGAACTCCACCCCGTCCACGCTGCTGTTGACCATGTGCGCGACCGCGTTGCCGCCGCCGCCGCCCACGCCGATGACCTTGATCACCGCGTTCGGTGCCATCTTCTCGACCAGTTCGAATGTCTGCGCCATGTCCGTGTCCTCTTGTTATGTCGTGCTTGTGTGAGATCGCTTGGGTTGTTGCCTTGCCCGGACCGCCCTGCCTTCCGCCTTCCTCGCGCCACCGCGCCCTCGCGGCGACGCCCCATCGCTAGAACTGGCCGCGATACCAGTTCTTCAACTTGTCCATCCAGCCGAACGCGCGGCCATCGCGGAGCTGCGGCCGGCGCGGGTTCTCGATCTGGCTGCCCATCAGCAGCAGGCCAACGCCGGTGGCATGCACCGGGTTGCCGACCACTTCGCCCAGGCCGCTGACGTGCTGGGGGATGCCGATGCGCACCGGCATCTGCAGCATCTCCTCGGCCAGTTCGACCACGCCTTCCATCTTCGACGCGCCGCCGGTCAGGACCATGCCTGCACGCACCAGTTGCTCGAAGCCGCTGCGGCGCAGTTCCGCCTGCACCATCTCGAAGATTTCCTCGTAGCGCGCCTGCACCGCCTGCGCCAGCGCATGGCGCGGCATCCGCCGCGGCGGGCGGTCGCCGACGCTGGGCACCTGGATGCTTTCCTCGGCACGCGCGAGTTGCGCCAGCGCGCAGGCGTAGCGGACCTTGATCTGCTCGGCTTCCGGCGTGGGCGTGCGCAGCATGTGCGCAATGTCCTCGGTCACCTTGTCGCCGGCGACCGGCAGGCTGGCCGTGTGGCTGATCGCGCCCTGCACGAACACCGCGATGTCGGTGGTGCCCGCGCCCATGTCGACC
>DAOOCX010000149.1:0-5547 GCA_035408605.1 Thermomonas sp. | reverse complement strand
TTTCGCCGCCATCGAGAAAGCGCAGGCGCACAACGAGAAGATGGTCGAGCGTGCGGAGAAGCGCGGGAAGCCGGTGCGTCGCTTGCGCGGGGCCAGCACGATCAGCCAGCAGACGGCCAAGAACCTGTTCCTGTGGCAGGGCAGCGGCCCGACCCGCTGGCTACGCAAGGGCCTGGAGGTCTGGTACACCGCGTTGATCGAGGCGCTGTGGCCGAAGACGCGGATCCTGGAGGTCTACGCGAACATCGCCGAGTTCGGTGACGGCATCTATGGCGGGCAAGCGGCGGCGCGCAGCTTCTTCCGCAAGGATGCGGCGAAGCTGACCGCAACCGAAGCCGCCCGGCTCGCCGCCGTGTTGCCCAGCCCGAAACGCTACAGCGCGAGCAGGCCCGGCCCCTACGTGCAACGGCGCACGCGCGCGATCGAGCGGCAGATGCGCGCGATCGGCGGCACCTCATACCTGCGCACGCTGGACTGAGCGCCCGCAGCGACGCTGGCATACCATCGACACATGCACCGCATCGCGCCCGACGACTGCTGCCTGACCATCGTGATCGCCGCCTTCAACGAGGCCGAGGCGTTGCCGGTGTTGCAGCCGCGCATCGCGACGGCGCTCGCCCTGGCCGAAGCAGGAGGCCTGGAGGCGCGGGTGCTGTATGTCGACGACGGCAGCCGCGATGCAACCTGGGACGTGTTGCGCGGCTTCGCTGCCGCCGACTCGCGGGTGGCGCTGCTGCGGTTGTCGCGGAATTTCGGCAAGGAGGCTGCGTTGACCGCCGGCCTGGATCGGGTGGAGCGCGGCGCGGCCTTCATCCTCGATGCCGACGGCCAGGATCCCCCGGAACTGTTGCCGCGGTTCGTGGCGAAATGGCGCGAGGGATTCGACGACATCCACGGCACCCGCGTGGAGCGGGAAGGCGAGGGCTGGCTGAAGCGGGCCACCGCACACGGCTTCTACCGCTTGATCGGGTCGCTGTCGAAGACCCCGGTGCCGCGCGATACCGGCGATTTCCGGCTGCTTTCGCCGCGTGCGCTGGCGGCGCTGCGGCAGTTGCGCGAACGCCATCGCTTCATGAAGGGACTGTTCGGCTGGGTGGGCTTCAACCAGGTCGCGATCCCGTACCAGCGCGAGGCGCGCGTCGCCGGTCGCAGCAAGTTCAATTTCTGGGCCTTGTGGAACTTCGCGCTGGAAGGCATCACCAGCTTCAGCACCGCGCCGCTGCGGATGGCCACCTATCTCGGCATCGCCACCGCGCTGGTTGCGTTCGTGTACGGCAGCTGGATCATCCTCAAGGCCCTGCTGTGGGGCGACCCGGTGGCAGGCTGGCCAACCATGATGTCGGTCATCCTGTTCCTGGGGGGCGTGCAACTGGTGGCGCTTGGCCTCATCGGCGAATACCTGGGGCGGCTGTACGAGGAGTCCAAGCAGCGGCCCTTGTACCTGGTCGATGATTGGCGTCCCGCGACCGGAGTATCCTCGGGACAGGTTCCCGATCCGACAGGAGCGAGCGATGCGCACGGTACGGCAGCTGCTGGAGTCGAAATCCGCTGAAATCCATGCGGTCCCGCCGGATGCGCCGGTGATCGAGGCGATCCGGTTGATGGCCGACCACCATGTCGGTGCCCTGCTGGTGATGGAGGGAGCGCGGCTGGCCGGCATCCTCTCCGAGCGCGACTATGCGCGGAAGGTCGTGCTGCAGGGGCGCTCCTCGAAGGACACGCCGGTGCGCGACATCATGACCGCCACGGTCATCACCGTGGCCCCCGGCGACAGCGCCGAGCACTGCATGCAGGTGGTGACCGACCATCGCATCCGCCACCTGCCCGTGCTGGACGGCGATACCGTGCTCGGGGTGGTCTCCATCGGCGACCTGGTGCGCGCGGTGATCGAGGAGCAGCGACAGGAACTGGACCACCTGCAGCGCTACATCGCCTCGTAGCGAACCCAACGCGGCCGTTCAGCGTGCCGGCACCACGTGCGCGAGCACCGCGATGTAGTGGCTGATGCTGCCGCCCAGCACGAACAGGTGCCAGATCGCGTGCGAGTAGCGGATCGACTCGCGGTGGTAGAACCAGGTACCCAGCGTGTAGGACACGCCGCCCGCGAGCAGCCAGCCCAATGTCCACGCATCCAGCGCGGCCAGCATCGGCTTCGCCGCGACCACGATCAGCCAGCCCATCGCGATGTAGATGAGCGTGGACAGGCGCTTGAAGCGCCCCGTGTAGAACAGCTTGAAGACCACCCCGCCGAGCGCCAGGGTCCAGATCGCGCCGAACAGCCACCAGCCCACCGGACCGCGCAGGCCAATCAGGGTGAACGGGGTGTAGGTGCCGGCGATCAGCACGTAGATCGCGCAATGGTCGAACACCTTGAGGCGTCCCTTGGCGATGGGGTGCTGGACCGCGTGATACAGGGTCGATGCCACGTACAGCAGCAACAGCGCCACGCCGAACACGATCGCCGCGCCCAGTTGCCAGCCATTGCCATGCAGGGCGGCCAGGGCGATGAGTACCGCGCCGCCTGCCAGGGCCGCGGTGGCGCCCAGGCCATGGGTCAGGGCACTGGCGAACTCTTCGCGCGGATCGATGTGTTTGATCGTGGGAGGCATGCGGGCAGCTTCGGGGGCGGGGGTGGAGCAAATGCTCGGCGGTCGTGGGCAGGCTAAAATGGCGGCCTGCAGTTTGCGCCGGCCCGCATGATCATCTCGCACCAGCATCGTTTCATCTTCGCCGCGGTCCCCAAGACCGGCACCCATTCGGTCCGCCAGGCATTGCGCGAGCACATGAGCCAGGACGACATCGAGCAGGTCGGGCTGTTCGTGAACAAGCGGTTCCCGTACGAGGAACTGGCGGCGATCCGCCACGGCCACCTTTCGCTGCAACAGGTGCGTCCGTTCCTCGGCGAGGACATGTTCGCGGGCTATTTCAAGTTCGCCTTCGTGCGCAATCCGTTCGACCGCTTCGTGTCGTACTGCGCCTTCATGAGTCGCGACAGCGGGCACTTCGCCACCAACCCGCAGGCGGTGATGCGCTATTTCCTGTTCGATGCGCCGCCCGAACAGCACATCCTGTTCCAGCCGCAGAGCAGCCTGCTGGTCGATGGCGATGGACGCCTGCTCACCGACATGGTCGGGCGCGTCGAGACCATGCAGGATTCCTACGAGGCGATCTGCGCACGCATCGGCATTCCCGCCCGCGTGCTGGACCAGGTCAACAGCAGCCGCCGCGGCGACTATCGCAGTTACTACACGGACGAGTTGCGGGAGGCAGTGGCCACGCGCTACCGCAACGACATCGACCTGTTCGACTACCGGTTCTGAGCTCGCCCATGAACGACATCGCACGGCCGGCCGCCAATCCGCGCAAGACTACGTCGATCCGCAAGCTCGGCTCGATCGACATCGCGGCCCTGCTTGCCGCGGTGCAGGCGATCCCGGAAGCGGTGTGGGACGCGGAGAACGCCGACAAGCCGAACAAGTTCGAAGCGCTCGACAAGACCCGCCACATCGTCTTCCGTTTCGTCGACAGCACCCGCGACTGGCGCGGTTCGCACGACCGGCTGCGCTGGGAAGAATGGAAGGCGTTGCTGCAGCCGGTGATGGACCAGGCGGTGGCCGACTACGGGTATGCGCGCGGCGTATTCCCGCGGGTGATGCTGGCGCGGATGGGGCCGGGCGGCGTCATCCAGCCGCACATCGATGCGAACCCGGCGGCGAAATGGCCGCACAAGATCCACGTGCCGTTGACCACCAACGAGAAGGTCGGCTTCGTGATCGGCAACACCGTCCACCATTTCCCGGTGGGCGAGGCGGTGGAGGTCAACAACCTCGGGCCGCATGCCGTGTACAACGAAGGCGACAGCGAGCGCATCCACCTGATCTTCGAGTACTACGACGCCGACCAGCCGGAACCGGACTGGCTGGCGCCGTTCCTCGAACAGGACGCGGCCCGCAGGCAGGCCTGACCGCGGCGATCAGGCGACCGCCACCGCCTGCGCGTGCTCGCGGGTGGCCAGGAACTCCACCGAGGGCGCGCGTTCCTGCGCCAGCTGCAGGTTGACCCGCGTCGGCGCCAGGTAGACCAGGTGGCCGGCGGCATCGAGCGCGAGGTTCATCGCGTTCTTCTCGCGGAACTCCTCCAGCTTCTTCGCGTCGCCGCACTTGATCCAGCGCGCGGTGGTGACCGCGACCTGCTCGAAGCTGGCCTCCACGCCGTATTCGTCCTTCAGCCGATACGCGACCACTTCGAACTGCAGCACGCCGACCGCGCCCAGGATCAGGTCGTTGCTCATCAGCGGGCGGAAGAACTGGGTCGCGCCTTCCTCGCTCAGCTGCGCCAGGCCCTTCTGCAGTTGCTTGAGCTTGAGCGGGTCGCGCAGGCGCGCGCGGCGGAACAGTTCGGGCGCGAAGTTCGGGATGCCGGTGAACGCGATCTTCTCGCCTTCAGTGAAGGTGTCGCCGATCGAGATGGTGCCGTGGTTGTGGATGCCGATCACGTCCCCGGGAAAGGCGGATTCGGCGATCTCGCGGTCGCTGGCCATGAAGGTCAGCGCATTCGCCAGCTTCACCTCCTTGCCGGTACGCGGCTGGAACGCCTTCATGCCGGCCTCGAACTTGCCCGAGCAGATCCGCATGAAGGCGACGCGGTCGCGGTGCATCGGGTCCATGTTGGCCTGGATCTTGAACACGAAGCCGGTCAGCTTGGGCTCCGCCGCTTCGACCAGCCGCGTGGTGGTCGCGCGGGCCTGCGGCGACGGCGCATGCTCGACGAAGAAATCCAGCAGCGGTTGCACGCCGAAGTTGTTGACGCCGGAGCCGAAGAACACCGGCGACTGCATGCCCTCCAGGTAGGCCTCGCGATTGAACGGATGCGATGCGCCCTGCACCAGTTCGAGCTGGTCGCGCACTTCGGCCAGCATGTCGGCGCCGATGCGCTCGGCCACGCCGGGCGCGTCCAGCGACGGGAAGATGGTGGAATCCTGGCGGGTGAAGTTGCGCCCCGGCTCGTACAGGTGCACCTCGCCGGTGACCAGGTGGACCACGCCCTTGAGGCGCTGGCCCATGCCGATCGGCCAGGTGACCGGCGCACACTGGATGCCGAGCACCGATTCGATCTCGTCCAGCAGCTCGATCGGATCCTTGCCCTCGCGGTCCAGCTTGTTCACGAAAGTCATGATCGGGGTGTCGCGCAGGCGACACACCTCCATCAGCTTGATCGTGCGTTCCTCGACGCCCTTGGCGACGTCGATCACCATCAGCGCGCTGTCCACCGCGGTCAGCACGCGATAGGTGTCCTCACCGAAGTCGGCGTGGCCTGGGGTGTCCAGCAGGTTGACGATGCGGCCCTCGTACGGGAACTGCATCACCGAGCTGGTGACGGAGATCCCGCGTTCCTTTTCCAGCGCCATCCAGTCGGAGGTCGCGTGGCGGGCGGCCTTGCGGCCCTTGACCGAACCGGCCATCTGGATCGCGCCGCCGAACAGCAGCAGCTTCTCGGTCAGCGTGGTCTTGCCGGCGTCGGGGTGGGAAATGATGGCGAAGGTGCGAC
>DAOOCX010000148.1:4313-5585 GCA_035408605.1 Thermomonas sp. | reverse complement strand
CGCACCCGCTTCGCCCCCAGTCCCACCGGCTACCTGCACATCGGCGGCGCGCGCACCGCGTTGTACTGCTGGCTGGAATCGCGCCACAAGGGCGGCGAGTTCATCCTGCGCATCGAGGACACCGACCGCGAGCGCAGCACGCAGGCGGCGATCGACGCCATCCTGCAGGCGATGGCGTGGCTGGGCCTGGACTACGACGAGGGCCCGATCTACCAGACCCATCGCCTCGACCGCTACAAGGAGGTCGCCGAGCAACTGGTGGCTTCGGGCCATGCGTACTACGCCTACGAGACCAAGCAGGATCTCGAGGCAATGCGCGAAGCCGCGATGGCGGCGGGCGAGAAGCCGCGCTACAACGGCGCGTATCGCGATGCGAACGCCGGCTGGCGCGACGATCCGAACCGGGTGATCCGATTCAAGAATCCGCTGGACGGCGTGGTGGCCTGGGACGACAAGGTCAAGGGTCGCATCGAGATCGCCAACAGCGAGCTCGACGACCTGGTGATCTTCCGCAGCGACGGTTACGCCACCTACAACTTCGCGGTGGTGGTGGACGACATCGACATGCGCATCACCGACGTGGTGCGCGGCGACGACCACGTCAACAACACCCCGCGCCAGATCAACATCTACCACGCGCTGGGCGCGCCGGTGCCGAACTTCGCCCACCTGCCGATGATCCTGGACGAGCAGGGCGCCAAGCTCAGTAAGCGCACCGGTGCGGCCGACGTCATGCAGTACCGCGACGCCGGCTACCTGCCGCACGCACTGCTGAATTACCTGGTGCGCCTGGGCTGGTCGCATGGCGACCAGGAAGTGTTCTCCATCGCCGAAATGCAGTCGCTGTTCGACCTCGCCGACGTGAACGCGAAGGCCGCGCGCCTGGACATGGCCAAGCTGGGCTGGCTCAACCAGCAATACCTGAAATCCGATGATGCCGAGTCAGTGGCCGGGCATCTCCAATGGCATCTGCAACAGGCGGGCTACGACCTGGCGAAGGGCCCGAAGGCGGCCGACATCGTCATCGCGTTGCGTGAGCGCGCGCAGACGCTGAAGGACATGGCGGAAAAGTCCGCGGTGTGGTTCGGCCCATTGACCGTCTACGACGAAGCGGCGGTGGCCAAGCATCTCAAGGAAGCAGCGCGTGAGCCGTTGGCGGAGATGCGCGTGCGGCTTGCCCAATTGACGGACTGGTCGCCCGAGCCGATCCACGATGTGGTGAAGGCGGTATCCGAGGCACTCGGCATCGGCATGGGCAAGATCGCGCAGCCG
>DAOOCX010000148.1:0-4213 GCA_035408605.1 Thermomonas sp. | reverse complement strand
GATGCCGCCGGCTTCGTGACGGCGGTGGAGCGCGCCTGCAGCGAACGCGGCCTGCGGCTGACCGACATCCGCGCACGCGTGCTTGGCCTGGTCGCCGATGCCGGCAAGCCGATCAAGGCGTACGACCTGCTCGACAAGGTCCGCGAAGGCGAGGGCGCCGGTGCCGCTGCGCCGCCGACGGTCTATCGCGCGCTGGATTTCCTGCTGGCCAATGGCTTCATCCACAAGCTGGAATCGGTCAACGCCTTCGTCGCCTGCCACCATCCGAACGCGGCCCAGCATTCGGCACCTTTCCTGATCTGCGATGGCTGCCACAAGGCGGTCGAACTGGAAGACGAACACGTCGTCGCCACCCTGGACGCGCAGGCGCGCGCGCTGGGCTTCAGTCCGCAGACGCAGACGCTGGAAGTGCACGGCCTGTGCGCGGAGTGCGCCGGCAAATGAAAACGCCTGCCCCTGGACAGGGGCAGGCGCGGATCGACCGCAGGGGCGGCGGCGATCAGAAGAACAGGCGCACGCCCAGTGCCACGCTGCGGCCAGGGAGCATCACCGCGTCCTTGAGGAACGACGTATGCACGCGCCCCTCTTGGTTGGTGAGGTTGGTGGCGTCCGCGAACAACTCCCAGCTCAGGTTGCCGGTGTCGAAGTGGCGGGTGGCGTGTGCGTCGACCAGGGTGAAGCCGGCGGTCGGTGTTTCGTTGGCGGCCACCTTGTCCTGCCGGTTGGAGCGGGTTGCGCCCAGCGAGGCGCGCCAGCCTCCGCGTTCCCAGCGCAGTTGTGCGCCAAGTCGCGACGGCACGATGCGCGGCACGTTGCCGCCGTCCTTCAACGTAGCGCGCACGGCGTCGCCGAACACGCGCAGGTCCCAGTCGCCGCTGTCGTTCACGGCCAGGTGGAAGGTCGCTTCGCCTTCCACGCCGCGGAAGCTGGCGTCGCCTTGCGTCCACTCCCGGATCGGCAGCAACTGGTCTTCTTCGTCCCAATACCAGCTGTCGCCGGTGTCGGCCAGGTAGATGAAGTCGTTGAAGCGGTTGTAGTAGGCGGAGACCTTCGCATCCACCCAGTCGGCCTGGTATTGCAGGCCAAGCTCGAACTGGTTGGCGGCTTCCTTGCGCAGGTTCGCGTTGCCGATCTCGTAGGCGAGGGTGGCGATGTGCGGGCCATCGGAGAACAGCTCCTCCTCGACCGGCGCACGTTCGGCGTGGTCGAGGTTGGCGGTCAGCTTCCAGTGTTCATCCAGCTTCCATCCGCCGGCCAGCGACAGGCTGAGCGGGTTGAAGCTGCGGGCATCGCCGCCTTCCGGGGTCGACTTCACCTTGTCGATGCGCGCGCCAAGGTCGAGCTGGAAGTCGCCGAAGCTGCGCCGCGCAACCCCGAACAGGCCCAGCGCACGCGTGCTGGTCTCGGGCACGAACGCTTCCTCGCCGAACGCAGCGAAGGTGCTCGCGGAGCCCTGCAGGCCTGCGGCGCCCTGCCAGCCCTGGGTGCTGCCGAAGGTCGCTTCCACGCGCCCTTCGTTGGCGTTCTTGTTGAAGATGGTGCCCGGCGCGTCGCCCTCGAACTCGGTGTGTTCGTAGCCGGTGTGGGCGAAGGAGAAGCGCAGGCCGTTGCCGTCGCCCCACAGGTTGCGCAGCGCGCCCTTGGCCTCGTAGCGGTCCTGGCGCAGTTCCAGGTGGACGCCGCGCTCGCCGGCTGCGGGATCGCCGGGTTCGCCCGGATTGCCGTACTCGTCCTCGAAGCGTGAGACCGACAGGCCCACGAAGCCCCAGTCGCCCAGTAGCGAGCCGCCCACCGCGCCGGAGCGGGTGTCGATGTAGGCGTTCGCCTGGCGGCCCTGTGGGGTGTCGTAGTCCGGTGCATGGCGGTAGACCGCGTCGGCGTGCAGCGCGAACCTGTCGCTGCCGCCATCGATCCGGGCCATGGTGGTGTTGCCGCCCTGGTCGCCGGCGGAGAACCGCGTTTCGGCCCGGCCGCTGAAACCGTTCTCGATGGCGTACTCGGGGATGCGGCCATCCACCGAGTTCACCGCGCCGCCGATCGCGCCGCTGCCGTAAAGCAGGGTGGAGGGGCCCTTCAGGACCTCGATCTGATCGGCCAGGAACGGCTCGATCGCGGGTGCATGGTCCTGGCTGACGGTCGACACGTCCTGGCTGGACAGGCCGCCGCTCATCACGGCGACACGGGGGCCGTCCATGCCGCGGATGACCGGGCGGCCCACGCCGGGGCCGAAGTTGGAGCTCTGGACGCCGGGGAGGGTGGCGACGGTCTCGCCCAGCGTCGCAGCCCGGCTCTCGTCGAGGCGTTCCCCGGCAAGGACTTCCACCGGCTTGCTCAGGGTTTCGGCGGTATCGCGCAGCAGGCTGCCGGAGACGACCACACTGGAGATGTCCTTGATGTGGTTATCGCCGCCCGTGGCGGTCGCATGGCGGGTGTCGCTGGAGGGAGACGTCGTGGCCTCTTGGGCAGCCGCTTGGGTGACTGGCGCCAGGAGTATCGCCAGGGCCAGGGTCAGGGCGGATCGTCGAGGGGCAACGTGGGATGGGCGCATGGGGTAAGCTTGTGGTGGCGATGGTAGATGTTATAACATATCAAAACACGATCCCGACCCGTGCCTGAAGTCACCCCCGAATGAATCCACGCCTGCACGCCCTGTTCGACCGCCTCGGTGCCACGGGTGCGTTGCTGTGCGCGATCCACTGCGCGCTGCTGCCGCTCCTGATCGCGCTGCTGCCGTCGCTCGGCCTGTCGGCGGCGCTGGCGCCGACCTTCGAAGTGGGGTTCGTGCTGTTCGCCACCCTGTTCGGCCTGGCGGTGCTGGTGTGGAGCTATCGCCGCCACCGCGCCATGCGCGCGTTGTGGCTGCTGATCCCGGGGCTGGCGGTGCTCTGGTTCGGGATCCTGTACGCGCCGCTGCACCATTCGGTGGTGCCGCATGCGGTGGCGATGACCTTTGGCGGCACCCTGGTGGGCCTGGCCCACCTGGCCAACCTGCGGCTCAACCACGGCCACGTCCACGACGCGACCTGCGCGCACGGGCATTGACGCTGCTGCGCATCGTCAATCCCAAGATTTCGCGAGCGAAATCTTGGGCCCCGCTATGTGCACCCGATCCCCCGGCCCCTACGGGGCCACCCCCTTACCAAGGGGGTTAAGAACGGGGAGCGAAAAGCGCGTGCTAGAATCGCCGGTCTCGCGCGCGGCGCGAACCACACACTCGAATCGATCCAGGAGCATCACGATGGGCAAGGGCGACCGCAAGACCGCCAAGGGCAAGCGCTACAACGCCAGCTATGGCAATGCACGCTCGCACGCAACCACCAAGGCCGCCGGCACCGCCGCTGCTTCCGTGGTGAAGAAGGCCGCGACCAAGACCGCGGTCAAGGCTCCGGCCAAGAAGGTCGTCGCGAAGAAGGCGTAACCACGCCGGATTCCCGCGATGGACGACAAGAACCCCGCCTCGGCGGGGTTCTTGCGTTGTGGGCGGTGACTCCTGCGTTGCTTACTTGCCTGCGCCGTCCTCGATCGCGCCCCAGGCGCGCAGCAGGTTGCCGCCCAGGATCTTGCGGATGTCCGCGTCCTTGTAGCCGCGCGCCTGCAGGCCGGCGACCAGGTGCGGGAAATCGGCCACCGTCTTCAGTTCCGGCGGCAGGTCGCCGTCGACGCCGTCGAAGTCCGAGCCGATCCCGACATGGTCGATACCGAGCAGCTTCACCCCGTAGTCGATCTGGTCGAGGACCTGCACCAAGGTGCTTGCGCGCGGCGGATGGGCGGCGTCCCAGGCCGTGTCGAACGCGGCGCGGTCCTTCGGCGGCTGGCCTTGCGCCTTCAGGGCGGCGTTGTTGCGGTCGAAGTCGTTGATCGCGCGGAAATGCGCCTGGGTATCGGCGGCGCTGGCCGGGTCGATGAAGGCGGTGCCGAACGGGATCTGGATCACGCCGCCCCTCGCCGCCACGGCCTTGGCGATGTCGTCACTGATGTTGCGCTCGAAATCGGGGGTGAAATGGCGTAACGCGGAATGGCTGGCGATCACCGGCACTCGGCTCAGTTGGATCGCCTCCATCGCCGAGGCATCGCCGAGGTGCGACACGTCCACGATCATGCCGACCCGGTTCATCTCGCGCACCACCTCGCGGCCGAACGGGCTGAGGCCATTCCACTTCTTCTCGAGCGCGTAGGACGAATCCGCGAGCCGGTTGTTGGCGCTGTGCGCCAG
>DAOOCX010000147.1:0-5604 GCA_035408605.1 Thermomonas sp. | reverse complement strand
GGCATCGTGCCCGTGGCCCCCGACGGATCGGCGGTGCTGATGTTCACCAGCGTGCTGCGCGGCCTGAACGGCCAGAGCGACGGCGATGCACTGAGCTGGTGGTGGGGCGAGGAACTGCGCGAGCATGTCTTCCGTCCGCCGTCGGTGTTCAGCTTCTATCCGCCGGACTACCCGGTGGCGGGCACGGCGCTGGTGGGCCCGAGCTTCGGCATCCACAACGCCAACGCGGCGCTGCAGCGGCTGAACTACCTGACCTACCTGCTCGACTGGGGCGGCTCCGCGGCCGCTGCCGGCGTGCCCAACGCGATCGGCACCAAGGTCAACCTGACGGCATTCACAGCCGACGCCGCCGATGCGGGCAAGCTGGTCGATCGGCTGTCGGTGATCGCCACCGGTCAGCCATTGCCAACCGCGACGCGCGCCGAGATCATCAAGGCCGTGTCGTGGTGGACCGTGTCCACCGACAAGACCAACTGGCAGATCAACCGCGCCAAGATGGCGGCCTACCTGGTCTTCGCGACGCCGAGCTACCAGGTTCAGCGCTGAGCGCCTCGAAAGGAAAACTCATGAACCACACGACCTCATTCGATGCGCGCCGACGCTGGCTGCTGCAATCGGGCGCCAGTTGCGCCAGTGCCCTCGGCGTCGGCAGCCTCGGCAATCTGCTGCTGGGCGCGCGGCCCGCGCACGCCGCCGACTACAAGGCGCTGGTGTGCATCTTCCTGTACGGAGGCAACGATGGCCTGAACACCATCGTCCCTTCGGATGCCGCCCGCCATGCCCAGTACAGCGGCGTGCGCGGCGCGCTGGCGATTCCGCGCGACAGGCTGGTGGCCTTGCCCGGCACCGAGTTCGGCCTGCATCCGTCGCTGGCTGCGTTGTCCGCAGCCGCGGCCGCGGGCCACATCGCGCCGGTGTTCAACGTCGGTCCGCTCTATGCGCCGCTGACCAAGGCCCAGTACCGCGCCACGCCCAGCGGCGCGGCGCTGAAGCCCGATGGCCTGTTCTCTCATTCCGACCAGCAGGTGCTGTGGGAGACCGCGACCACCCATTCGCAGGAGCGCACCGGCTGGGGCGGTCGCGCATCGGCGGTGCTGGGTACGGTGAACCCGGTGATCTCCGTCGGTGGCAGCGCCCGCTTCGGGCTCACCACGCTGCAGTCGCCGCTGGTGCTGCCGGGGCCGGGAAGCACGTTCGGGGCTTACGGACTGCAGCCCGATGACCTGAAGTGGGCGCCGATGGCCGCGCGCAAGGCGGCCATCGATCTGATGTACGCGCAACCGCAGGACGCTGCGCTGGCCGACGCGTATTCGCGCATGCAGCGCGATGCATTCGCGATGTCGCAGCGCCTGGGAGCGCTGGTCAAGGTCGAGCCCGGCAAGGCAGGCTCCATTGCGGCGATCGACTCGGCCTTCGCGTCGATCACCGTCAGCGGGCGCATATCCAGCGGCCTCGGCCGGCAGCTGTACCAGGTGGCCAAGCTGATCGCGGGCAACGCGACGGTGCAGGGTGACCGCCAGATCTTCTTCGCGCAGGCAGGGGGCTTCGACACGCACGCCGGGCAGATCGCCGGAAGCGCCACCGAAGGCGAGCACGCCCGGCGCCTGCAGGAAGTCGGCGACGCGCTCGCAGCGTTCTACACCGCGATGAAGAACCTCGGCCTCGGCCAGTCGGTCACCGCCTTCACGCAAAGCGACTTCGGCCGAACGTTCAAGCCCAACAGCAGCAACGGCACCGACCACGCCTGGGGCAACCAGCACCTGGTGGTCGGTGGCGCGGTGCGCGGCGGCGCCACCTATGGCACCTACCCGCAACTGGTGCTGGGGGGCGACGACGATGTCGGC
This sequence comes from Thermomonas sp., assembly GCA_035408605.1. Classification (GTDB taxonomy): domain Bacteria; phylum Pseudomonadota; class Gammaproteobacteria; order Xanthomonadales; family Xanthomonadaceae; genus Thermomonas. Next base: position 3,760 of record DAOOCX010000147.1, on the reverse strand, counting down.
ACCGAGTCCTGGGAGCAGCACGGCCGCTGGATACCGACGACTTCGGTCGATCAGTACGCGGCCACCTTGCTGGGCTGGTTCGGTGCCAGCGACGCGCAACTCGACGCCGCGCTGCCCAACCTGCGCAACTTCGGTACGCGAAGACGGCTCGGCTTCGTCTGACCGGTCGGCGGGTCCCGGGCGGTGGCGCTGCTACGGCGCCACCGTCTGCCGCACCGCGCGCTCCCAGCGGGCCATCAGTTCGGCAGCTCGCTCGCGCGGCAGCGTGGGCCTGAAGGTGCGCTCGGCCTGCCATTGCGCCGCCAGCGCATCCAGCCCGTCGAACAGGCCGCAGCTCAGGCCCGCCAGGTAGGCCGCGCCGAGCGCTGTCGTTTCGATCACCTTCGGACGCACCACCGGAATGCCCAGCAGGTCGGCCTGGAACTGCATCAGCAGGTTGTTGACGCAGGCGCCACCGTCGACGCGAAGTTCGGCCACCGGTGAGCCGCCGGCGGCCACCGCGTCGCGGCTCATGGCCTGCAGCAGCGCCGCGCTCTGGAACGCGATGCTTTCCAGCGCGGCGCGCGCAATGTGCGCAACCGAACTGCCGCGCGTCAGCCCGACGATCGCGCCGCGCGCCTCGGCTTGCCAGTACGGCGCACCGAGGCCGGTGAAGGCCGGCACGAACATCACGCCGCCGCTGTCGGGCACGCTCTCGGCGAGCGTTTGCACTTCCGCGCTGCCCTTGATCGCCTGCAGCCCGTCGCGCAGCCACTGCACCACTGCGCCGCCGATGAAGACGCTGCCCTCGAGGGCGAACTCGGGGACGTCGGTGGGCTGCGCCGCGCTGGTCGTGATCAGCCCGTTGGTGCTGGTCTGGAACTGCGTGCCGGTGTGCATCAGCATGAAGCATCCGGTGCCGTAGGTGTTCTTCGCGAGTCCGGCCTTGAAGCACGCCTGCCCGAACAATGCGCTCTGCTGGTCGCCCGCGACGCCGCCGATGGCGATGGGTGCGCCGAACAGGTCGGCCCGCGTGTGGCCGTAGACGTGGCTCGACGGATGCACCGCCGGCAGCACCTCGCGCGGGATGTCGAGCAGTGCGAGCAACTCGTCGTCCCACCGGTTGCCGTGCACATTCAGCATCAACGTGCGCGACGCGTTGCTGACGTCGGTGGCATGCACCGGCGTGTCCGCCGTGCCTTGCGTCAGGTGCCACATCAACCAGCTGTCGACGGTGCCGAAAGCCAGCTCGCCGGCCGCCGCCGCAGTGCGTGCACCGGGCACCTGGTCGAGGATCCACTTCAGCTTGGTGCCCGAGAAATAGGCGTCGAGCACCAGTCCGGTCCGGCGGCGAAACAGATCCTCGAGCCCGCGCTCGCGCAGCGCGATGCAGGTCGGTTCGGCACGCCGGTCCTGCCAGACGATCGCGTTGTGGATGGGCTCGCCGGTGCGTCGATTCCACACCACCGTGGTCTCGCGCTGGTTGGTGATGCCGATCGACGCGATGTCGCGTGCCGTCAGCCCGGCGGACTGCAGTGCCTCGCGCGCGGTGGCGAGCTGCGTCGACCACAGCTCGAGCGGATCGTGCTCGACCCAGCCGGGCCGCGGGAAGATCTGCCGGAATTCGCGCTGCGCCATCGACACGATGTGTCCCTGCCGGTCGAACACGATGCTGCGCGAACTCGACGTGCCCTGGTCGAGCGCGAGGAGGTGGTCCGCGCCGCTCATGGTGCGCAGGTCACGCACTGCACGCCGGCCTCGCTCAGCAGCGCCGGAAACGGGGCCGGTGGGGCGGTGTCGGTGAACAGGCGATCGAGTTCCGAAAAACGCGCCAGCTCCACCATGGCCGGGCGGTTGAACTTGCTGTGATCGGCGGCGAGCCACACCTGCCGCGAGTGCGTCATGATGGCCCGCGCCACATTGACCTCGCGGTAGTCGAAGTCGCGCAGGGTGCCGTCGGCCTCGATGCCGGAGATGCCGATCAGCCCGATGTCGACCTTGAACTGGCGGATGAACTCGACCGTCACCTCGCCGACGATGCCGCGGTCGCGTGAGCGAACGACGCCGCCGGCGACGATCACCTCGCAGTCCGGGTTGTCGCTCAGGATCGCCGCCACGTTGAGGTTGTTGGTGATCACGCGCAGCCCCTTGTGGCGCAGCAGCTCGCGGGCGATCGCCTCGGTGGTGGTGCCGATGTTGATGATCAGCGAACAGCCCTCGGGCACTGCCTGCGCCACCGCGCGCGCAATGCGCAGCTTGGCCTGCTCGTTGAGCTGCTGACGCTGGCGGTAGGCGATGTTCTCGGTGGTCGATTCGGCCACCCGCACGCCGCCGTGAAAGCGCGCCAGCAGGCCCGCGTCGGCCAGCAGCGCGACATCCCGGCGCACCGTCTGCAAGGTCACTCCGAACTGCTCGGCCAGTGCGTCCACCGTCACGGAACCACGGGCACGGACTTCGTCGAGGACCTTCGATTGGCGGGGGTTGGGTGTCATGGGTGAGCGCGAGATGCGGCAAGGATCCGCGAAGCAGCTTATCCAAGACCACCGATTCGCCCATGCTCGATTTCCTGCTTGCGCGCTTTTCGTTTTCGGCTTAAAAAGAAAAAAGAAGAAAACAACCGAACAGAGACGAACATTTTTTGCGTTGACCCGGCACCGCCGCGGTCGCGCCCATCTCCCTGGAGCTTCCTTGACGCAGTCGCCGAACCTCGGTCCCATCGACGGGCCCGCCACGCTGTCCGCCGCCGGTTCGCCACGGTCGGCTTACGACGTGGTCGTGGTCGGCGGGGGCATCAACGGCGTCGGTATCGCGCGTGACCTGGCCGGACGCGGCCAGAAGGTGCTGCTGTGCGAGAAGGACGATCTCGCGTCGCACACCTCGTCTTCGTCGACCAAGCTGATCCACGGGGGTCTGCGCTACCTCGAGTACTACGAGTTTTCGCTGGTGCGCAAGGCGCTGGCCGAGCGGGAACTGCTGCTGCGCAGCGCTCCGCACATCATGTGGCCGCTGCGATTCGTGATGCCGCACGACCCCGGCATGCGACCGGTCTGGATGATCCGGGCAGGCCTGTTCCTGTACGACCATCTGGCGCGGCGCGAAGTGCTGGCCGGCTCACGAACCATCGACCTGCGCCGGCACCCTGCCGGGGCGCCCTTGAAGCGCGGCTTGCGCAAGGGCTTCGTCTATTCGGACGGATGGGTCGATGACGCGAGGCTGGTCGTGCTGAACGCGATCGATGCGGCCGAGCGCGGTGCCCGCGTGCTGACCCGCTGGCGCTGCGTCGATGCACGGCGCGGGGCCGAAGGCTGGCAACTGCGGCTGACCAGCACGGCCGGCGAGACGCTGGAAGTCGGTGCGCGGGCGCTGGTCAATGCCGCCGGCCCGTGGGCGGCGCAGTTCCTCAGCGAGCATGCTCACGCACCCAAGCCGAAATCACTGCGTCTGGTCAAGGGCAGCCACATCGTCGTGCACAAGCTCTTCGACCACGACCACGCCTACATCTTCCAGAACCCCGACAAGCGCATCATCTTCGCGATCCCGTACGAACGGGATTTCACATTGATCGGCACGACCGACGTCGAGCATCGCGGCCCCATTGGCGAAGCACGCATCGATGCGGCAGAAACGGACTACCTCTGCGAACAGGCCAGCCGGTATTTCGAGAAACCCGTGGTGCCGTCCGACGTCGTCTGGAGCTATTCCGGCGTGCGGCCGCTGCTCGACGACGACTCCGGCGATCCGTCGGCGGTGACGCGCGACTACGCGCTCGAGCTCGACACCG
>DAOOCX010000146.1:0-5604 GCA_035408605.1 Thermomonas sp. | reverse complement strand
AGGCCACCGCGATCGCCGCCATGCCCGACCAGATCGAGATCCAGTAACTCCACGTGATGCCGAAGCCGGCGACATCGCCGAACGAGCGGCGCACGTAGGCATACGGTCCGCCCGTGCAAGGCCAGTGCACCGCGAGCTTGGCGAAGGTGGCGGCCAGCAGCAGCGCACCGCAGAGGGCGATGGCCCATCCGACCAGGCTGGCCGCGCCATACGGCGCCAACGCCGCCGGCAACAGGAAGACGCCGCTGCCGATCATGCTGCCGACCACCAGCGCAGTGGCCATCCACAAGCCGAGGGGTCTCTTCTCCTCCCCCTGCGCGCAGGGGGAGGTCGGGAGGGGGTGCGAGGCGCTTGGCGCCGAGGATCCATCGGTGGACATCAACCCCTCCCCAACCCGCCCCTGCAAGCAGGGGAGGGAGCAAAACATCAGATCGCGCTGGTGCGATAGGCCGCGCGGAGCATCTCATGGAAATGGTGCACGCCCGACTCGCGAAGCGGGTTCAGCCGGCCCGGCACGTAGCTGCCGGAGGCGAAGCCGCGCTGCACGTCCTCGCAGATGCCCAGGTCTTCGTGCTGCACCTCGTCGCTGAAGGCGAGGTCGGCCTCGCGACGGGCCTTGCCGGCGTCGCTGTCATCGGGCGCGTAGTAACTGTCGAAAAGTACACGGCAGCGATCGACGCCGAGCGGGATCACGGTGTTGGTCTGCATGCGCCCAGGCAGGATGTTGAGCATCGTGTTCGGCCACAGCCAGTAGTACAGCGCGTCGCCGTTGCCGTAGAGCGTGGCGTCGCTTTCCAGCGGGCTCCACTGCAGCGAATGCCAGCGTTCCAGTTCGGTGCGATAGCTGCGGTAGTCGAGCAATCGGTTCAGGCCGGGGTGCACGTGGGGGACGTGGTAACCCTCCAGGTAGTTGTCGACATAGACCTTCCAGTTGCAGGCGATGTCGTAGCTGGCGCGATGATGGTTGCCGTAGCGCTCCAGCCCGCGATCAGCGCCGAGGCGGGCATCGATGCCGGCGACGAAGGCATCGAACCCGGGCGCCCGCGTGGCATCGACGGAGGCGAACACCAGGCCCTGCCAGACCGTCACCGCGAGCTGCGGCAGGCGGATGTCGGCGACATCGAAAGCCTCCACGCCATTCATCTCGGGCGCCGCGCGCAACTGGCCTTCCAGCGTGTAGGTCCAGCCGTGGTAGCGGCAGCGCAGCGACTTCGCGGCCAGTCCGTCGCATTGCGCGATCGGCCCGGCGCGATGCCTGCAGACGTTGTGGAACACCCGGATCGCATCGTCCGCGCCGCGCACCGCGAGCACCGGCAAGCCGGCGAAGTCGGCGACCACGTGGTCGCCGGGGTTGCGCAACTGCGACACATGCGCGATCAGTTGCCACGCTGCATCGAAGATCGACGCGCGGTCGCGCGCGGCCATCGAGGCGTCGACGTAGTAGTGCGCCGGCAGCGCGGTGGCAGTGGCGGGGTGTTGCGGGGCGAGTTCGACGGGGGTGTGCATCGGGGGAGTATCCGCCCGTGGCGACGAAAAAACAGGAGGCCAGCAGCTGCTGGCCTCACGTCCATCGGCACTGTGCTGCGCGAGGCCGGGTTGGCCAAGGGCTATTTCGGGGCCATCACGCGTGCCGTGCTGCCCACGCGCACCGTGACGGCCTGGGCAGGATCGATCGAGCCGTCCTTGTGGACCAGCACGACCATGTAGTCGCCGGTCGGCACGCGACGCACCTGGTACTTGCCGTCCTTGTCGATCTTCAGTTCGCGCCTGAAGCCGGTGTCGACGCCGGTGATGGTCACGGTATCGCCAACGGAGGCCTCGCCGGCGATGTTGCCGCCGCTGGATTGGGCATGGGCCACGAAGGGCAGGGAACTGGCGAGGAGCAGGCTGGCGATAGCGAGCTTGGGGATGCGCTGCATGGCGGGACCGGACGGCGTGGAGGGAACCGGGAAACTGCATGAAGTCCCGGTTGCCGGACAAGTGACTTTCGGCATGCAAGGCGTGCGCGCTCTGCCATGAAGACGAAGGCCGGCATGCTGCCGGCCTTCGTGTTGCAAGCGCGGTCGTCGTCAGGCCGCCTTGGTGGAGGCCGTCGCCGCGGCACCGCCGGACGGATTCCAGCCGCAGGCACTACCGGCGTTCTGCTGCTTCAGCCAGGCCTGCAATGGCGCGAAGTATTCAAGCACTGCACTGGCATCCATCTTCTCGCCGCCGGTGAGTTCCTTCATGGTCTTCTGCCACGGCTGGCTCGCGCCCTTGGACAGCATCGCCGAATACTTCTCGCCGGCGGCCTTGCTGCCGTAGAAGCTGCATTCGTACAGCGGACCCTGGTAGCCGGAGGCATCGCACAGGGCCTTGTAGAACTGGAACTGCAGCACGTGCGAAAGGAAGTAGCGCGTGTAGGGGGTGTTGGCCGGCACGTGGTACTTCGCGCCGGGGTCGAAGAAGTCCTCGCCGCGTGGTGTGATCGGCGCGACGCCCTGGTATTTCGCCTTCAGATCCCACCACGCCTTGTTGTAGCTGTCGGGCTTGATCGAGCCGTCGAACACGCCCCAGCGCCAGCGGTCGATCATCAGCCCGAACGGCAGGAACGACACCTTGGCCAGCGCCATGCGCATCTGCGCATTGACCAGCGCTTCCTGGCTCCGCTGCTGCGCGCCGACCAGGCCGACCGACTGCAGGTAGGCCGGCGTCATCGCCAGCACGATGGTGTCGCCGATCGCTTCGTGGAAGCCGTCGTGCGCGCCACCCTGGAACACCGGCGGTTGCGGGTTGTAGGCCAGGTCGTAATAGATGTGGCCAAGCTCGTGGTAGATGGTGGTGAGCTCTTCCTCGTTCGGCTTGATGCACATCTTGGTGCGCACGTCGCCGGCCATGTTCATGTCCCAGGCGCTCGCGTGGCAGACCACCTCGCGATCGAGCGGCTTGATGAACTGCGAGTTCTCCCAGTAGCTGTCCGGCAACTTCGGCATGCCCAGCGAGACGTAGAAGTCCTGCGCGCGCACGGTCATTTCCTTGGCGGTGGCAAGCTCCGCGGCACGCTGGGCGGCGAACGTCCGCTCGGCTTCGCTGGCGTTGCGGTCGCCGGGCTTGTCGAGCTCGATGCCCAGCTTGTCGTCGGCGAGTTTCTGCAGCGCGGAGTTGACGTCCAGGCTGCCGGCACCCGGGTAGGGCTGCATCAGGTCCCACAGGTTGCCCCAGTCCTGCTGCCACAGGTTGCCCATCAGGTGCGCGGGCAACATGCCGCCGGCCACCTCGCCCTTGTCCTTGCCGTAGGTCGCATCCAGCTTGCCGCGCGCATAGCAGTGCAGCTGTTCGTACAGGGGCTTGACCTGGTCCCACAGGCGATCGCTCTCGGCGGCGAGTTCGGCCGGGCTCATGTCGTAGCCCGAGCGCCACATCTCGCCGGCATCGGCGAAGCCCATTTCCCTGGCGCCGGTGTTCACCAGTTCGGCAAAGCGGATGTAATCCTTGCGCATCGGCTGGCTGATGGTGTGCCAGCCCTGCCAGGCGTCCAGCTGGGCGTCGTAGTCGCGGCTCTTCGCGAGCACCTCGCTGAGTTGGCCGATGTCGCGGCAGGTGGTCGCCTCGCCGGTGCCGGTGCAGTACTTGCCCGCGCCATAGGTGCCTTCCATGCGGGTGGCGAGCCGGGTCAGCTCCTGCAGCAGCTTCGGGTCCTTCGGCGCCGGCATCGCGGTCATCAGCTTGATCAGCTTGATCGCGCGCGCGGTGTCCGGCGAAAGCTGCTGGCCTTCGAAGCGCTTCGCCTGCGCGATCCAAGCGTTGAGTTGGGTCAACCAGCGTTCGTTGGCCTTGGCCGCCAGCATTTCGCTGTCGCCATTGATGTAGGTATTCGACAGCCATTGCGCCGCGTTCAGTTCTGCGCTGATCGCGCGGAACTCCTCGTTGACCCGGGCGACGAACTGGTCGGCGGTTTCGCCGGCGGGGGCTGCGGCAGGCGCCCCGGGTGCCGGGCTGGGTGGAGTGGGCGTGCGCTTGCAGGCGGTGATCGCGAGTGAGCCGACGATGGCAAGGGCGAGCAGGGCGATGCGTGGCTTCACGGTGCGTTCCTCGGCGGCGCTGGCGCGCTGGAGGGGCAAGGCTAGACCGCACTTGCGGGCTCGGCAAGCATGCGGCCGGAAGCACTGCCTCGGCCCGAAAGGCCCGGCGCAGCGCTACCCGCCACGCGCTTCGCTAGCGGATAGGCGGGAGGAGCAGGGTGCGCGCTGCGTCGACCAGTCCGCGTGCTTGCAGCCACGCCCACGCATCGTCGGCATCGTGGTCGACATAGGCGCGCGCGGAACCCAGGCGGAAGGTGTAGCCCCACCGGTCCATGTCGGCGAGCACGCGGTCGCGGCCGACACCCGGCAAGGCATCGCCCAGCAGGCCCTGCAGCACGCAGACAGCGTCTTCCTCGGGAATCGAATCGGTGGCGTCGGTGTGTACCGCTTCGCGGCGTTCCGGCGGCAACACGATCAGGTGGCCGGCTTCATGCAACAGCGAATGCACCGGCGTGTCGCTGCGGGCATGGACGGCGTTGCCGATGATCCCGGCCTCGCACTCGCCCCAGTAGCTGCCGGGAATCGGTGCGCCGTCGGCGACGCGCTGCAACGACAATCCGAAGCGATGCAGCAAGGCGGCTGCATCGTCGAAATGGATGTCGGCGAGGGTGAGGACGGACGCGGCCTCCACCATCGACGCATCCTCCCGGCGAACGCCGAAGTCCGGTTCGTCCTGCATGGCGAGATGAAATGCTGGATCCCGGCGTTCGCCGGGACGACGGATGGCCCGTCAGGCGCTTGCGCGCCCGTCCGGCAGCGACACCGAGATGTCGAGCACGTCGTGGTCGCCGTCCTTGACCACGTCGACCTTGACTGCGTCGACATCCACGTTCACGTACTTGCGGATCACTTCCAGGATCTCCCGGCGCATCAGCGGCAGGTAATCCGGCGCGCCTTGCGAGCTGCGCTCCTGCGCGATGATGATCTGCAGGCGATTCTTCGCGGTGATCGCAGTGGTCTTCTTGGGCTTGAGGAAATCGAAGATCGACATGCGTCAGCCCCCGAACAACTTGCTGAAGAAGCCCTTCTTCTCCAGCTGGGTGAAGCGCATCGGGCGCTGTTCGCCGAGCAGGCGCGCGACGGCGTCGTCGTAGGCCTGGCCGGCGTTGGATTCGGCATCCATGATCACCGGCTCGCCCTTGTTGGAGGCGTTGAGCACGTCGCCGGATTCCGGGACCACGCCGATCGTCTTCAGGCCCAGTACTTCCTCGACGTCGGTGATCGACAGCATCTCGCCGTTCTCGACGCGCTGCGGACTGTAGCGGGTGAGCAGCAGGTAGGCGGTGACCTCGCCCTCGCCGGTCTCGGCGCGGCGGGTCTTGCTGGCCAGCAGGCCCAGGATGCGGTCGGAGTCGCGGACCGAGGAGACTTCCGGGTTCACCACCACCACCGCCTTGTCGGCGAAGTACATCGCCAGGAACGCCCCTTTCTCGATGCCGGCGGGCGAGTCGCAGACGATGTAGTCGAAGCCGTCGTCGGCCAGGTCCTTGAGCACCTTCTCCACGCCTTCCTTGGTCAGCGCGTCCTTGTCGCGGGTCTGCGA
>DAOOCX010000145.1:0-5613 GCA_035408605.1 Thermomonas sp. | reverse complement strand
GTGCCGCCGATGCCGATGCCGAGCATGCCCGGCGGGCACCAGCCGGCGCCCATCGTCGGCACCGTCTTCAGCACCCAGTCGACGATCGAATCGGACGGGTTGAGCATGGCGAACTTGGACTTGGCCTCGGAACCACCGCCCTTGGCGGCCACGATCACGTCCAGCTTGTCGCCCGGCACGATCTTCATGTTGACGACGGCCGGCGTGTTGTCGCGGGTGTTCGTGCGCTTGCCGGCCGGATCGGCCAGCACGCTGGCGCGCAGCTTGTTGTCGGGGTGGTGGTAGGCGCGGCGGACGCCCTCGTTGACGGCGTCCTCCAGCGAACCGGTGAAGCCGTCCCAGCGCACATCCATGCCCACCTCCAGGAACACGGTGACGATGCCGGTGTCCTGGCAGATCGGCCGGCGCCCTTCCGCGCACATCCGCGAATTGATCAGGATCTGCGCCATCGCGTCCTTGGCCGCGGGCGATTCCTCGCGCTCGTAGGCGGCGGCCAGGCTGCGGATGTAGTCCACCGGATGGTAGTAGCTGATGTACTGGAGGGCGTCGGCGACGGACTGGACGAGGTCTTCCTGCTTGATGGCGGTCACGGATCTGGCTGGCTGGACGCGGGGGGAGGCGAATGATATCGCGCCGCCCTTTTCAGCAGGCCGCGGGTGGCGCAGGATGGGGGCTCGGCCAATGTTCTGGAGGGGGACACGATGAGCGGCAACGACGAGGTTTCCAGGCGCTTCGAGGGTATCCGCGGCATCCTCAACGACCTGCGCCTGATGCTGGGCGACATGCTGGCGATGGGGCGGCCAAGCGCCGACCAGCAGATGGTCATCGAAGTGTTCTTCGGCTCGATGGGCTACCTGGCCAAGGCCGACCGCCTGGTCACCAGCCACGAATCCGACCTGGCCAACCGCTTCATGGACGAGCTCGACCTGTCGATGGCGGCGCGCCGGATCGCCTCGGAAGCGTTCGAGCGCGGCATGCACCGCAACATCAACCTGCAGGGCGAGCTGCTGCGCTTCACCGATGCGCACCCGCCCGGCTCGGAGGATTCCAAGCGCCTCTACGACATCCTGGTGCGGCTGGCGGCCTCGGACTCGAAGCTCGACCAGCGCGAATACGACGTCATGGCGCAGGTCACCAAGGCGCTCGGCCTGCCGCCGGAAACGCTGTACGCACGACTGCCGGCGCCAGCACCGCGCTGATCACGCCCCATGACCCGTCCCGCGAGTTCCGCGGGACCTGTGTTCCAGCCAACGCTCACTGTGGCGATGCCGCTTGGCAACGGCATCGCTGAAACAGGTCGATGCCCATCGTGAAACGCCCTGCACGGGCGTTTCCCGCACAATCGGCGCATGCCGCCTCCCCTGCCCGCCGCCCAACTCAACCTGCGCCAGCGCTTCGCCGCGATGCGCAACATCGCGCCCTTCCTGCGCGAGATCTGGGCGACCAGCAAGCCACTGACCACGGCCTCGATCGGCCTGCGGTTGATCCGCGCCTTCCTGCCGATCGCCACCCTCTACGTCGGCAAGCTGATCATCGACGAAGCGATCCGCCTGATCGGCCTGGGCGTGGGCCAGGAACTGGCGGCGGCCTGGCATTCGGGCGCGCTCGACCACCTGCTGGCCCTGCTGGGGCTGGAATTCGGGCTGGCGATCGGCTCCGACCTGCTGGGCCGGCTGACCAGCTACGTCGACACCCTGCTGTCCGAGCGCTTCACCAACGCCACCAGCGTGCGCCTGATGGAACATGCGGCCACCCTGGACCTGGAGGATTTCGAGGACGCCGAGCTGCAGGACAAGCTGGATCGTGCGCGCCGGCAGACCATGGGCCGGATGAACCTGATGGGCCAGCTGTTCGGCCAGGCGCAGGATGCGATCACCGTGGTCAGCTTCGCCATCGGACTGCTGGCCTACGCACCGTGGCTGATGCTGCTGCTGGCCGTGGCGCTGATCCCCGCCTTCGTCGGCGAATCGCATTTCAATGCGCTCAACTACTCGCTCAACTTCCAGTGGACGCCGGAACGCCGCCAGCTGGAATACCTGCGCCAGGTCGGGGCCAGCGTGGAGACCGCGAAAGAGGTCAAGATCTTCAACCTCAACCGCTTCTTCATCGAGCGCTTCCGCACGCTGTCGCAGAAGTTCTACGAGGCCAACGCCAGGCTGGCCGGCAAGCGTGCGTTCTGGGGCGTGCTGCTGGCCGCGCTGGGCACGCTCGGCTACTACGTGGCCTATGCCTACATCGCCTGGCGCACGGTGCGCGGCGACTTCAGCATCGGTGACCTGACCTTCCTGGCCGGCAGCTTCCGGCGCCTGCGCCAGTTGCTCGAAAGCCTGCTGGTCGGGTTCTCGCAGGTGGCCGGGCAGGCGCTGTACCTGGACGACCTGTATTCGTTCTTCGAGATCGAACCGGAGATCCGCAGCAAGCCGGATGCGATCGCGGTGCCCGACCCGATCCGCCAGGGCTTCGTGTTCGAGAACGTGGGCTTCCGCTACGAAGGCGCGGAGCGCTGGGCGCTGCGCGGCCTGAGCTTCGAACTGCATGCCGGCGAAGTGCTGGCCCTGGTGGGCGAGAACGGCGCCGGCAAGACCACCCTGGTGAAACTGCTGGCGCGCCTGTACGACCCCGACGAAGGCCGCATCCTGCTGGACGGCCGCGACCTGCGCGACTACGACCTGGACGACCTGCGCGCCAATACCGGCGTGATCTTCCAGGACTTCGTGCGCTACCACCTCACCGCCGCGGAGAACATCGGCGTGGGCCTGATCGAGGCGATGGGCGACCGCGCGCGGGTCGAGCTGGCCGCGCGCAAGGGCATGGCCGACGAGGTGGTGGCCTCGCTGCCGAAGGGCTACGACCAGATCATCGGCCGCCGCTTCAAGGAGGGCGTGGACCTGTCCGGCGGACAGTGGCAGAAGATCGCCATCGCCCGCGCCTACATGCGCGATGCGCAGGTGATGATCCTCGACGAACCCACTGCTGCGCTCGACGCGCGCAGCGAGTTCGAGGTGTTCGAGCGCTTCAAGGAACTGTCCGACGGCAAGACCGCAGTGCTGATCAGCCACCGCTTCAGCAGCGTGCGCATGGCCGACCGTATCCTGGTGCTGGCGGACGGCAAGGTCGAATCCAGCGGGACTCACGAACAATTGATGGCGCAGGGGGGACGCTATGCCGAACTCTTCGAACTGCAGGCCGCAGGCTATCGCTGAACAAGGAACCCGAATGCGCCGACTTCGCCTCCTTTCCACCTGCATCGCGATGTCGTTGGCGTTGAATGCCTGTGCGCAATCGCAGGCGCCTGCCCAGCCGGCCACCTCGGCAGAACCCGCGCGGTCGATGCCGACCCAGGCCGGCACGTTGCAGGTTCGGCCGATCGCGTCCGGGCTTGAACATCCGTGGGCCGTCGCATTGCTCCCCGGCGGCGACTTCCTGGTCACCGAACGTCCCGGCCGTTTGCGCCGGATCGCCGCGAACGGCACGGTTTCGCCACCGATCACCGGTGTCCCCACTGTGTTCGCCGAGGGACAGGGCGGCTTGCTCGATGTGGTGCTTGATCCGGATTTCGCCAGCAACAAGCGCATCTGGCTGAGCTTCGCCGAACCCGGCGACGGCGATACCGCCGGCACCGCGGTCGCCACCGCCACCTTGGGTGATGCCGCATTGACGGACGTCGGCGTGATCTACCGGCAATTGCCGAAGCTGGAAGGCGGCAACCATTTCGGCTCGCGCATCGCCTTCGACGGCAAGGGTCATGTCTTCATCAGCCAGGGCGAACGCAACGAGCGCGCCATGGCGCAGGACCTGGAAGTCCTGCAGGGCAAGCTGGTGCGGCTGAACGTCGACGGCACCCAGCCTGCGGACAATCCGTTCGCCAGTGGCGTGGGCGTGCGCAAGGCAATCTGGAGCTACGGCCATCGCAACATGCAGGGACTGGCGGTCGATCCGCGCACCGGTACGTTGTGGGAAAGCGAGCACGGCCCGCGCGGCGGCGACGAACTCAACCTGCCCCGGGCCGGCAAGAACTACGGCTGGCCGGTCATCACCCACGGCATCAACTATTCCGGCCTGAAGATCCCCGAAGCCGAAGGCAAGGCGAAGGCCGGCATGGAACAGCCGCATCACGTCTGGGAGAAGTCGCCGGGCCTGTCCGGCATGGCGTTCTTCGTCGGCCGCCCCAGGCACCCCTGGAACAACAGCCTGCTGCTGGGCGCGCTGGCGGATCGCAACCTGATCCGGCTGACCCTGGACGGCGACAAGGTCGTCTCCGAAGAGCGCCTGCTCGGCGACCTGGGCAAGCGCATCCGTGATGTGCGGGTCTCCGCGGATGGCAAGGTCTACGTGCTCACCGACGAGGACGATGGCCAGTTGCTGGAGCTGGTGCCGCCCGCCGCGCCCTGAACCCCGTTTGCGCGAGGTCAAACGCCTCGCTGCGGCGCAGCGTAAAATGGCGGCCTGCCCCGCTTTCCCCAGATCCCCGCATGGCCTCCCCGTTCGGCACCGAGACGGTGCTCGACGTTCGTCACTGGACGGACGCGTACTTCAGCTTCACCACCACCCGCGACGACGGCTTCCGTTTCGATAACGGCCAGTTCGTCATGATCGGGCTGGAGGTCGAGCAGCCGGACGGCAGCCGCAAGCCGCTGATGCGCGCGTACTCCATCGCCAGCGCGAACTGGGAAGAACAACTCGAGTTCTTCAGCATCAAGGTGCAGGACGGCCCGCTGACCTCGCGCCTCCAGCACATCCAGCCCGGCGATTCGATCCTGATCGGCCGCAAGCCCACGGGCACCCTGCTGGTCTCCGACCTGCACGCAGGCCGCAACCTCTACCTGCTGGGTACCGGTACCGGCTTCGCGCCGTGGCTGTCGGTGATCAAGGATCCGGAGACTTACGAACGCTTCGAACGCGTGGTGCTCTGCCACGGCGTGCGCGGCGCCGAGGACCTGGCCTACCGCGACTACATCGAACGCGAATTGCCGAACCACGAACTGCTCGGCGACACCCTGCGCGACCGCCTGCTGTACTACCCGGCGGTCTCGCGCGAACCGTTCACGTACAACGGCCGCGACCACCAGGGCCGCATCACCGACCACCTCGACCAGGGCCGCATCGCGACGGCCCTGGGCCTCGAAGACCTCGACCCCGCGCGCGACCGCGCGATGATCTGCGGGAGCCCGCAGATGCTGGCGGATTTCCGCGGCATCCTCGATCGCCGGGGCTTCACCGCCTCGCCCCGCATCGGCACCGCGGGCGAGTACGTGTTCGAGCGCGCCTTCGTCGAGAAGTGAGGCGCGCGCCGGCGTGGCCGGCGCTTACCGCAAGCCGTGGCGCAGCCAGAACACCGCGTCGCGCTCGTTGCCGAACACCCGGATCGTGTAGCCACGCTCCAGCGCCATCTGCTCGACGAATTCGATGCGCTGCATCTGGTCCGGGCGGCCCTCGACGTAGGCGATGCGCAGGCCTTCCAACCCGCGCCCGCTCATGCCGGCGAAGAACCGCTCGAGGTCCGCGTCGGTCATGACCTCGCCTTGCATCTCGTCGACTACCAGCAACTTGCGGGCACCGGTCGCGCGCACTTCTGCAGCGATCCGCACCCAGTAATCGAAGGTGACTTCCAGC
>DAOOCX010000144.1:0-5619 GCA_035408605.1 Thermomonas sp. | reverse complement strand
GACAAGGTCATCAAGACCATGCGCGACACCGGCCGCGACATGCAGGACAAGTACAAGGAAACCAGCCGGGGCGGGCTGGCGGTCAACGTGATCGAGTGCTGAGATCGCAACCTGACGCGAGAGTGGTGACACCGCGGGGCATTCCCGGTCTAGACTGAATGCATGCAAGCCTTGCTGGCGAGCGTGTTACGGGGAGCACTGCTGACCGGGCTGTACTTCGCCGGGGCGGTGATCGCGGTGCTTTACCTGCGCACCCCGGCGGACGTCACCCTGTTCTGGCCCGCTGCCGGCATCGGCTACGCCGCGGTGTTGCGCTATGGCCTCAAGCAGGCGCCGACGATCGCCATCGCGCAACTGCTGCTGCACCTGTTCGTGGTACCGGTGCCAAGCACCTTCCTGCTGTATTCGGTGGCCAGCAACTCGGTGGCGACGGTGCTCGTCTGCGCCTACGTGCAGTACCGCCGCAAGCAGCTGCAATTCCGCATCAACGATGGGCTGCTGCTGCTGCGCGGCGGCATCCTGCTGGGACTGATCAGCGCCGGGATCGGCACGCTCGGCATGCTGCGGTCCGGGATGGTCCCGTCCAACGAGCTCGTGCGGGTCTATACCCAATGGTTCCTCGGTGACCTGCTCGGCGTCACCGCGGTCACCCCCAGCCTGCTGTTCCTGTTCAACATCAACCGTCGCAACGCGGCCCATGCCATGCCACCGGAAGGCGGGCGGCAGGAGCGGGTGATGTGGGCGCTGCTGATGTTCATGGCGATGCTGGCTGCGTTCTACATCGGTCGCCAGGGCAGCATGTACCCGCTGGCGCTGGCCAGCCTGCCGCTGGCCCTGCTGCTCTGGTCGGCAGCGCGGTATCCACCGATCTTCACCGCCTGCGCGACGATGGGCGTGACCATGTTCCTGGCGCTGATGCTGGGGCTCGGGGTGGGTGGCTTCTCCCGGCCGGAGACGCTGCAGGACACCTCGCTGATGATGGGCGCGCTGGTGGTGCATTCGGTGATCCCGATGCTGCTGGTCGCGTCCTACCAGGAGCGCTTCAACGCGATGGCCGCACTCCACCACCGCGCCACCCGCGACCCGCTCACCGGCCTGCTCAACCGCGATGCGTTCGAGGAGCAGGCGCGCGCCGCGCTCTCCGAAGGCACCGAAACCCTGACCCTGCTGTACACCGACCTCGACCATTTCAAGCTGGTCAACGATTCCGCCAGCCATGTCGCCGGCGACGAGATGATCCGCGGCGTAGCGGCATTGGTCACCGCCGAGTTCGACGACACTGCGCTGATCGCACGCACCGGCGGCGACGAGTTCGCGGTACTGGCGCGGCTCGACGCCGCCGGTGCGAACGCACGCGGCCGCCGCCTGCTGGCCGCGATCGAGGCGATGCGGGTGGCCTGGCAAGGGCAGAACCTGGGTACCACCGCCAGCATCGGCCTGACCACCAGCCAGCCGCCCCACATGGCCTTCGACGAACTCCTGTCGAAGACCGATGCCGCCTGCTTCGAGGCCAAGGAACTCGGCGGCAACCGGCTGTTCGCGACCGAGCAGGACGCCGAGGGCATCCAGGTCCGCACCCGCCTGATGCATAGCGCGATGGCCGCGCGCGAAGCGCTGGACCAGCGGCGCGTCGAGCTGTGGTGCCAGCCGATCGTCGACCTGCGCAGCCCCCGCCCGGAACAGGCGCATTTCGAGGTCCTGATGCGTTGGCGCGATGCCGAGGGCAACCTGCGCCCGCCGGCGGAACTGATCGCCGCGGCCGAACGCTACCGGCTGGGTCCGCGCCTGGACCGTTATGTCTGCGGCGAAGTCCTCGCCTGGCTGGAAGCGCATCCCGAGGCGGCTGCGAAGGTCGAGCAGTGCAGCATCAACCTGGGTGCGGCGACCCTGACCGACGAAGACTTCAGCGACTACTTCGCCAACCGGCTGCGCCGCAGCCCGCTACGCCCGGAGCAGTTCTGCCTGGAGATCACCGAGACCAGCGTGGTACGCGACATGACCCGCACGCGGCACTTCATCAGCCGCATGCGCGATCTCGGCTGCCGCTTCGCACTGGACGATTTCGGCACCGGCTTCTGTTCGTTCGGCTACCTGCGCGACCTCGACGTCGACTACCTGAAGATCGACGGCAGCTTCGTGCGCGACCTCGATCACTCCGGACTGTCGGAAGCGGTAGTGCGTTCGATCACGGAAATCGCCCACCTGCTGGGCAAGCGCGCGGTCGGCGAGCAGGCGGAAACCGAACTGCAACTGCAGCACCTGCGCGCGTTGGGCGTGGACTACGCGCAGGGCTACGTCTTCCAGCGGCCTCAGCCGATCGAGGCGTTCTTCGGCCTGCCGGAAAAGACCTGAGCCGCGCCGGCCTCGCCGGCCTGGATCGCGAGCGCATCGTCCAGCAAGCCGGCGGCGGTGACATCGGCGCCCGCCCCCGGACCCTGGATGACCAGGGGGCGCTCGCGATAGCGGTCCGACCAGATCGCGACGCGGTTGTCGGTCCCCGCCCCACCCACCAGCGGATGCCCGGCGGGCAGCGACTCCAGCCCGACCGTGGCCAGGCCGCCGGCCTGCAGGCGGCCGACGAACCGCAGCTTCTCGCCATTGCGGTACGCCGCCGCGTAGCGCTCGCGCAGCGGTGCGTCGAGCAACTGCAGTCCATCGCCCAGGGCATCGCGCGGCAAACCAGCCAGTGCCTCCGGCACCAGCGATTCCACCTGCACGGCGTCGGCTTCCAGCGGATAGCCGCTGGCACGGGCCAGGATCAGCAACTTGCGGCGAACGTCTTCGCCGGAGAGGTCGTCGCGCGGATCGGGCTCGGTGTAACCGGCCTCGCCGGCCTGGCGGACGAAACCGGAAAACGGCCGCAGGCCGTCGTATTCGTTGCAAAGCCACGCCATCGACCCCGACAGCACGCCGGCGATCGCGTGGATGCGGTCGCCGCCGGCCTGCAGCGCGCGCAGGCTGCGCAAGAGCGGCAGCCCCGCGCCGACCGTGGCGCTGTCGCCGTACTGGGTGCCGCCCGCGACCTGCGCTGCCTGGATTGCATGCCAGCGCGACAACGTGGTGCCCTGCCCCAGCTTGCAGGCAGTGACCACGTGGATGCCGCGCGCCAACCAATGCGCATGGCGCGCCGCGACCTGTTCGGAGGCGGTGGCGTCGATGACGATGCGCGTGCCCTGGCCAGCCAGCACGCCTTCCACCGTATCCAGCGAACTCGCCTGCGGCGGATTGCGCATCAGCACGTCGCTCGTTTCCGCGGGGATGCCGTCGCGGTTGCTGATCGCGAAGCGCGAATTGGCCGCATGCACCAGCGACAACCGCTCGCCGAACTGTGTATCGGCCCAACTGGCCAGCCGTGCCCAGACCACGCTACCCACGACCCCGGTCCCGAGCAGGGCCACGCGGGCCGGCTTGGGACTGGACCCGCGCAGCGGCGCGATCCGTGCGTTCACGGCGCGGCCTTGCGTTTGTCCTGACAGGACAGCGCGCGGTCGAGCGCTGCGCTGATATCGGCCAGCAGGTCGTCGGCGTGTTCGATGCCGACCGACAAGCGCAGCAGGCCGTCGGAGATGCCAGCCACCGCGCGCGCCTCCGCGCTCATCGCCGCGTGGGTCATCGTGGCGGGATGCGCGACCAGGCTTTCCACGCCGCCCAGCGACTCGGCCAGGGTGAAGTACTGCAGGCCATCGACGAAGGCGCGCACCGCGGCTTCCCCACCTGCCAGTTCGACGCTCAGCATCGCGCCGAATCCGTGCTGCTGGCGCGCGGCCAGCGCATGCCCCGGGTGCGAGGCCAGGCCCGGGTAGTACAGCGTCGCGACCGCCGGATGCGCATCCAGCAACCCAACCAGCGCCTCGGTGTTTTCCTGGTGCACGCGCAGCCGCGCATCCAGGGTGCGCAGGCCGCGCAGGGTGAGGAAGCTGTCGAACGGCGAGCCGGTCAGGCCCAGGCAGTTCGCCCACCAGCTGAGCTGGTCGTGCTGCGCCCGGTCCTTCGACACCACCGCACCACCGACGACATCGCTGTGGCCGTTGATGTACTTGGTGGTCGAATGCAGCACGAAGTCGGCGTCGAAATCCTCGATCGGGCGCTGCAGCGCTGGCGACAGGAAGGTGTTGTCGACCAGCGCAAGCGCGCCGGCCTTGTGCGCGGCATCGATCACGAAGCGCAGGTCGGTGATCCGCAGCAGCGGGTTGGATGGCGTCTCGATCCAGACCAGCGCCGGCGATTCCTGCAAGGCCTCGGCCAGCGCGCGCGGATCGGTCAGGTCGCAGGTGATCAGTTCGAACGCACCCTTCTTCGCCAGCGCGTTGAACAGGCGCCAGCTGCCGCCGTAGCAATCATGCGGCACCACCAGCCGGTCGCCCGGCTGCAGCAGCGCGTTCAGGGCCAGGGTGATCGCGCCCATGCCCGTCGCGGTGACCACGCCGCCGGCGCCGCCCTCGAGTTCGGCCAGTGCCTCGCCCAGCAGGTCGCGGGTCGGATTGCCGCTGCGGGTGTAGTCGTACTGGCGCTTCTCGGCGAAGCCGGCGAAGCTGAAATTCGACGACAGGACCAGCGGCGGGGTGACCGCACCGTAGGCGGGGTCGCGGTCGATGCCGGCACGCACGGCGCGGGTGGCGCGGCGCGCATCAATGGCAGTCGGGGCCTGGCTCATACGGATACTCCAATCGGATCGTTGACGTCGTGGACGGGGGATGGACGTTGCTTGCCCGCCTGCAGTTCGCCTGCCAGCAGCGCGTCGATGCGGTCTGTTTCCTTGAGGAAGGCGTCGTGGCCGTACTGCGAGCGCAGCACGCGCAGGCGGCCGTTCAGGCCCAACCCCTCGACCAGCGCGACCGCATCGGACATCGGCACCAGCCGATCGCCTTCGACGGCGACCACGGTGGTCGGCACATGGATGCTCGAGGGATCCACGCGGTGCAGGTCGATCGACTCGGACAGGCGCAGCCAGGCGGTGGCAGAGACGCGGGCGACGAACTTCGCGCCGGCCGCGTCCAGGTAATCCTCGGCGGCCACGCGCACGTGGCCATTGCACAGCCTCGGCGCCGCATCGAAGCGCTCGCCGAATTCCTCCGGCGTGCGGTAACTCAGCATCGCGAACTGGCGGGCGAGCGACAGACCCTGCTCATCGGCGCATTGCAGTTGCCCCAGCGCGACCGCCTTGCGCTGCAGCGCGCGCCAGGCCGCGGCATACGGATGCGCGCGATGCACACCGCTGACCGCGACCAGCTTGCGCAGGCGTTGCGGATGCCGCGCGGCGAGCTGCAGGCCGACCAGCGCGCCGTACGAATAACCGACGAAGGCTTCCAGCACGTCGATGCCGAGCGCGTCCAGCAGCAGCGCAAGCGCGTCGGCCTGGTCGGCGGTGTCGATCGGCGCATCGATGCTGCCATCGGCGCCGACGTAGTCGAACGCGAGGATCCGCAGGTTCGCCGGATCCAGCGCGCGGCCGGCATCCAGCAGGCCTTCGGCCCAGCCGGCATCGCGATCCAGTGCGTTCGCGGCCACGTGCCGATGCGCGGAAATGCCGCCGGCCACGAAGACCACAGGCGCGCCTGCGGGGCCGGCCAGTTCGTAGGCGATGCGCAACTTGCGGGTGCCGGCGTGGCGGGTGGCGAG
>DAOOCX010000143.1:0-5623 GCA_035408605.1 Thermomonas sp. | reverse complement strand
TGGGTCGTGATGGATTCGAACCATCGACCTACGGATTAAAAGTCCGCAGCTCTACCACTGAGCTAACGACCCATCGGGCGCCGCGCGATCGGCGCGGGCGCGCATTCTACCCGATGGCGCCGTCGACGTAGCGCGTCGGGTCGGGCACGCCGGCCTCATCGAAGCCCTGCGCACGCAGGCGGCAGGCATCGCAATGGCGGCAGGCACGGCCTTCGGCATCGGCCTGGTAGCAGCTCACGGTCTGCGAAAAATCCACGCCCAGGCGCAGGCCCTCGCGGACGATATCGGCCTTGGACATGCGCATCAGCGGTGCGTGCACGCGGAAACGACTGCCTTCCACGCCGGCCTTGGTGGCCAGGTTGGCGAGCTGCTCGAAGCCCTCGATGAACTCCGGCCGGCAGTCCGGATAGCCGGAATAGTCGACGGCATTCACGCCGCAGAACAGGTCGGTACCGCCCAACACTTCGGACCAGCCCAACGCCACCGACAGCATGATCGTGTTGCGCGCCGGCACGTAGGTGGACGGGATGCCGACGCCGATCTCGTGGCCGTCGTCGTCGGTGGGCACGGCGATGTCGGCGGTCAGCGAGGATCCGCCGATGCTGCGCAGGTCCACGTGCACCGTCTTGTGCACGACCGCACCCAGCGCGCTCGCGACGCGCGCGGCAGCATCGAGTTCGGACGTATGGCGCTGGCCGTAGCGCACGCTGAGCGCATGCGCGTCGAAGCCGGCCTCGCGGGCGATCGCCAGCACCACCGCGGAATCCATGCCACCGGAAACAAGCACGACGGCGGGTTTGCGGGATGCAGTCATCGGCCGGGCTCGTCGTTCCACAGGAGTTTGTGCAATTGCATCTGGAAGCGCACCGGCAGTTTTTCCGCAACGATCCAGTCCGCGAGTTCGCGTGCCGGCAACTGCGTGGCGCTGGGCGAGAACAGCACGTCGCAGACCTCGTGCAGGCGATGTCCGGCGACGACAGCCTTCGCCCAATCGAAGTCTTCGCGCGAGCAGATCACGAACTTCACCTGGTCGCGCGGCGTCAGCAGCGGCAGGTTGCCCCACAGGTTGCGGTCGACTTCGGCCGAACCCGGCGTCTTGATGTCCAGCACCCGCGACACGCGCTGGTCGACGCCGGCAATGTCGACTGCGCCCGAAGTTTCCAGCGACACGTCGTAGCCGGCGTCGCAAAGCTTCGCCAGCAGGACCAGGCAGCGCTTCTGCGCCAGCGGCTCGCCGCCGGTCACGCAGACGTGGCGCGCGCCGTGCGAGGCGACTGCCGCCAGGATCGCGTCGATGTCCCACCACTGGCCGCCGTGGAAGGCGTAAGCGGTGTCGCAGTATTGGCAGCGCAGCGGGCAGCCGGTCAGGCGCACGAACACGGTCGGCCAGCCGGCGTCGCGGGCTTCGCCCTGCAGGGAGAGGAAGATTTCGGTGAGTTTCAGCCGCTCGGGCTGGAGCTGGGCCGCCGATGCGGCGGCCGCATCGACGACGGCATTCATGGGCCTAGTTTAACGGGCGCCGGTGAGTTGCATCGCACGCAGGCGGTCGTCCGCGGTGCGCGCCACGTCGGAATTCGGATAGCGCTGCAGGACCTGGCGCAGGGTCGCCTCGGCGGCGGGGTACTGCTTCAGCCCGTACTGAGACAAGCCGAGCTTGAGCAGGGCCCCCGGGGCCTTGTCGTGGGTCGGGAAGCGATCCAGCAGCGACTGGAACTGGTCGCCGGCCAGCGCGTAGTTCTGGGTGACGTAGTAACTCTCGCCCAGCCAGTACTGCGCGTTGGGCGCGTACTGTCCGCCAGGGAACACCGCGAGGAAATCGCGGAAGCGCCGCGAGGACTCGACGTAATCGCCCGACTTCAACGCC
Organism: Thermomonas sp.; assembly: GCA_035408605.1. GTDB lineage: Bacteria > Pseudomonadota > Gammaproteobacteria > Xanthomonadales > Xanthomonadaceae > Thermomonas. The sequence continues at coordinate 3,759 of DAOOCX010000143.1, read as the reverse complement.
TCGAACGCGTGGTTATAGGCGCTGCGCTCGTCCATCCCGGCCATCGCGCCCGAGACGGGTTCGGACGCCGTGGCCGTGCCGGCAGATGCGGCCGGAGCCGCCTGTGCTGGTGCAGTTGAAGGCGGCAACGAAGACGATGACGCTACCGGCACCCCGCCCTCCAGCCGGTTGAGCCGGCCGTCGAGGTCGAGGTATTGGCTGCGCTGGCCTTGCTTGGCCTGTTCGAGCTGCTGCTGCAGTTCCTCGATCTGCCCGCGCAACGCCTGCACCTCGCTGCGCAGCTGGGTCATCTGGTTGACCAGCTCGGTGGCGCCCTGGTCGCCGGCCGCGCGCTGTTCGAGCACGGCCACGCGATCCGCCAGGCTCGCCCGCTGGGCCAGCGCCAGCGGCGATGCAAGCATCGCCGCCAATACCATCGCCGTGGTTGCGACGCGCATCACTTGGCGCTGTAGACCAGTTCGACGCGGCGGTTCTGCGACCAGCAGCCCTCGCCCGCCTCGTTGCAGACCGGACGCTCTTCGCCGTAGCTGACCACGGTCTGCTGGCTTGCGGAGCCGCCATTGGCCTGCAGCGCGGAGGACACGGCGTTGCCACGGCGCTCGCCCAAGCCCACGTTGTATTCGCGGCTGCCGCGCTCGTCGGCATTGCCTTCCAGGCGCAGGCGCGCGGTCGGGCGGTCGCGCAGGTACTTGGCGTGGCAGGCCATCGTGGCCTGGAATTCCGGCTTCAGCGCATCCTGGTCGAGGTCGAAGTAGACGACGCGGTTGCGCAGGCAGGCATCGGTATCGAGGTCGTTCGGGCCGTAGGCGCCCGGACGCGTCGCGCCACCGTCATCGACCGGCGTGGTGGTGGTGCCGGTGCTCGCGCCCGTGTCGGTCGGCGGGACTTCCTTGACCTTCTTGGTGCAGCCGACGGCGATGGCAGAGGCCAGGGCGGCGAGGAGCAGGGTGCGGGCGATGCGGGAAGCGGATGCGTTCATGGGAGTTCCTCGTTCGACAAATCGGTTCAGGGGCCTGAATGGGCTTGCAGTCTAGTCCGCCAGCGTGAGCGATGCGCGACGGTCAGCGCTTGCGATACGGCGACCAGGCGGGCTCGCGGACGTCGCCTTCGGCCAACACCAGGCGCTGGCGCACGCGGCCATCGGCCGACACCGCGTAGAGCACGCCGCGGCGGCCTTCGCGGGCGGCGTACAGCACCATCGCGCCATTCGGGGCGAAGCTCGGGGATTCGTCCAGCGAACCGGGCGACAGCAGGCTCCAGCGCGGGCTGCCCAGGCTGCGGTCGAGCAAGGCGATGCGGTAGGTGTTGCCCGCGCCCTGCGCCACCGCGATCTTCTTGCCGTCGAAGCTGACCGACGGGCTGGCGTTGTAGCTGCCCTCGAAGCTGATCCGGGTCGCGCTGCCACCGGCGGCCGGGGCCTGGTAGAGCTGCGGGCGACCACCACGATCGGAGGTGAACACCAGGCCCGCGCCATCCGGGGTCCAGGTCGGCTCGGTGTCGATGCCGAAGTGATTGGTCACCTGGGTCAGGTGCTTGCTGCCCAGGTCCATCACGTAGATGTCGGGATTGCCGCCCTTCGACAGGGTCAGCGCCAGCCGGTTGCCATCGGGTGAAAAGCTAGGCGCGCCATTGATGCCGCGGAAGCTGGCGACCTTCTCGCGCGCGCCGCTGGCGATGTCCTGGATGTACACCGCCGAGTTGCCGCCCTCGAAGCTGACATAGGCCAGCCGGCGCCCATCCGGTGCCCACGACGGCGACATCAGCGGCTCGGTGGAATTCACCACCGTGCGCGGATTGAAGCCGTCGGAGTCCGCGACCATCAATGCGTACTTGGCGTTGCGGCCCAGGCCGTTCGAGGTCACGTAGGCGATGCGGGTCCAGAACGCACCCGGCACGCCGAGGATCTTCTCGTACACCGCGTCGCTGATCTGGTGGGCCACGTCGCGCATGGCGCTGGCCGGCGCGGTCAGCGCGAAACCGAGCAGGCGCTGCTGCTTGGCCACGTCGAACAATTCGTACTCGACCCGGTAACCGCTGCCATCCGGGACGCTGCGGCCGACCAGCAGGAAGTCCTGCTTGAGCAGGCGCCAGGTCGGATAGGCGACCTCGCTGCCCTGGGTCGGGCGTTCCGGCAGGCCGGCCTCAGCCAGGGTGCGGAACTGGCCGGAGCGGGCCAGGTCCGCGCGGATGATGTCGTCGACATCGGTCTCGCCGGCGTTGCCGCCGAACGGCACCACGGCGATGGGCAGGGCCGCGGCATTGCCCCCGACGATGTCGATCTCCAGCCCGCCGCGCGATTGCGCGGATGCCGAGAATGCAGGCGCCAGCAGGAAGAACGAGAGAAACAGGCGACGGGCAATCCGGATCATGCGGCCTCGCGGGCGGTCGACAAGATGAACAGGGTCGCCCATCCGGCGTGAAACTGGATGAACGGAGACGGACCAAGCCGCCATCTTCGGCGATTCAGAGGTCTTCTGCGCGGAACTTGAGCACGGGGTTGCGAACGAAGACCGCCTCATAGCCCGCATACGGCAACGGCGAGGCCTTGAGGATGGCCGCTTCGACCGATCGCCTGCCCTGCTCGTCGTACGGACAGCTTGGCGAAATCTCCACTGACACCACCTCGCCGCCGGGGATCTGGCGGATCAGGACCTGGCAGACCTGGCCGAGCTTCACCGACTCCGGGCGCGTCCACTGCCGAAGGATCGCGTTCATCAGGGCGACCTGGTAACCGGCGCTCTCTGCGAGGCGGCTGTCCGGATTCCCTGGTGGCGGCGGCCGGGACGGCGTGGCGCTACTGTTGCGCGCGTCGTTCAACTGCTGGGCCTTCTGCTCGGCCATGGTCCGTTCCTGGGCCGCCAGTGCGCGCTGGCGACGAATTTCCGCCAGTGCTTCCAGCCGCCTGCGCGCATCCAGTTCGGCCTGGTCCGGCTTCTTGCGCTTTTCCTCCTGCTCCTGGTCGACCTTGGCGACCTGCGCGGAATCGGCATCACGCTGCACGCGTTCCTGCTCGACCGGCGCGGGATCCGGCTCGGGCGGCGGCAGTTCCTCGACCGGTGGCTCGACGACGGGTTCCGGCAATGGCTCGGGATCGGGCGGGAGGGGGTCGGGTTCGACGATGGGCTGCGGCAACGGCTCGGGGTCGCGACGCAGGGCGCGCTGCATCGACGCGCTGAGGTCGGAGACGCTGACCAGGTCGGCTTCGATGACGTCGCCATGCGCGGCTTCCGCGATCGGACTGCGCGTCCAGTGCAGGCCAGCGAACATCAGCGCGAACAGCGCCACATGCAGGCCCAGGGCCTGCAGCAGCGCGACATTGTTGTCGGTGCGCGATTCCTTCACCGGTGCCCCGTCACTTGCCCGGCTTGCCCGCAGCCTGCACGGGCTCGCCCATCAGTCCGGCACGCGGCACCTTGGCCTGGGTCTGCAACAGGCTGAGGATTTCATAGACGGTCTGGTAGCTCACGTCGCGATCGCCGGCCACGTACACGGCCAGGTCCGGATCCTTGCTCACGAACCCCTGCACCATCGCCACCATCTGCTCGCGGCTGACCTCGCGCGGGCGATCCACGCCGTCGTACGCCAACGCCAGCGAGCCATCGCTGGCGACCTGCACGACGACCGGCTTCTTCTTGCTGTCCGCGATCTTCTTGGCATCGGCCTGCGGCAGGTTGACGTCCACGCCGACGTTGAGCAGCGGCGCAGTGACCATGAAGATGATCAGCAGCACCAGCATCACGTCGATGTAGGGAACGACGT
>DAOOCX010000142.1:0-5671 GCA_035408605.1 Thermomonas sp. | reverse complement strand
AGCACGCACCATGAAGGCGTGGTCGCCGAAGTGCTGCGCGAGGAACCAACGTCGCTGACCACGTGGTTGCGCGAACTGCCCCCCGGCCCGCAATGCGCCTTGTGGCTGGATGGCGTCGGCAACCCGCACAACCTGGGCGCGATCCTGCGCAGCGCCGCGCATTTCGGCGTGGGCGCGGTGCTGCTGCCCAAGCATTCCACGCTGGCGCTTTCGGGCGCGGCGGCGCGCGTGGCCGAAGGCGGCGCGGACGCGGTGCCGTTCGTGCGCCTGGGGCGCGAGGACAACAGCATCGCGCAATTGCACGGCGCCGGTTTCAAGCTGGCCGCCACCGTGGTGCGCGGCGGCAGCGACCTGTTCAAGGCCGCGATGCCGCAACGCGTGGTCTATGTCCTCGGCGCGGAGGCCGAAGGCATGTCGCCCGACTTGGCGAAAGCCTGCGACCTGCGCCTCTCGATTCCAGGCAGCGGCGCGGTGGAAAGCCTCAACGTCGCCTCGGCCACGGCGGTATTGCTCTCGCAGTGGGCGAGTCGCGCGCGCTGATCAGCGTTTTACTGTTGACAATTTCACCACCGCGCCGCCGCTTGCGGACAGTGCAAGCCTGAGCGTGTCCGATGACGCCAGCACCTGCTGCGTTTGCAGCACATCCGTCGGCGCATCGCCATCCGCCCAGATCGTCGCCGTCCATCCGCTCCTGCCGAGGAATGCCAGCGACACCTCCAGCGTGCGCGCCTGCTCGTTGGTCATCGCGCCGATGTACCAGTCGTCGCCGCGGCGTCGCGCGATGACGATGTGCTCGCCGATCGCGCCGGACAGCACCCGGGTTTCGTCCCAGCTGGCGGGCACCATCGACAGGAAATCGGTGCCCGGGGCGGGCTTGCCATCGCCATCGAAGTAGGCGTCAGGGCTGTCCGCGACCATCTGCAACGGGCTCTCGTAGATCACGAACATCGCCAGCTGGTGGGTGCGCGTGCCCATCACGCGAGGCGCAATGAAGGCTGGCTCGAAGGCATCCACGGACACGTTGCGGAAGCCACCCGGCGTGTAATCCATCGGACCCAGCAACATGCGGGTGAATGGCAGGGTGAGGTTGTGCGTGGGCGTGATCCGCCGGCTCCACTTGTTGTTCTCGGCGCCCAGCACGCCTTCCTGGGTGAGGTAGTTCGGCCAGGTGCGATTGAGCCCGGTGGGCCGGTACGCGCCGTGCATGTCCACCATCAATTCGTGCGCCGCTGCGCTGCGCATCAACCGATGGAAGAACGTGACCATCTCCTGGTCGTCGCGGTCCATGAAGTCGACCTTGACGCCCTTGATCCCCATCGCTTGGTACTGCGCGAACACCGTGTCCATCCGCGGTTCCAGCGAACGCCAGTGCGCCCATACCCAGATGCCGACGCCGCGCTGCCTCGCATGGTCGATCAGCATCGGCAGGTCGAGCTGCGGGATCGCGCGGGTGATGTCGGCTTCGGCATTGAAGCGACCATTGCCGGTGCTGCCCACGTACCAGCCGTCGTCGATCAGCATGTACTCCAGCTTCAGTGCTGCGGCATGGTCGATGTAGCGCCTGATCGTCGCGGTGTTCATGCCGGCATCCGGCACGTCCGGCGCCACGCCGCCGGACCACCAGTCCCACGCGGTCCTGCCCGGCTTGATCCATGAGGTGTCGGTGATCGGTGTGGGCGGATTGAGGCTGGCGATCAGGTTGGATTCGATCAGCGCGCCGGGCGTATCGCCGAGCATCAGCACGCGCCATGGCGTGAGGTGGCCGCTCGCGGCCACGTCATCGCGAGCAATGCGCACGGCGATGCCCGGCGTGTCCAGTCGCGGCGAGAGTTTCGCTTCCACGCCCAGCCGGCCATCGCCACGCCCCGTGAGGTAGAGCCCGGCGTAGCGATCGAGGTCCGCTTCGGCGATGGCAAAGGTCGTCGTGCCGGTGCCGGTGCCGCAGACCAGCGGCAGCTCGATCAGGTGATGCGGGCGGATCAGCGACGCAGGGATCGGGTCGTACTCGCCCTCATGGCTGGTACCGAAGCGGCCGAGGTTGAGTGCGTGGCAGGCGAGGTTCCGCGGGAACAGGAAACCGGTGAGGTCTTCCTTCACCACCAGGTCGCCCTGCGGCGGCAGCGGCAGCCGATAGCGCAAGGCGATGCCATCGTCGTACGCCCGCACGATCAGGCCGAGGCGACGTCCTTGCGCATCGGCGAAGGTGATGTCCAGTTGCCGGTGGTGGTCGCGTACATGCCGGGTCTTGCCGGCGACGAGTTCGTAGCTCGAATCGGTGCTGCTGCGTGTGGTGTCGATGACGCGCAGGCCGCGCTCGATGCGGTCGTCACCACCCAGTTGCACGCCGAGCGGCGAGGGCAACAGCACTGGCATGCCGCGCCAGGCAATGGCGTAGTGCGGTTGGCCTTGCGGGTCCAGCGATACCTCGACGCTCGCGTTGCCGCCGGGCGAATCGAGCCGCAGCGGCGTCGATTCGCCGGCAACGGCGAACGACGAAAAGGCACACAGCAGCAGCCACAAAATGCAGCGGATGTGCATCTTCAAGCCCCCGGACTGGATGCCCGGAGCCTATCGGGTCAATCGCGCGGCGTCTGGAATAGGTCGATGGCGATTTCGCATGGCAACTGGTGCCATGCGGGTCGTCAGGGCGTGGCCGGCTTCGGCGCGCTGCCGAAATCGCCCTGCGCATCGGCGGCCAGGAATGCGAACACCGTGTAAGCGGCGACATTCTGCGCCAGCGCCTTCGGGTCGATCTTGTCCAGGGTGTCGTCCGGCGTGTGGTGCAGGTCGAAGTAGTCGGTGCCGTCCTGCGACAGGCCGGCGCAGGCCATGCCGATCGCGTTGAACGGCGACAGGTCGGGACCGCAGCCTTCGCCGTCTTCGCGGTGCTCGATGCCGAGCGGTGCCAGCGCCTGCGCGATCCGTGCAACGGCCTCTTTCGCGTAATCGGGCGTCTTCGCCGCGAAGGCATAGATGCGGCCCGCACCGAAGTCGCTTTCCGCGCCGAGCTGGTGCTTGCGCAGGTCGGCGGCGTGCTTCTGCGCGTAGGCGCGTCCGCCATACAAGCCCTGTTCCTCGTTGGCGAACGCCACCACGCGGATCGTGCGCGCCGGTCGCTGCCCCTTCGGCAGCGTGCCGATCAGATGCCCGGCGGCCATGCCGATGGCGACGCCCGCGCCATCATCGATCGCGCCGGTGCCCAGGTCCCACGAATCGAGATGTCCGCCGATCACCACCACGTCGTCCGGCTTCGAGCGCCCGGTGATTTCGCCGATCACGTTCTGCGAGGTGTATTCGCCGTTCCAGCCGCAGTCCAGGTCGAGCGCGATCTTCACCTGGCCCAGCGCGACGAGGCGCGCCAGCTGGTCGGCGTCCGGCAACGACAACGCCGCGGAGGGGATCGGCTTCAGGCCGTCATCGAAGCGGGTGATGCCGGTGTGCGGGTTGCGATGCGAGTCGGTGCCGGCCGAGCGCATCACGTACGCGAGCGCGCCGGCGCGGATCGCCGCCGATGGCCCGCCGCTGCGCACGCGCGAGCCGGGCCCGTAGCCGCGGCCATCTTTCGCGCGGGTCATCCGGTAATCGATGAAGGCGATCTTGCCGGCGAGCGATCCGGGCGCGGCCTTCTCCAGCGCCTCGAGCGATTCGAAACGCACCACCTCGGCCTCCACCTTGCCGCCCGGGCTGCCACCCAACGCGGTCACGTGCAGCGCTTGGGCGTGCGCACCGACGATGCGCGCGGACTCGCTGCGGCGCTCCCACTTCGGGAAGGTCACCGGCTCGGTCCAGACTTTGTCATAGCCCAGCGCCTTGAACTTGGCCTTCGCCCATTCCACCGCGCGCGCATCGGCCTCGCTGCCGGCCAGGCGCGGGCCGACTTCTGTGGTCAGCGATTCGACGACCTTCCAGCCGGTGTCGTCGGCCAATGCGCGCTCGCGCAGCGTGACGGCCTGCGTCATTGCCGCATCGCCGATCCGCGTGGGCTGTTGTGCCTGCAACGGCAGCGCGACCAGCAGTGAGAGGGCAGCGGCAAGCAGGGTGCGACGCATGGCGGATCCCGGAAACGACGAAGCCGCGAGTGTAAGGCTCGCGGCTTCGGGTCGGATGTGCTGGAAGTCGCGCGGCTACTTCTTCAGCGAATCGCGGATCTCGCGCAGCAGCAGCACGTCTTCCGGGGTCGCGGCCGGGGCTTCCTCGGGCTTCTTGTGCATGCGGTTGATCGCCTTGACCACGAGGAATATGGCGAAGGCCACGATCACGAACTGGACCAGTGCATTGATGAACTCGCCATATGCCAATACGACGGCGGGTACGTCCTTGCCTGCGGCATCGACGGTCGCGTCCTTCAGGACGATCGCCATCTTCGAAAAATCCACGCCGCCGATCAGCAGCCCGAGCGGCGGCATGATGACCTTGTCCACCAGCGCAGTGACGATCTTGCCGAATGCGGCGCCGATCACCACGCCGACGGCGAGGTCGATCACGTTGCCGCGCATCGCGAATTCCTTGAACTCCGTCATCATGCCCATCGCGTGCTCCTGTCAGGTCGGGTTGGCGTGTGGCGAGCCTACACCGCTGCCTGCGCAATGTGACCCTGCAATCGCGCGATGTCGCCCAGCCGCGCATCGAAGGTGTCGCCGGCTTGCAATGCCGCCACGCCGGCCGGCGTGCCCATGAACACCAGGTCTCCCGCGCGAAGCGCATAGAGCTTGGAGAGCTCGTGCAGGATGTCCGGCACGTTCCAGATCAGCTGGTCGAGGCTGGACTGCTGGCGGCGCTCGCCGTTGACGTCGAGCGACAGTGCCAGCGACTCGATGTCGCCGGCATCGGCTGCGGGCAGCAGGTCACTGACCGGCGCGGAATGATCGAAGCCCTTGCCGGTGTCCCAGGGCAGGCCTTTCGCCTTCGCGGCGGCCTGCAGGTCGCGACGGGTCAGGTCCAGGCCCACGCCGTAGCCGAATACCAACGAGGCTGCGACGTCGAGCGGCAGGTCGCCTGCAGGCGCGTCCGTGCCCAGCCCGACGACCAGCTCGACCTCGTGGTGCAGGTCGGAGGTGCCCGGCGGATATGGCACCACGCCGTCGATGACGATGGCATCGGCCGGCTTCATGAAGAACACCGGGTTGCCGCGTTCGGCCTTCGATGCCGGCGCGGTGGCACCCATCTCGCGTGCGTGGTCGGCGAAGTTGCGGCCGACGCAGTAGATGCGCCGTACCGGGAACGTGCCGAGGAGGTTGCCGCCGCGGTCGCGAACAGGGATGCGCGGGGTCGGCGCGGCTGCGACGAGGTCGCCGGGTGCCGGGCTATCCATTCAATGCGCGAGCGGCAGTTGCGCCTTGCCGACGACACGGTAATCGGCGTCGATGCTGCCCGCGCGCGCGGCCATCGGCGCGCGGCGTTGCCGGAACAAGCGAAAGAGCATGCCGGCCGCCAGCATGGCGATGCCCACGAATACGCTGACGAACAACAGGGCGATCAGCAGCGCCACGCCGACCAGTCCCAGTGCGAGGCGCAGGAATGGATGGCGGGGGCGACGCGGCGCGCCAAAGCTGGCGAAACGGACGCGATTGAAGCGGGTGAAGAGGGGATTGCGGAAGATCGACATCGTGGTTCGGTTCCCTGCGGCGCCGGGGCGCCATGACACAATGCCGGCAGTATCCGGAGATCGGCC
>DAOOCX010000141.1:1957-5698 GCA_035408605.1 Thermomonas sp. | reverse complement strand
GGCTGCAGGAACGGCAGCAGCCAATGGTCGAGCAGCAGGAAGGCGAACAGCGCCATCAGGTAGACGATGGAGTACTTGAACGCGCGCATCGCGAAGAACTCGTCGGGCGGATCCAGCAGCTTCCACGCATACCAGAGGAACACCGCGCCCAGCACCAGCGCGCCGCCGAGGTAGAACACGCCGCTCATGTGCGTGGCCCACGGCAGGATCGTGGCGACCACCAGCAGCACGGTGTACAGCAGGATCTGCCAGCGTGTGTATTCCACGCCGTGGGTCACCGGCAGCATCGGCACCAGCGCGCGCGCGTAATCCTCGCGCCGGAAGATCGCCAGCGCCCAGAAATGCGGCGGCGTCCACACGAAGATGACCAGCACCAGCAGCAGCGCGTATTCCCAGTCGCGCGGATTCTGCATGCCCGTCACCGCGGCCCAGCCCAGCAGCGGCGGCGCGGCGCCGGCGATGCCGCCGATCACGATGTTCTGCGGCGTGGCGCGCTTGAGGAAGCCGGTGTAGACGAAGGCGTAGCCGATCAGCGATGCGAACGTGAGGACTGCGGTGATCGCATTGACCAGCAGCAGCAGGATCGCCATCGAGGCCACGCCCAGCGCGATCGCGAACGCCAGCACCTGCATGGGGCGCAGCGTGCCGGTGGCCAGCGGACGGTCGGCGGTGCGCGCCATCACCTTGTCGATGCGCTGGTCGAGCAGGTGGTTGATCGCCGCCGCGCTGGCCGCGGCCAGCCAGATGCCGATGCTGCCGGCCAGCAATCGCAGCCACGGCCATTCGTCGCCGGGCTGGATCGCCAGCAACATGCCGATGATCGCGGTGAACACGATCAGCGCGACCACGCGCGGCTTGGTCAACGCCCAGTACTGCGATCCGGGCGATGGCACGGCCTTGCTCATGCGTCAGGCGCGCGCACCCGCGCCAGCAGCGACACCAGCACGAACAGCAGGGCGGTCGCGCCGGCGTTGTGCAGCACCGCGACATGCAGCGGCAGCGACATCACCACGTTGGCGATGCCCAGCCCGACTTGCACGAACAGCAAGGTGCCCAGCAGGCTGCCCCAGCCGCGCAGGCCCGGGCTGCGCAGCAGGCGGATCGCCAGCACCAGCAGGTGGCCGAACACGAGCACGGCCATCAACCGGTGCGCCAGCTGGATCGCGATGCGTGCCTGGTTGTCGAGGATGCCGCCTTCGTAATCCACGCCGATCCCGCGCCATAGCACGAAGCCCTCGCGGAAGTCGTGCGGCGGCCACCACTGGCCCGCGCACTTCGGGAAATCGGTACCGCAGGCCAGCGCCGCGTAGTTCGCGCTGGTCCAGCCGCCCAGCGCGATCTGCACGCCGAGCAGGAGCAAGCCGATGATCAGCAGCCGGCGTAGTTTCGCCGCACCTGCCACCTGGATCGGGATGTCGGTCGCGCGCCATGCCATCCAGGTGAGCAACGAGAACGTGGTCAGCCCCCCGACCAGGTGGGCCATGACCACCACCGGTTTCAGCAACCAGGTCACCGTCCACATGCCCAGCATGGCCTGGAAGATGATCACCGCCAGGGTCAGCACCGCGGTGCGCGCCAGGTCGATGTTGCTCCAGCGCAGCGCGGCCCAGAGCAGCGCGGCTTCCGCGATCGCGACCAGCACCGACGACGCCACGTGCTGGCCCTGCATGTACAGCGGGATGGCGATGGCGACCAGCGCGGCCGCGCCAAGGACCTGGGCGATCCCGAAGCGCCGGCGGCGGGCGGCCAGCAGCGCCAGCGCGAACACCAGCAGGCCCAGCCCGGCGGCGATGTGCCGATGGAACTGTTCGCGCCAGGCCTTGCTGGGCTCGACCGGGCGGATCTCGGTGGCGATGTGGTCGACGATCTGCTCCGCGTGCGTCGGCCATGCCGCCTTGCCGTAGCAGGTGGGCCAGTCGGGGCAGCTGAGGCCGGCATTGGACAGGCGCACGAACGCACCGAACACGATAACGCACGATGCCAGCGCGACCGCCAGCCACGCGATGCGATGGAAATGCCTGTACAGGGCCGGCTTGTGAAGCGACGGCTTGTTCAAGGTCGTGCGTTGGGCAGGCGTGCTGGAATTCATCGGGATCAGTTGATCTTCAGGAGGCGGGCAAGATCGCTGCGCAGGTCGCCCGGGTCGAAGCCGGGAGCGTAGCGCAACACCACGAAACCATTGGGATCGACCAGCCAGGCGGCGTCACCGCTCGCATCGTCCCAGCGGGCCAGGCCGGCGCGCAGGCCGTCGTCCGCGCGCAGCTGGCGCACCTCGCGAGGCACCGCGACGCCGGGCGGCAGGTCGCCCGCCCACAGCACGTGCACGCGGTCCGCGTCCTTGCTCATCAGCCGCCAGACCTTGTCGAAATCGGCGAGCAGGCGCTTGCACTCGGCCGCGCGCGACGTCGCGCAATCCCGTGGCATCGCCACGATCCGCCAGATGCGCGGCTCGTCCTTCCAGCCGTAAGCGCCGCCGTTCGCCAGCGTCGGCGTGTAGGCGCGCAGGTCGCCGTACGGCTGCAGCAGTTCGCCCTTGTTCTTGCTGCCCTCCGGTCGCCAGCCGGAAAAGCGCAGCAGCCCGGCCACCAGCATGCCGCCGAAGAACAGCACGAACAGGCCCACCAGCATGTTGCGGTTGCGGCGGCGGATCGCCCGCTGCGCAGGTGTCAGCTCCATCATCGTTTCTTCCTCAGGGTCAGCACCAGCGCGACCACCAGCACCATGATCGCCAGGCCGAACCATTGCACCGCATAGCCAAGGTGGCGCTGCGGGGTCAGGGTGTTGGCCAGGATGTCGAGGTCGCGCTCGCCGGGCGCCAGCATCACCCCGGCATCGTCCGTCTTGCGCTCGGGATCCAGCCGCAGCACGCGCGGTGCGAGGCCGGTCGACAGCTTCAGCGCACGCGACAGCGCCGGCAGGTCGAGCCGCGCAGCCAGCCAGCGCGCGTCCCCGGACGGCGCCATGGGCTCGCCATGGACGATGCCGGTGGACGGCGGAGGTGCCAGCAGGCCACGCACCGCTTGCGCATCGCCCGCCGGGCATCCGAATGCAGGCAAGGTGCGCCGGCCATCCAGCGGCCACCAACCGGCATCGAGCAGCATCGGCTGCACGCCCTCGTCGGCGAACAGCACGCAGTACATGCGCACGCCGCTGCGTCCTTCGCGCATCTGGTTGTCCAGCCAGACGGTGGCGTTGGCGATGCGCCCCGCGCCTTCGGCGCGGTCGTAGGCCTCGCGGCGGCCGGGATCGGATGCCAGCAGCAACGGCTGCGGCTGGCCCTGCGCAAGCGCGGTGGCGGCCGCGGCCAGCATCGCTTCCTTCTGGTGCATGCGGTCCAGCTGCCAGCGGCCGGCCAGGGCGAACGCGGCCATCGCCAGCACGGCGAGCAGCCAGCCAAGCGACAGGTTGAGCGCGCGCGGACTCATCGCGGCAGCTGCGATAATGCGCGGAACATGCGGGCGGTCCGCATCGCGGAGACAAGCATGAGCGATTCGCTGAAAACCCTGCTCATCGTTGGCGTGTTGATCCTCATCCTCTGGAACCTCGGCGCCGGCCTGTATTACATGCTGGTGGACAAGGGCCAGACCAAGCGCACCGTCAATTCACTGACCAAGCGCATCGGCCTGAGCGTGGCCTTGATCCTGTTCGTGGTGCTGGCGATCAAGATGGGCTGGATCACCCCGCACGGGGTCGGCGCCAACCCGAACTGAGTCACTTGCTTCGAAGACACAAAGGCCGGCA
>DAOOCX010000141.1:0-1857 GCA_035408605.1 Thermomonas sp. | reverse complement strand
ACGAACAGGAACAAGCCCAGCCACACCACGTCGACGAAGTGCCAGTACCAGGCCACCGCCTCGAACGCGAAATGGTTGTCCTTGCTGAAATGGCCCTTCGCGCAGCGCAGCCACATGATCGCCAGCATCAGCGTGCCCAGGGTCACGTGCGCGCCATGGAAGCCGGTGAGCATGAAGAAGGTGGAACCGTAAATGCCCGAGCCCATGGTCAGGTTGAGCTCGTGGTAGGCGTGGATGTATTCCTCCGCCTGGTAGAACAGGAAGGTGCAGCCCAGCAGCACGGTCAGGCCCAGGAACAGCAGCAGGATGCCGCGCTTGCCTTCCTTGAGCGCATGGTGGGCGATGGTGATGGTCACGCCCGAGGTCAGCAGGATCAGGGTGTTGAGGAGCGGCAGGCCCCACGCCGGGATGGTCTGGTAGTGACCACCGATCGCGCCCGGGCCGTTGCTCGGCCAGCCGCCGCTGAAGCTCGACCACAGGATGCTGTGGGTGGCGCCGCCGTCGCCCTCGCCGTTGAGCCACGGCAACGCGAACTGGCGCGCGTAGAACAGCGCACCGAAGAACGCGGCGAAGAACATCACCTCGGAGAAGATGAACCACACCATGCCCATGCGGAACGAGGTGTCGACCTGCTTGTTGTAGTGGCCGGCCAGCGACTCGCGGATGACGTCGCCGAACCACTTGAACAGGATCGCCAGCAGGCCGGCCAGGCCGACATAGAACGTGGCCTTGCCCCAGCTCACTTCGTTCAGCCAGCTGGCGAAGCCCACCATGGTGACGAACAGCGCGACGGAGGCGAACACCGGCCACTTGCTGCCATGCGGGACGAAATAGACGTCCTGGCCGTGGCTGCCGTGGTGGCTGTCGTCGTGGTGGAGGTCTGCGTGGGCGTTCGCCATGGCGGTTCCGATGGTTCGTGGATCGAGGTGGTCAGGGTGCCGCGTGGACGCCGGCATGGCCCTGGCCCGCGCCGAGGGCGGCGGTCAGGGTGTCGTTCTTGAAGAAGGTGTAGGACAAGGTGATCGTCTTCACCCCGGCCGGCAAGCCGGGATCGACGATGAAGCGCACCGGCATCTCGCGCGATTCGCCGGCGGCCAGCGTCTGCGCGGTGAAGCAGAAGCACTCGGTCTTGCTGAAGTAACCCGAGGCGCGCGCCGGTGCCACCGAGGGCACCGCGTTGCCGACGATCGCGCGGTCGGAGGTGTTGCGGGCGGAGTATTCCGCTTCGTACTGGCGGCCGACCTGCACGCGCATGCTGGCCTGCGCCGGCGCGAACTGCCACGGCAGCTTGGAATTCACGCCGCCGTCGAACTGCACGGTCACCCAGCGCTCTTTCGGCGCGACGGCCGTGGCGCTGGCCGACGCCGGGCCCTGCTCCAGGCGCACCCCGAACACCTTCTCGCAGGCGATCCGGTATAGCGGCACCAGCGAGAACGCGAAGCCGAACGCCGCCAGCGACACGCCGACGAGCTTCAGCACCCCGAAGCTCTTCGCGGTGGACCGGCTCACCGGCCCACCACGCCCGACAACAGGAAGCCCACGTACACCGCCACCGCGATCCCGCCGAACAGCAACGCCGTCCGGCGCGCACGGCGGCGACGCAGGTCGAGGTTGTCGCTGGCGATGTCGGGGCCGGCGGTCATCGGGTCAGGCTCAGTGGCTGATGTCGCCGTGGGCAAGGTCGCCCGGGCCGATCACCGGCGGGGTGGTGAAGGTGTGGTGCGGGGCCGGCGACGGCACCGTCCACTCAAGGCCCTTCGCGCCTTCCCACGCACGCGCCTCGGCGACGACGCCATGCTTCTTCGAATGCCACAGGACGAAGAACATGATGAACGGGGTGGCGAACATGCCGAACGC
>DAOOCX010000140.1:0-5699 GCA_035408605.1 Thermomonas sp. | reverse complement strand
TGCAGTGTGATCCGGTCAGGACGTGGAGGCGGTTGGACGCCTGAGCGCCTGCTCGGGCCCGATCCCCACCTCGTGCACACAGCGCTCGGCCGTTTTCTGGAACCGGGCGAGCATATGCGTCGGGCTGATCCGGCCCGATGCGATGGCCGCATGGTCCATGGCCTGCACCCTGTCGATGAAATGCAGGTCCCAGTCCGTCTGCCGGCGGAAGTGGTGGCCGAATCCGCGGTCGATGAACACGTCGATGATGTTGCCCCAGGCCAGGAATACGCTGGGCTGCAACCGCTCCAGCAAGAGCGGAAGGATGTCCTGGGCGCGGATGCCCTCGAACCCCTCCTGCGAGCAATCCCAGTCGAGGAAATCGTCCTCCTGCCTCTGCAGCCGGTGGTTGTAGCGGTACCCGGGCGGCATCCATTGCCATGCCTCGTCGACCAGTTCCTTCGCCTCCGGCCAGCGCAGGTGGCCGTTGCGGCCGATCGTGTCAGAGATCAGGAAGCAGCCCGCATCACCGATGCGGTCGACGATCGAATCGAACAGGCGTTCAAGTTCGACGACGTGGTGCAACGACTGGTTGGCGATCACGACGTCGAAATCACCATCGGGCAAGCCTTGGTTGAAGTCGTGGACCATCGTGGCGACCCGGCCTTCGAGGCCCTGCGCGTGGATCGCGTCGCCCGCACGCCCCAACGCACCCTCGCTGATGTCCAGGCAAAGGATGCTGAAATCCTCCGATCCCCGCGCCAGCAATCCCTTCGCGACGTCGATCTCGTGGGCACAATCGCCGGCACCTACGCTCACTGCCCGCAACGGTCTCCCAGCCGATTCGATCCACCCGGCCATCTCGATGACGAAGAAATCCACGATGTTGTCGTAACCGTGGGTGTTGAGCATCACGCGCGGATACGCGTTGGCCCAGTAATGGAAAATGGCCGGCAGGTCATGCACGCACAGGTCGGCGTCGAAACGCGCACGCTCCTGTTCCAGACGCTCTGAATATTCGCTCATCGTTGACTCCCCCTGGACGCCATGCGCCCGCCCTGCGCCCCCTGACCCTAGCTCAGCCGCGAAGCGCGTTCATCCCCACTGCAACTGCGCCTTCAACGACAGCGCCCACTGCGTCCGGACCAGGTACTCGGATTGGTAGTAATAGGAGCGCGCCGCCTCGAACGAGGCCTGGTGCAGCAAACCGTTGCGCTGCAAGAGCGCCAGGTTTTCGGCCACCGGCTGGTAAAGCCGCACATCGAACGGTGGATCTTCCGTCGGCTGGTATTCCACGAAGAATCCGAACGACCGCCCCGGCAACGCGCTCACGCGGAAGCCGTGGGCTTGGAAGTACGGGGTCACGCCCGCCAGCGAGTAACTGATGATGTGGCCGCGGTGGGTGGGATCCAGGTAGGCCGGATCCTCGTTGCGTACGTACTCCGGCATGCCGGTATTGAATAACCACAAGCTGCCCGGCTCACTGACGAGGGCCAGGTCCGACAGCATCCTGTCGAGCATGCGCGGGGTCAGGTGCTCGACGACCTCGATGCACACACCTGCGTCGAAGCGATCCTGCAGGACCTCGATGCCACCCACATGGAAATTCGGGCCAGCGGCGGCATACGGCGGCGGATACTTCTCCACGCCATGGAAGATCGAGGCCGACGGGTCGATCAGTCGATGCAACTCCTGCAGCAGGAAGCCCGGGCCGGCACCTAGGTCGAGGAATCGGCGAACGGGTCGCCGGCAATACAGCACTGCTTCACCGGCCCGGCAGAGCGACACCCCGGAGGCGCGTTCGATCGCACCCACCCGCTCCTGCTCCCAATATTCCTCCGTGTAGTCGCCGACCAGCGAGCCACCCCCATCGAGCATGTCGATCACCTTCGGATCGATGTGGATGGAACCGCAACCGGCGCAACTGAAATACGGATGGCCATCGATGGAGGCATGCAGGCTGCTGCGGCCGGCACGGCAGACCGGGCATGCGACGGTCGTCATGGCTTCTCTTCCTGCATGGGCGACAGCGTACCCGACCTGTCCCGCGATGATTGCAACCCCGGCGAGCAGCGGCGCATGCCTTCGCTGGCGGGAGCACGCACCTCGATCGAACGTTCGCGATCCAGGACCACATACCCCATGGCCGCAAGCGTCTTCGCCAACACCGGCGCATTCGCCGGATCCACCACCACGTGCGATGCGCCGATGCGCACCAGCAATGTGCGCCACGCCTGTCCGGACGGATCCGCCTCGGCGGCGTTGCGCGCGCGCCAGAGTTCCGGATCGTAACGACGGTGCATCGAAAGCGCGCGCCCGCGGCCAACGCCGACGAAGGGCCGACGCGGATCGGTCATCAAGACGCAGGCATCAGGCTCGCGGGCCATGATGCGTTCGAGCAGTGCACGCTCCGGCATGAGCTCGGCGATGAGGGCATCGCGGCTGGCCGGGCCTTCGCGCAGCAGCGCCGCCCACGGATTGGCGCGCACGATCCAGCTGGTGGTCGGCATCAACGCAGCGTCCACCGCGACCAGGACGGCCATCGCCACCACGAAGCCGCGCCAGTCCAGCAGCCGCGCCAGCGCGACCACGCCGATGACGGCCAGCACTGCGTACGCGGGGAACAGATAGCGCAGGTACTGCATCTGCAGGAACAGCAGCACCGCACATGCCAGCGCCCACAGGGCGAGCCAGCGCGGTGCACGGCGGCGCACGGCATCGACCAGCAAGGCAGGCAGCGTGGCCAGCACGGCCAACCCGGACGCGCCTGCGTAATACTGGCCGTAGCGTTCCGCGTGGAAGGCCAGGTCCCATGGCGCGCGCCAGGTCACGCCGGCCATCCACTTGGTGTCGCGGAAATTCTCCAGCGGATACAACGGCGACTGGAACACGGCATTGAAGAACGGAAACAACGGATTGCCGGTCACCAGCACCGCATAGCAATAACTGGATGCCGCGAGCGGCAGCAGGATCGCCAGCATGTGCAGCGTCCAGCGCAGGCGCAGGCCCGGCATCGACGACCACGCCAGCCAGAGCAGCAATGGCGAGGCGAACGCCAGGTTGATGGTCTTCAATGCCAGCAGCAAGCCGCCGATCGCGCCGATCGCGAGCGGCCCCGGGCGTTGCGCAGCGGGCATGGCGGCAATGGCAGCAAGCTGCAGCAGGATCGCGGCGCTGGCGCCATCCACCTGCATCGTGGTGGTGAAGTAACCGGCGAACGGTTGCGCGGCAAACATCGCGGCAGCGGCCAGTGCCACCGCAGGCGACCCGCCCAGCGCCAGCGCCAGGCGGCGCGCACCGTCGATGCCGACCAGCAGCCACAGCGCACCCATCGCGGCGCGCGCTTCCTGCCCGGCCAGCATCGCCGCGACCGCATGCAGCACGTTGTTCGCCCACGGCGCGACCGCCCATGACTGGCTCTGCACGTCCAGGTGGTAATAGCCATCCGCCAGCAACTGCGACTGCAGGATCAGGTGGACGGCGTTGTCGTCGTAATTGAGGCTGGGCAGCCACAGGCCCAGGCTGGCGACGGTCGCCGCCGCGATCGCCAGGATCGACCAGGCCGGGTGTCGTGCCGCACCGTCGCTCAACGAGGTGGCCGCATCGCCCAGCAACCCGATCAATGCGCGTGCGCGCCATGCAATCGACAGCGCTGCCACGAGCAGGTACGCCCAGCGCGTGTGGAGCGGGAACGGCAGGAGCCACCCCACCAATGCCGCGATCACTGCGAGCCCCACCAGCAGCATGATCGCGGGCGAGCTGTCGCCATCCGCGATCCGCGATCCGATGCCCAGGGCCGCCAGCGCCAGCAGGAGGCCTGCAAGCGACACCAGCGGACCGGCGAATACGACCACGCCGACCATCGCAGGCATCGCGGCAACCAGCGGGAACACCCAGGTCCAGCGGCTGCCGCGCGCGGCCGCCTGCAACGCGACGGCCGCAAGCAACGACTGCACGAGCGCGAACGCCGCGAGCATCCAGCGATAGTCGATGTCGATGTGGTCGCCCAGCCGGTAACGCAGGAACGCGACCAGCAGGATCGGCAGCGGCGCCAGCAACAGCCAGGACCATGCGGGACGTGCCTGCGCCTGCGTGCTCACGATTGCGTGCCCAGCATGCGCGCGAACTCCGCGCCCCATTGCTCTTCGCGCAGCAGTCGTGCCGGAACGCCCGCAGCCGCGGCAGCATCGAGATCACCCTGCTTGTCGCCGATCATGATCGAAAGCGATGGATCGATGCCGAACCGCGCGATCGCGGCCACCAACATGCCCGGTCGCGGCTTGCGGCAATCGCAATCCGCGCGGTACTCGCCGATGCCGGCGTCGGGATGGTGCGGGCAAAAGAACGTCGCCAGCAACGGCGTGCCGCGCGCCGCGAATTGCGCATGCATCCAGGCGGTATAGGCGAGAAACCCGGCCTCGTCGTAAAGACCACGGCCGATCCCGGCCTGGTTGGTGACCACGATGCAACCGTGGCCGCGCGCATGCGCATCGGCGACCAGCTCGAAGATGCCCGGCACCCAATCGGTATCGTCGGGCGTGTGCACGTAGCCATGGTTGATGTTGATCACGCCATCGCGATCCAGGAACAGCGCCTTGCGTGGCGACGCCGTCCCTGCAAGCTGCACATCCGCAGACGGATCGAGGAATGGCGCGCGGACGTGTGAAGCGTTCACATGCGCCCCGCGAACTGCAGCTGCGCGCGCGCGTAATCCTCCGGCACGCCGATGTCGATGAAGCCCGCCGTGTTCGTGAACGCAGCGACTTCGCCTGACTGCGTACGCGCGTGCAGCACGGCCTGCTCGAACGAGAACGCCTCCTGCGCCGGCAATCCCGCGAGCGCATCGGCGCCGAGGAAATAGCAGCCGGCATTGATCCAGCCAGCGCCGGCCTCGCCTTTCTCGCGGAAGCCGACCACGCGGCCCTGGTCGATGTCGACGGCGCCATAGCGCGCCACGTCATCCACGCGCGCCAGCGCGATCGCCATCGGCGTGCCGGCGTCGCGCGCGGCGGATTCGAGTGCGGCAGGGGCGTATTCGAGCCAGGTATCGCCGTTCAGTACATGCGCGGCATCGCCGTGCAATTGCGTCGCGGCCAGGCGGATTGCGCCACCGGTGCCGAGCGGTTCCTGCTCCACCGAATAGGCGATGTCCATGCCATGCCAGCGCGCGCCGATGCGCTGCTCGATGACATCGGCCATGTAGCCGGTGGCGAGGATGCAGCGGCGCATGCCGGACGTGGCCAACCGATCGAGCAGCCACGCCAGGAACGGGCGGCCAGCAACGGGTGCGAGCGGCTTGGGGACGTTGTCGACGATGCCGCGCAGGCGCGTGCCGAAGCCGCCGGCGAGGACGATGGCCTCGTCAGCCGGCATCGCGCGGGTAGAGGCCGGCTTCGATCAGCGCGCACAGCAGGTGGCCGACGAATTCGTGGCCTTCCTGGATGCGCGGGGTTTCGTCCGACGGCATGCGGAAGCAGATATCCGACATCGACAGCAGCTTGCCGCCGCCGCGCCCGGTGAACGCGACCACCTGCATGCCGCGCGCGCGCGCGGCGTCGGCGGCGCGCAGCACGTTGGGCGAATTGCCGGAAGTGGAGATCGCGACCAGCACATCGCCCGACTGGCCCAGCGCCTCGACCTGGCGCGCGAACACGTAGTCGTAGCCGTAGTCGTTGCCGATCGCGGTGAGGATGCTGCTGTCGGTGGTCAGCGCGATCGCC
>DAOOCX010000139.1:0-5764 GCA_035408605.1 Thermomonas sp. | reverse complement strand
AGTGAATGAAACGAAGGGGCCGCGAGGCCCCTTCGTCGTTCCGGCAGGATCAATCGAGGCTGCGAACTACTCCGGCCAGTCCAGCATCCCGGTCACCACCGCCACCGCGCGCCCACCCGACCAGACATCGCCCTCGGCATCGATGCTGAGTTCAATGATGGCGTCATGGCCGACTTCGCGACCCTGGCTGACGCGGTAGAAGCCGCCCGGTTGGTCGGGCAATGCATCGCGTTCCGCGAGCCAGGCGGCCAAGGTCGCGTTGGCCGCGCCGGAGGCCGCGTCCTCGAACTGCGCGGGCGCACCGACGAAGGCGCGCACGGCGAAGTGATAGACCGGGTCATCGCTGCGCGCATAGACGAACAGGCCCATGCTCTCAGTGGCGTTGGCCAGTGCGATGATCGCGTCCCAGTTCGGCGTGGCACTGCGCAAGGCGGTTTCGCTGGCCAGTTCGGCCAACCACCAGCGGCGTCCGCCATCCATCAGCACCGGCGGCAGCGCGCCCAGGTCCAGTCCGGCCAGCGCAGCGCGCAAGCGTGGATCGTCCGGCGTGGCGATCTCCTGCACTCGCGCACGCGGCGTGCGCACGGCGATGGTGCGTTCGGCGCCCTCGCCGTTGACTTTCAGCGGCAACTTGCCGGCGATCCCGTCCTGGACCACGAAGCCCTCGCGCGGTGCGATCAATCCCGCATCCAGCAGCGCATGCGCGGTGCCGACGCTGGGATGGCCGGCGAACGGCACTTCGCGGCGCGGGCTGAAGATGCGGATGCGGTGGGTGGCATCGTCGGACACGGCGGGAAACACGAAGGTGGTCTCCGGCAGCCGCGTCCATTTGGCGATCGCCTGCATCGCGGCATCGTCCAGGCCCTCGGCATCCAGCACCACCGCCAGCGGATTGCCGGCACCGGGGCGCGAGGCGAACACATCGAGTTGCACGTAGCGACGGGGCATGGCGCTCAGCTTGGGCAAGGGCCGCGCAGCTTACCAATCCAGGGTGCCGGCGATGACCTGCTGCACCTGGCCGCCGATCCAGACTTGGCCGTCGTCGTCCACGCGGACATGCACGCGACCGTCGCGGCCGAGTTCGCGGCCCTGGCTGGCGATGTAGCGGCCATCAACGCCGGGCAGCCAGCCCTGCGCATGCAACAGCGCGCCCACCAAGGCGTTGGCGCTGCCGGTCACCGGGTCTTCCGGCACGTTGACCGCGTCGCCGGGGCAGAAGGCCCGCACCACCACGTCGTGGTCGGCCTCGGGTTCCAGCGCGAACATCGCCACGCCGGTGGTGGCGGTCGCATTGGTCCACGCGGCGATGGCGCTGAAGTCCGGCTTCAGCCCGCGCAATGCCTTGGCCGATGCGGCTTCGACCATCCACCACGACGGCCCGTTGTTCCACAGCGCGGCCGCCTGCCCGGGAACGGCGATCGCGTCCAGGCCAGCCAACGGCGCGTGGTCCTGCAGATGCTTCGCACGCGGGCTGCGCACGGCGACGCGCGGGTTTGCGTGGTCGCCGCTGATCTCGACCGGCAGCAGGCCAGCCTCGCATTGCTGGATCAACTGGCCATCGCGTGGGATAGCCAAGCCGTGCACCACCGCGGTCCATGCCGCGCCCACGCTGGGGTGGCCGGCGAAGGGCAATTCGCTGCCCGGGGTGAAGATGCGTATCCGGTAATCGGCGCCGGGATCGGGCGGCAGGAAGAAAATCGTCTCCGACAGGTTCAGCCAGGCGGCCAGCGCCTGCATCGTGGCGGTGTCCATGGGGCCGGCATCGAACACCACGCCCAGCGGATTGCCGGTGCCGGCACGAGCGGCGAAGACATCGAGTTGCAGATAACGATGCGGCATGGCGGACGCGGCTCATGGGCGGGGGAGGCCGGCTAGAATGCACCACGCCAACGCCCACACACATCCCCAAGGCCCATGTCCATTCCCCCCGCGTCCCACGATCACTGGCTGGTGCTGAAGTTCGGTGGCACGTCGGTGTCGAAACGCGAGCGTTGGGACACCATCGGGCGGTTGGCTTCGGAGCGCGCCGCGAGCGAACACGCACGGGTGCTGGTGGTGGTGTCGGCGCTGTCCGGCGTCACCAATGAGCTGACCGCGATCGCGAATGGCGACGATGTCGCCGGCCGCGTGGCGGCGTTGATCGAACGCCATCGCGCGTTCTGCGCGGACGAACTCGGCATCGATGCCGATGCCGCCATCGGCGAACGCCTGCGCGCGCTGGACGCCTTGCGCGACGATCCGCGCGCGGCGACGCGCACGCTGGACTGGCAGGCCGAGGTGCTGGGGCAGGGCGAATTGCTCTCGTCCACGCTGGGCGCGGCCTACCTGCGCGCGCAGGGCCTGGATTTCGGCTGGTGCGATGCGCGCGAATGGCTGGACGCGCTGCCGCCGCAGCCCAACCAGACCGACTGGTCGCAACGGTTGTCGGTGAACTGCCAATGGCAGGCCGATGCCGGCTGGCGCGAACGCTTCACGGCACAGCCCGCGCGGTTGCTGCTGACCCAGGGCTTCATCTCGCGCCACCAGGATGGCGGTACCGCGATTCTCGGGCGTGGCGGCTCGGATACCTCCGCGTCGTATTTCGGTGCCTTGCTCGGCGCGCGCCGGGTGGAGATCTGGACCGACGTGCCCGGCATGTTCAGCGCCAACCCGCGCGAGGTGCCGGATGCGCGGCTGCTGACCCGCCTCGACTATTACGAGGCACAGGAAATCGCCACCACCGGCGCCAAGGTGCTGCATCCGCGTTCGATCAAGCCCTGCCGCGACGGCAATGTGCCGCTGTGCATCCTCGATACCGGCCGCCCGCACCTGCCGGGCACGCGCATCGATGGCGATGCGGCAGCGGTCTCGGGCGTCAAGGCGATCAGCCGGCGCAACGGCATCGTGCTGGTGTCGATGGAAGGCATCGGCATGTGGCAGCAGGTCGGCTTCCTCGCCGACGTGTTCGGCCTGTTCAAGAAGCACGGCCTGTCGGTCGACCTGATCGGTTCCGCCGAGACCAACGTCACCGTGTCGCTGGATCCGTCCGAGAACCTGGTGAGCACCGACGTGCTCTCGGCGTTGTCGGCCGACCTGGCCAAGGTCTGCAGGGTCAAGATCATCGTGCCCTGCGCGGCGATCACCCTGGTCGGCCGCGGCATGCGCTCGCTGCTGCACAAGCTCTCCGAAGTGTGGGCGATGTTCGGGCGCGAGCGCGTGCACCTGATCTCGCAATCGTCGAATGATTTGAACCTGACCTTCGTGGTCGATGAGGCCGCCGCCGACGGCATGTTGCCGAAGCTGCACGCCGCGCTGATCGACAGCGGCGCGATGCCGGTCTACGAGACCGAGGTGTTCGGCCCGCGCTGGCGCGAGATCAACGGTGCGATCCGGCCGCGCCCCACGCCGTGGTGGCATGCACCACGCGAGCGCCAACGCCTGCTGGAGCTGGCCGAAAGCGGAACGCCGCGCTACGTCTATCACCTGCCGACGGTGCGCGAACGCGCGCGCCAGCTGAAGGCGATCGCCGCGGTCGACCATCGCTTCTATGCGATCAAGGCGAACTCGAATCCGTCGATCCTGCGCACGCTGGCGGAGGAAGGGTTCGGCCTGGAATGCGTGTCGCTGGGCGAGTTGCAGCGTGTGTTCGAGTCGGTGCCCGGCTTTGATCCCAAGCGCGTGCTGTTCACCCCCAACTTCGCGCCGGTCAGCGAATATGAAGCCGCGTTCGCAATGGGCGTGAATGTCACCGTCGACAACGTCGAGCTGCTGCGCCAATGGCCGGCGATCTTCCGCGGCCGCACCGTGTGGCTGCGCATCGACCTGGGCCACGGCGACGGCCATCACGCCAAGGTCAATACCGGCGGCAAGGAAGCGAAGTTCGGCCTGTCCGCCCAGCGCGTCGAGGAATTCATGGACGCGGCGCGCGACCTGGGCATGCGCATCACCGGCCTGCATGCGCACCTGGGTAGCGGCATCGAAACCACCGCGCACTGGAAGCTGGTGGTCGATGAGCTGGCCGGCTTCGCGCGGCGCATCGGCACGGTGGAAGTGCTCGACATCGGTGGCGGCCTGCCGATCGCCTACAGCGCCGACGACGAACCCTTTGACCTCGACGCCTGGGCGGAAGGGCTCGCGCAGATCAAGGCCGTGCATCCCGCGTTCCGCCTCGCGATCGAGCCAGGCCGCTTCCTGGTCGCGGAATCCGGCGTGCTGCTGACGCGTGCGACCCAGGTGGTCGAGAAGGACGGCGTGCATCGCGTGGGCCTGGATGCCGGCATGAACGCGCTGATCCGCCCGGCGCTGTACGACGCCTGGCACGACATCGTGAACCTGTCGCGGCTGGACCATGACTTCGACACAGACTTCGACGTGGTCGGGCCGATCTGCGAATCCAGCGACATCTTCGGCAACCGGGTGAAGCTGCCCGCCGACACCGCGCCGGGCGACGCCATGGTGATCGCCGATGCCGGCGCCTATGGTTTCAGCATGGCCAATACCTACAACCTGCGCGCGCTGCCCGCAGAGGACCTGCTTGATGAAGGTGCGCCTGAATGAGTGACTGGGTGTTCGATCGCGACACGATCCGCGCGTTCCGCTTCGTGCGATGCGGCTTCGATGCCGCCACCGGCATCGCGCGGCTTGTCTATGCCTTCGACGACGGCCCGGAGCTGGTCGAGACGGTGACGTTGCCGGGTGCGCCGTTCGCACTGGACGATGCGCGCGGTGCTGCTGCAGAGCGTGCGTTGCAGCTGCTGCACCTGATCGCCGGCGTGAGCTACTACAAGGCCGCGGTGCCCGGCGAGATGCGCATCGAGGGCTACGACATCGATGCCGCCACCGCAGCCTTGCTGGAAACGGTGTACCTCAACGGACTGGGCGAGTTCGCGTATCGCAATGGCCTGGACCTGCGCGGACGGATCCGCTTCCCGCATGCCGGCGGGGCCATGGTGCCTGCGACGACGCTCGGCCTGCGCAGTCACGCGCTGGTCGCGATCGGTGGCGGCAAGGATTCGCTGGTCAGCATCGAGGCGCTGCGCGCCGAGGGCGTGGCGCAGACGGTCACGTGGATCGGCGGCTCGCAGCTGATCGCGGCCTGCGCCGCGCACACCGGACTGCCGACGCTCAACATCGGCCGGCAGTTGGCGCCGCAATTGTTCGACCTCAACCGGCTGGGCGCCTGGAACGGACACATCCCGGTGACCGCGGTGAACTCCGCGATCATGGCCTTCGCCGCGGTCGTGCTGGGCGTGGACCAGGTGGTGTTCTCCAACGAACGCTCGGCCAGCTACGGCTCGATCATCCCGGGCACCGGCGAGGTCAACCACCAGTGGTCGAAGGGGTGGGCGTTCGAATCCGCCTTCGGCGCGCACCTGCAATCGCATGTCGCCGCCGACCTGCAGTACTACTCGCTGCTGCGTCCGCTCAGTGAGCTCGCGGTCGCGCGCCAGTTCGCGAAGACGGATCGTTACGACGCGCATTTCTCCAGCTGCAATCGCAACTTCCACATCCTCGGGGAACGGCCGACCAGCCGCTGGTGCGGAGTCTGCCCGAAGTGTCATTTCGTGTTCCTGGCGCTGGCGCCGTTCGTGCCGAAGGTGCGACTGGTCGGCATCGTCGGACGCAACCTGCTGGATGATCCGGCGCAGACCGCCGGCTTCGATGCGTTGCTGGAATACCAGGACCACAAGCCGTTCGAATGCGTGGGCGAGGGCCGTGAATCGCGCGCGGCGATGGCCGCGCTTGCGCAGCGCCCGGAATGGCGCGAGGACGCGCTGGTCGCCCG
>DAOOCX010000138.1:0-5793 GCA_035408605.1 Thermomonas sp. | reverse complement strand
TCACGTCCTGGCTGGGCACGTCCATCACCTGTTCCATCATGTTGATCTTGCGGCCCACGCCGTACATGACCGGGACCAGGAAGTGCAGGCCGGGGGTCATGGTGTGGGTGTACTTGCCGAAGCGTTCCACCGTCCATTCGTAGCCCTGCGGCACCATCCGCACGGTCTTGAACAGGATGATGATGCCGGCGAACAGCAGGATCAGCGCGAGAATTTGTACCATCGGAATTCCTCCCCGGAAGACGGCCCGAGTATAGGCCCGGCCGTGGCGGACGACATTGCCGACTGCCTGCGACCCTTTTCCGCCCTCGCGCATCCAGACAAGGGAATGGCCGGACACTCCAGCTTCGCGATCGACATCCCCGCCGCCCTGCTCGCACGCATGCGTCGGGGCGAGCGCGACGCGTTCGAGCAGGTGTACCGCCGCTTCGAACGACCCGTGTTCACCCTGGCGTTGCGCATCTGCGGCGACCGCGCCGAGGCCGACGACGTGCTGCAGGAGACCATGCTGAAGGTGTGGTCCTCGATCGACGGCTTCCGTGGCGATGGCGGCACGCCGTTCTGGGGCTGGCTGCGGCAGGTCGCGGTCAACGAGGCGCTGACGCGGCTGCGGCGCGGGCGTCGACTGGCGGCGGAACTGGACGGTGCGGACACCGATGCATTCGCCGAAGACCACGCACCGCCCCCGCCCGCCGCGGCGGACGCGGCGCTGCTCCAGCGCGCGCTGGAACAGTTGCCGCATGCCACCCGCAGCGTGCTCTGGCTGTACCACGCAGAAGGCTATACCCACGAGGAAATCGCGGCCGCCATGCAACGCACCGCGAGCTTCTCCAAATCCCAACTCGCGCGCGGCACCCGCCGGCTGCGCGTGCTGCTGCAGGTTTCCCAGCCCTCGGTTGGTACACATACCTATAGGAAGGAGCAGGCGCATGCCTGATGCCGGCGATTTCGAAAAGAACAGCGCATCGGCGTCACCCGATCGCTGGGGCGATGCGTTCGCGGCACTGCCCGTCGAAACACCGGCGGCCGCTGGCTGGGAACGCCTGCAAGCGCGCCTGCCTGCCGGCGCGACACCACGTGTGCGCAGGCGTTGGCCGCCGTGGCTGGCAACCGCCGCTGCGCTGGCGCTGGTGATGGTGGTTCCGTTGCGGATGCTGCCGCCGACGAAGGCCGATCCGATCGCGCCTGCAGTCGAAGTCTCGACGGCATCGATATCCACGCCCTCCGTCGTCACGGTGGCACCCGCAGTCTCGACACCCATCGACGCCGATCCGCCACCTGCTTTCGTTACTGTCGCCAACCGGAACAAGCCTTCGCGCCCGAGCCGCATCGCGCCCGCACAGCGCCCGGTGCGTACCGCCGCGGAACCCGCCGGCACGACGCGCCTCGCTTCCGAAGAAGCGGCCAGGCAGCGCATCGAATCGCTGCACGCCGACTCCGCGCAACTGGAGCAACTGCTGGCGATGGTCCGCGACGAGCGCGTGGCCAACGCGACGACCGTGGCGCTGAGCAGCGAGTTCGACGCACGCATCGCCGGCATCGATGACGCGCTTGCGCAATCCGGCCTGGATGCCGCCACGCGCGACCGCCTCTGGCAGCAGCGCGTGGACGCGCTGCAGCAACTGGTCGGCATCGAAACCACCAACCGCCTCCTGTCCGCACGCGGCGAACGCTTCAACGCCTCCCTGGTCAGCATCGACTGACGTCTCCTTCCACCCGATCCACCCACGAGGTCCCCATGACACCCGCATCCAAGATCCTGGCGCTCGCGATCGGCCTGGCCGTTGCCGGCCTGGCGATCGCCCAGACCCCGCCCACGCCCGCGCAACGGAAGGAACTCGATGCCGCACGCACGCAGCTCGACCAGGCCGCGCAGCGCTACGCCGAACTCTCGCGCAAGTACGGCGATGCCGATGCGCCGATCCGCATCGAGAAGCGCGTGTTGCGCAAGCCGGTCATCGGCGTGGTGCTGGCCGCGGACGATCGATCCGGCGTGCGCATCGCCGCGGTCACCCCGGGTAGCGCCGCCGCCGATGCCGGCCTGAAGACCGGCGACCGCATCACCAGCGTGGATGGCAAGCGCGTCGATGCCGGTGCCGGCGACGCGCGTGTCGAACAAGCCCGCGCGCTGCTCGCCGCGCTCGATGCGAAGACGCCGGTGCGGCTCGGCTACGAACGCGAGGGCAAGCCTGCCACGCTGTCGTTGACCCCGAAGGTCGATGACCGGGTCATGGTCATGCAAGGACCTGGCGGCGCCGCATTCGATGGCGACGTGCAGGTGTTCGTCGGTGACGAAGGCGGCATGCGCAGGATCGACGCGGATCGCATCCGCCTGGAGGCTGGCGCGGCCCGCGCACATGCGGTCGAGGCCCGTGCCCGTGCGGCTGGCGAACGCGAACGTGCCGAATGGGTGATGGTCGCCCCGGACGTGCGCACCGAGGTGATCCGCCTGGGCAGCGACTGCAAGGGCGACGACTGCAAGCTGCCGGCGCTGGCCGAGGCATTCCGCTGGAATGGCCTGAACCTGGCCTCGGTGGATGCCGGCCTGGGCCGCTACTTCGGCGCCAGCAAGGGCGTGCTGGTGCTCAGCACCGGAAAGGAACTGGACGGCCTGCAGGCCGGCGACGTGATCCGCAGCATCGGCGGCAAGGACGTCGCCACCCCGCGCGAGGCGATGGACGCGCTGCGCGCGCAACCCGCCGGCGGCAAGGTCGCCATCGGCTACCTGCGCGACCGCACCCCTGCCACCGCGCAGGTCAACGTGCCGAAGGCGATGACCTTCGCGCTGCCGCGCGTTGCCCCCGCGCCGCGCATGCCCGGCGAACCCGGCGCGATCGAGCATCGCAAGCTGGTCTTCGTGGGCACCGACGGCAAGATGCAGGCCTTCGAGGATGGCGATGGCCTGGTGCCGCGCGCGTTGCCGGAGGACGCCAAGCGGGTCGAGAAACGTCGCTACGTGATGGTCGACAAGGACGGCAAGCGGATGGAGTGGGAGGGCGCTGCCGGCGAACCTGCACCTGCGTGGGTACAGGCGCTGCCGAAGGACGCATCGCAACGGCAGGTTCGCAAGATCGTGGTCGTCGATGCGAACGGCACCGCCACCGAAGTCGAGACCGACGACCTGCCGCCGCCACCCGCCCCGCCGGCGCCGCCACCCCGCTCGCGCTGATCCGCTGACGAAGAAGCCCCGCAATGCGGGGCTTCTTTCTTGACCGGGCAGCGGTTCGTGTCCGTGGATGATGATAAAACTCAATGGAGCGCGACGTGACGCCGGGCAGATCGCGCATCGTCATCGGTCGATGGTTGCGCCCGATTTGAGGGCATCCACAACGCACCCTATGCTGGGGGACCCGAGGGAGGTCCATCGTTGATCGCGAATTCCGGTTGGCGCGACATCTGGCCACGACTGCTCGAACGCCCCGATGCATTGATGCTGGAGCTTGGCGCCGGCGGCGAACTGCTGGTCGCGCAGCTGCGCGCAGGATTGTCGCTGGTGCTCCTGTTGCTGCCGCTGGTGAACGTGCTGACCGGCGAATACAGCCCCTCGGAGATGACCGCCGGGATGCTCGGGGTGGTCCTGGCGGTGGTGATGTCGCAGGTCTGGCTGGCGCTGGCACGCCAGCGCGGCCGCTATCGCTGGTTGCCCTGGGCCACCTCCAGCTATGACGTGACCCTGACCAGCCTGGTGCTGGCGCTGCTTGCGATGGGATCGCCCGCCACCGGCCTCAACAGCATGGTGGTGTGGGTGTTCTACCTGGTCGCGATCTGCATGACCGCGCTGCGCAACGACGGACGCCTGACCATCGCCATCGGCCTCCTGGCGATGCTGCAGTACGGCGCGCTGGCGGTGGCGGTGTTCGCGCTGGCGGACGCGCCGGAGCAACTGATGTCGCTGGACTACGGCACCGCGACGGTGGCGAACACGGTCCAGCGGGTGGTGCTGATCGCGATGATGACCGCGATCACCAGCACCGTCGTCTATCGCATGCAACGGCTGGTCGACCTGTCCGGCACCGACGGCCTGACCGGCCTGCCCAACCGCACATGGCTGGCCCACCGTTTCCCGGGGATGCTCGAAACCACGCGGGGACAGGGCGGTTCGCTGTCGATCTGCCTGCTCAACCTGGACCACTTCAAGCGCATCAACGACGAGATCGGCCACCAGGCCGGCGACCGCGCGCTGCGCCATGCCGTCGACGTGTTGCAGGAACAACTGGAGGAAGGCGACTTCCTGTCGCGCCTGGGTGGCGAGGAGTTCGCCCTGCTGATGCCCTTGCCGATCGGCCGCGCCTGGGAGCGCCTGGACAGCATGCGCAGGACCACGGTCTCGCAGCCATTCCTGGCCGATCCCGGCGCCGACCCGATCCGGGTCACCTTCAGCGCCGGCATCGCCGGCTGGCCGCAGGACGGCGCCGATCTCTCGCAATTGCTGCGCCGCGCCGACGTGCGCCTGCGCCAGGCCAAGCTGGCAGGCCGCAACCGCGTGCTCGCCCGCGACCCCTGAGCCCCCGCTTGCCGGCACCGGCGGGCATGACTACCCTGCGGGATCGCGTGCGGGTCCGCACGGACGGGGAAGGGTCATATGGAAGGTTTGGCAAGGATCGGCTTCGGCCTGTTCGGACTGGCGGTGCTGATCGGGATTGCCTGGCTGTTCTCGAACAACAAGAAGGCGGTCGACTGGAAACTCGTGCTGACCGGCCTGGGCCTGCAGATCGCCTTCGCCGCGTTCGTGCTCCTCGTTCCCAGCATCCCGATCAGCGAAACCCGCCACATCCCCGGTGGCCGCGAGATCTTCGACACCCTGGGCCAGGGCTTCGTGAAGATCCTCAGCTTCGTCGGCGCCGGCTCGAACTTCATCTTCGGCAGCCTGATGGACACCACGAAGTTCGGCTTCGTGTTCGCCTTCCAGGTGCTGCCCACGATCATCTTCTTCGCCGCGCTGATGGGCGTGCTGTACCACCTCGGGGTGATGCAGTTCATCGTGCGGATCATGGCGCTGGCGATCACCAAGGTGATGCGCGTGTCCGGCGCCGAAACCACCAGCGTCTGCGCCAGCGTGTTCATCGGCCAGACCGAGGCCCCGCTGACGGTGCGCCCGTACATCCCGCGGATGACCGAATCCGAACTGCTCACCATGATGATCGGCGGCATGGCGCACATCGCCGGTGGCGTGCTGGCGGCCTACGTGGGCATGCTCGGCGGCGGCGACCCGGCGCAGCAGGCCTTCTACGCCAAGCACCTGCTGGCGGCCAGCATCATGGCCGCGCCGGCGACGCTGGTGGTTGCGAAGCTGCTGATCCCGGAGACCGGCGAGCCGCTCACCCGCGGCACGGTCAAGATGGAAGTGGAGAAGAACGCCAGCAACATCATCGATGCCGCCGCCGGCGGTGCCGCCGACGGCCTCAAGCTCGCCCTCAACATCGCCGCGATGCTGCTCGCGTTCATCGCCCTGATCGCGATGATCAACTGGCCGCTGACCTGGTTCGGCGAAGTCACCGGCCTGCAGGCGACGCTGGGCAAGCCCACCGACCTCGCCGCAATCCTCGGCTGGGTGCTGGCGCCGCTGGCGTGGGTGATCGGCGTGCCGTGGCAGGACGCGACCACGGTCGGCTCGCTGATCGGGCAGAAGGTCGTCATCAACGAATTCGTCGCGTACCTGCAGCTGGCCGACATCGTCAACGGCAAGGTCGCCGGGGTGGCGCTGACCGACCAGGGCCGGCTGATCGCGACCTACGCGCTGTGCGGCTTCGCCAACTTCAGCTCGATCGCGATCCAGATCGGCGGCATCGGCGG
>DAOOCX010000137.1:4408-5796 GCA_035408605.1 Thermomonas sp. | reverse complement strand
CGGGTGGCTCGACGCTGACCATGCAGGTGGCCAGGATCCTCGATCCCGGCCTGCGTGGATCGCGCACGCGAACACCGCTGGGCAAGCTGCGCCAGGCGCTGCGCGCCGTGCAACTGGAAGCGCATCTGTCGAAGCACGAGATCCTCACCCTCTACCTGGAACGCGCGCCGTTCGGCGGCACCATCGAAGGCGTGGAAGCGGCGAGTTGGGCCTACCTCGGCAAGCCCGCCGCGCGGCTGTCGCATGCGGAGGCTGCGCTGCTCGCCGTGCTGCCGCAGGCGCCAAGCCGACTGCGTCCCGACCGCTCGCCCGACGCCGCCCGCCAGGCGCGCGACAAGCTGCTGGCGCGGATGGCGAGCAGCGGCACGTGGACACGAGCGCAGGTCGACGACGCACGCATCGAGGGCGTTGTCTCGCGCCGCCTGAGGCCGCCGATGGACGCGGCCTTGCTGGCCCAGCGCCTGCGCACCACCTACCCGAAGGCGGAACGCATCGCCTCCACGCTGGATGCCTCGTTGCAGCGCACCCTGGAGGAGCGCGTATCCACGTATTTCTCCGACCTGCCGCCGCGCACGTCGGCAGCCCTGCTGGTGGTCGATAACGCCACGCTGGAAGCGCGCGCCTATGTCGGATCGGTGGCGTTCGGCGACAAGCTGCGCCTCGGCCATGTCGACATGGTCCAGGCGTGGCGCTCGCCGGGCTCCACGCTCAAGCCGTTCCTGTACGGCATGGCGCTGGACGCCGGGATGATCCATTCGGAAAGCCTGTTGGTCGACGCGCCGCAGGCGTTCGGCGGCTACCGGCCCTCCAATTTCGACGCCGCCTTCAACGGCCCGGTGGGAGCGGCCACGGCGCTGCGGCTGTCGCTCAACGTGCCGGCGGTGGACCTGCTGGAACGCGTCGGGCCGGCGCGGTTCGCCGCGCGGTTGGAACATGCCGGCATCGCCCTGAAATTCCCGCGTGGCGCGTCGCCCAACCTGTCGATGATCCTGGGCGGCACCGGCGCGCGGCTTGAGGACCTGGTCGGTGCCTTCGCGGCGCCGCATCGCGACGGCATCGCCGGCCGCGTGCGCTATTCGCCTGCGGATCCGCGCATCGAGCGCCGCCTGTTGTCGCCCGGCGCGGCGTGGATCGTGCGCGAGGTGCTGGCCGCCAATCCGCGTCCCGGCGAAAGCGAGGGCACCTTCGACACCGGCCGGCGCCCGCGCGTTGCATGGAAGACCGGCACCAGCTATGGCTACCGCGATGCCTGGGCGATCGGCGGGACGCGCCGTTACACGGTGGGTGTGTGGGTGGGGCGTCCGGATGGCACGCCGATGCCCGGCCAATACGGCGCGGTGACCGCGCTGCCGTTGCTGTTCGAAGTGGTCGACAGCCTGCCGCGGCAA
>DAOOCX010000137.1:0-4308 GCA_035408605.1 Thermomonas sp. | reverse complement strand
TTGCGTGCGCTGGGCGGCGAGGGTCGCGTGCAATGGTTGCTGGACGGCCGCTGGATCGGCGAAACCGATGGCGGCCGTTCGCTGGTGCACGTCTTCGACACGCCCGGCGCGCATGAACTGACCGCGCTGGCGGATTCCGGCGCATGGCACGGCATCCGCTTCAGCATGCTGGCGCCGGCGCGCTGAGCCGCCGGCACGGCGACCGCATCAGCCCGGCAGGTGCGCCAGTACGTTCTCCGCCGACGAGACGCGGAACTCGCCGGGCGCTTCCACGAACAGCTCGCGCACCACGCCGTCCTCGGCGTACAGCGCGAAGCGCTTGCTGCGCGTGCCCATGCCGAAGCCGCTGGCGTCCATCTCCAGGCCCAGTGCGCGGGTGAAGTCGGCATTGCCGTCGGCGAGCATGCGCATGCCGGCCGGGACGTGCTGGCTTTCGCCCCAGGCCTGCATCACGAACGGATCGTTGACCGCCATGCAGGCGACCTCGATGCCGCGCTCGCGGAACGCGTCGAAGTGCTCGACGAAGCCGGGCAGGTGGCGTTCCGAACAGGTCGGGGTGAACGCGCCCGGCACCGAGAACAGCACCAGCTTGCGGCCCTCGAACAGGGTGAGGGTGTCGATCTTGTGCACGCCATCGGCGACGTACTGCAGGATCGCCTCGGGAATGCGTTCGCCGGGTTGAATCGACATGGCGGGACCTCATCTTGGCTGGGTGCGCCAGTCTACCTGTCGTGCATAGGGCGATCGGTTAACCTCGTCCGCGATTGGCGGCAGGGAGCGCGCATGGAATTCAAGGATTACTACGGGGTGCTGGGCGTGGAGCCCAGCGCAGGCGATGCCGAGATCAAGACCGCGTATCGGCGGCTGGCGCGCAAGTTCCATCCCGATGTCAGCAAGGAAGTTGGCGCTGAGGACAAGTTCAAGGCGGTCAACGAGGCCTACGAGGCGCTGCGCGACCCGGAGAAGCGCAAGGCCTACGACCAGTTGCGGGCCGGCGGGTATCGGCCGGGCGACCAGGTGCGACCGCCCCCCGGTGGTTTCCGCGGCGGGCCAGGCGGACACCCCGATTTCGACGAGATCTTCGCCGGCGGTGGCGCCGGCGGTGGCTTCTCCGATTTTTTCGAAAGCATGTTCGGGCGCGGCCGTGCCGGTGCCGGTGCGCGCGGGCCGCAGGCCGGTGGGCAGCCGCGCGACGGCACGACCCGCGCAAAGCTCGCGGTGCCGCTGGAGTCGGTGTATGCCGGCGGCAACGTGCGCATCGGCGTCAACGGGCGCACCCTCGAGGTACGCGTGCCCAAGGGCATCAAGCCCGGGCAGTCGATCCGGCTCGCGCGGCAAGGCAACAACGGCGGCGACCTGCTGCTGGAGATCGAATATGCCGCGCACCCACGGTTCGAGGTCGATGGCCGCAACGTGATCCACGTGCTCCCGGTGGCCCCCTGGGAAGCAGCGCTGGGCGCGACGCTCAGCGTGCCGACCCTGGGCGGCTCGGTGGAACTCAAGATCCCCGCGGATTCCGAGGCCGGCCGCAAGCTGCGCCTGCGTGGAAGGGGCCTGCCGGGTGGCACGCAGGGCGCGGATGGCGACCAGATCGTCGAGCTGGAAATCCTCGCCCCGCGCGCGCATGACGATGCCCAGCGCGCGGCCTACGCGACGATGCGGGACGCCTTCGGCGACGACTGGCGGCGCGCCTGAGCGGGAGCCGGTTGGCCTGGCAGCAGACACGAAAACGCCGGCATTTCGCCGGCGTCTTCGTTGTCGCGAACCGTTCAGCCTGCCGCGGAATTGCGGCTGCCGCAGGGCTCAGGCCAGGTACTGGACGATCAGTTCCGAGAGCTCGGATTCGCTGAAGGGCTTGGTGATGTAGGCCTTCGCGCCCTGGCGCATGCCCCAGACGCGGTCGGTGTCCTGGTCCTTGGTGGTCACCAGGATCACCGGGATGTGCTTGGTGGTGGGCTCGCGGGTGATCGAGCGCGTGGCCTGGAAGCCGTTGAGGTTCGGCATCACCACGTCCATCAGGATCAGGTCCGGGATTTCGCGCTTCGCGGCTTCCACGCCGGCGGCGCCGTCCTCGGCGGTCAGTGCGTCGTGGCCCAGCTTTTCGACGATGCGGCGGATGCCCATCAATTGGGAGGGCGAGTCGTCGACGATCAGGATGCGTGCCATGGAGTTCCCCGTGTTTGTGCCGATTGTAGCGGGCGCGTGAATGCCCGCAAGCCGGTCAGGCCGATTCCGCGAGGCGCACCACGGTCCGGCCCAGGGAATCGCCCGCAAGCATCGTGGCGAAGACCCCGGGAAGTCCGTCCAGCGTGGTTTCGCGGGTGCAGATCGCCTCCAGACCAGCGGGCTTCCAGTCCGACGAAAGGCGCCGCCAGACCTCGTCGCGCAGGTCGCGCGCGGTGCCGGCCGAGGCCACCCCGAGCAGCGACACGCCGCGGATGATGAAGGGCATCACCGTGGCATGCAGTTCGTGGCTGGCGGCCAGGCCAGCGGTCGCCACGTTGCCGTACGGCACGGTCTGCGCCAGCAGTGCGGCCAGCATCGGCCCGCCCACGTTGTCCAGGCCGCCACCGAAGCGGGCGGTGTCCATCGGGCGGGTCGTGGCCAGCGCGTCGCGCCCGAGCACCTCGCTCGCGCCGAGCGACTTCAGATACCCGGCCTGGCCGGCCTTGCCGCTGATCGCGTGCACGTCGTAACCGGCCTTGCTGAAGATCGCGATCGCCAGCGAACCCACGCCGCCGGTGGCGCCGGTGACCGCCAATGGCCCCAACGACGGCGACTGCCGGTTGTCTTCCATGCGCAGCAGCGCCAGCGCCGCCGTGAAGCCGGCGGTGCCCAGGATCATCGACTCGCGCAAGCTGAGCCCGGTCGGCAGGGCGACGACCCACTTCGATTCCAGTCGCGCGTACTCGGCGTAGCCGCCGTCGCGCGTCTCCGACAGCCCGCTGCCCGTGACCAGGACCGCTTCGCCCTCCTTGAAGGCCGGGTCGGTCGAGGCGACCACGTGGCCGGCCACGTCGATGCCGCCGACCAGCGGGAACCTGCGCAGGATCTTGCCCTGGCCGGTACCGGCCAGCGCGTCCTTGAAGTTGACCGAGGAATACGCGCCCTTGACGATGACTTCACCGGCATTGAGGTCGTCCAGCGAAATCGCCTCGATGCCGCTGCGGTAGCCCTGGGCGTCGTCGTGGATGCGGAACGCGCGGAAATTCGCGGGAACGCTCATACATCCTCCGGCGTGAGCTTGAGTTGGCTGCGACGCTTCTCGTCCAGCCATTTGTCGGCCTGCGCCGGCACGTAGCCGCGCATCCATGCAAGCAGGGCGTCGATGTCCTCGCCATGCCAAAGGTCGTCGCGCTGTTCGGCGTGCAGGAAGCGCTCGCGCACCATGGTGTCCAGCATCGCCATCAAGGGCTGCCAGAAGCCGTTGACGTCGAGGAAGGCGCAGGGCTTCTTGCCCAGGCCAAGTTGCCGCCAGGTCAGCATCTCGAACATTTCGTCCAGCGTGCCGAAACCGCCGGGCAGGGCGACGAACCCATCGGACAGCTCGAACATCCGCGCCTTGCGCGTATGCATGGAATCGACGACTTCGAGGCGGGTGACGCCGCGATGGGCGACTTCCCAGTCGACCAGTTGCTGCGGGATCACGCCGATGACCTCACCGCCGTTCGCCAGCACGGCGTCCGCGACGATGCCCATCAGGCCGACGTTGCCGCCGCCGTACACCAGGGCGATGCCGTCAGCGGCGAGGCGTGCGCCGAGTGCTTCCGCTTGCGCGGCGTAAGCCGGATCGTTGCCGGCATTGGAACCGCAGTACACGCAGATCGTTTTCATGTCGCGATTATCGTCCTGGAAACGAAACGGCGCGCCGAAGCGCGCCGTTTCATGTAGATCAGGCCACGCTCAGTTGGCCTTGTGGATTGCCCGCTTGTGCACCGCCATCGCCGCATCGTGCACGGCTTCGGACAGTGATGGATGCGCGTGGCAGATACGCGCCAGGTCGTCGGCACTGCCCTTGAACTCCATCGCCAGCACGCCTTCGTGGACCAGCTCGGAGACGTTCACGCCGACCAGGTGCATGCCCAGGATGG
Source organism: Thermomonas sp. (assembly GCA_035408605.1). Lineage (GTDB taxonomy): Bacteria > Pseudomonadota > Gammaproteobacteria > Xanthomonadales > Xanthomonadaceae > Thermomonas. Next base: position 217 of record DAOOCX010000137.1, on the reverse strand, counting down.
TGTCGGTCTCGGCATGCGCCAGCACCTTCACGAAGCCCGCCGGCTCGGCCATCGCCACCGCGCGGCCCACCGCGGCGAACGGGAAGCTGCCGGCCTTGTACGGGATGCCTTCCGCCTTCAGCTGCTCCTCGGTCTTGCCGACCCACGCGATTTCCGGCTCGGTGTAGATCACCCACGGAATGGTGTCGAAATTGACGTGGCCGGGCAGGCCGGCGAT
>DAOOCX010000136.1:2892-5855 GCA_035408605.1 Thermomonas sp. | reverse complement strand
TGCATTCGCCGCGCGCGCCCGGTGGCCGCAAGGCCTGGTCGCTGCTTGCGTTCGTTGCCGCCGCGGTCGGCGCCGGCTACTCCGGCCGACATTCGTGGGTGCAGCTGAATCCACCGGCGATGCCCAGCTGTGGTCCCGGCCTGAACTTCATCGTCGAGCAGCATTCCTGGTTAGGTGCGGCGCGCAAGGTCCTGCTCGCCACCGGCGACTGCAGCGCGATCGATTGGAAGTTCCTCGGCCTGAGCATGCCGATGTGGTGCCTGGTGTTCTTTGTCGCGCTCGGGCTGGGTGCGCTGTATGCCGGTTTCAGACGTCGCCATCACCATCGGTTCCACCGGTAACGGTTGCGGGGACGCGGGTCGGGCGGGATGATGCACTGCCGCATCCCGTGATCATCGACATGTCGTCCGTCCCCGCCGTTTCGCTCGCCCCGCCGCCGCCCGCCGCCAACGATCCGTGGGCGCCCGGCAGCTGGCGCGCGAAGCCAGCGCTGCAACTGCCGCAATATCCGGATGCCACGGCGCTTGCCGCCGCGCAGGACGAGTTGCGCGCGTTGCCGCCGTTGGTGACGTCGTGGGAAATCCTGACGCTCAAGCAGCAGTTGGCGGAGGCGCAGGAAGGCAAGCGCTTCCTGCTGCAGGGCGGCGATTGCGCCGAGACCTTCGCCGAGTGCAATGCCGAGATCATCTCCAACCGCCTCAAGGTGCTGTTGCAGATGAGCCTGGTGCTGGTGCACGGGCTGAAGTTGCCGGTGGTTCGCGTGGGTCGCTTCGCCGGGCAGTACGCCAAGCCGCGTTCGGCCGATCTGGAAACCAAGGGTGAGGAGACCCTGCCGAGCTACCGCGGCGACATGGTCAACGGACCGGAATTCACTCCCGAGGCCCGCATCCCGGATCCGCGCCGGATGATCAAGGCGCATGCGCGTTCTGCGATGACGATGAACTTCGTGCGTTCGTTGATTGATGGCGGCTTCGCCGACCTGCACCATCCGGAATACTGGGGGCTGGGCTGGGTCAGCCAGTCGCCGCACGCGGTCGAGTACCAGAAGATGGTCGCCGGCATCGGCGATGCCGTGCGCTTCATGGAGACCCTGGCCGGCGGGCAGATGCACAACCTCAACCGAGTCGATTTCTACACCTCGCACGAAGCCCTGCTGCTGCCGTACGAGGAGGCGCAAACGCGCCAGGTGCCGCGCCAGCCGGGCTGGTTCAACCTGAGCACGCATTTCCCGTGGATCGGCATGCGCACCGCCGCGCTGGATGGCGCGCACACCGAATACTTCCGAGGGATCCGCAACCCGATCGCAGTGAAGGTCGGGCCGTCGGTGACGCCGGACCAGTTGCTGCGCCTGGTCGACGTGCTGAATCCCGACAACGAACCGGGCCGCCTCGGCCTGATCCACCGCTTGGGTGCGGAGCACATCGCGGCCAAGCTGCCGACCCTGCTCGATGCGGTGAAGCGCGAGGGTCGTCGCGTGTTGTGGATCTGCGATGCCATGCACGGCAACACCGAATCGACCAGCAACGGCTACAAGACCCGCCGCTTCGCCAACATCCGCAGCGAGATCGAACAGGCGTTCGACCTGCACGCGGCCGCCGGCACGAAGCTGGGCGGCGTGCACCTGGAACTGACCGGCGAGAACGTCACCGAATGCCTGGGCGGCGCGCGCGACCTCACCGAGATCGACCTGCAGCGCGCCTACCGCACCACCGTGGATCCGCGCCTCAACTACGAACAGGCGCTGGAGATCGCGATGCTGATCGTGCGCAAGCGCGGGCCGATCGCCAGCGCCTGATCGACCCCGCTGGTCACTCCGCCGCGCCGACCGTGATGGTCGCCGGGAAACGCGGTGGCTTGCGCGCCTTGCTGGCCTGCTCGTAGGCGTACGCGAGTTCGATCAAGCGGCCTTCGCTCCACGCCGTGCCCATGAAGGCGATGCCGACCGGCAGGCCATGCACGTCGCCCATCGGCACGGTGATGCTGGGATAGCGCGCGACCGCGGCCGCCCCGTAGCCCGCCCCGGTGAAATGGTCGGCGTTGACCGGGTCGGTCGGCCAGGCGGGCGACATCGCCGGTGCGACCAGCGCATCGAGTTGTTGCGCTTTCAATGCGGCGTCGATGCCCTGCGGCCCGGCGAGCCTGCGCGCCTTGTCGCGCGCGGCGAGGTAGGCGGGCTCGGTCAACGGGCCCTTCGCATTCGCCTGCTCGAAGATCTCCTGCGCGAAGAACGGCATCTCGGTCGCGGCATTCGCAGTGTTGAATGCGATCAGGTCGGCCAGCGTCTTGTGCGGCGCGCCGCTGCTGGCGAGGTAGCGATTGAGGCCATCCTTGAATTCGTACAGCAGCACCTCGTACTCGTCCTTGTCCCATTGCCCCAAGGTCGGGATCTCCGCATCGACCACGGTGGCGCCGGCGGCCTTCATCGCCGCGATCGCACGCTCGAACGCGGCATCGGTATCCGGCTGGTAGCCCATCAATTTGCGGACCACGCCGATGCGCGCACCCTTCAGCGCATCGACCTTGAGGTGGGTGGTGTAGTCGATGGCGGTGCGCGCTGCGTACTCGCGTGTCGCCGCATCGGTGTCGTCGCCCGCGGCAATCGCGGTCAGCAGGGCGGCGGCATCGGCCACGCTGCGCGTCATCGGGCCGGCGGTGTCCTGCGAGGCCGAGATCGGGATGATGCCGCTGCGGCTGACCAGCCCCACGGTGGGCTTGAGGCCGACCAGGCCCGCTACCGCGGAGGGGCAGAGGATGCTGCCGTCGGTTTCGGTGCCGATGCCGACCGCTGCGAGGTTCGCGGCGATCGCGCTGCCGGTGCCGGCGCTGGATCCGCAGGGATTGCGGTCGAGCGCGTAGGGATTGTGGGTCTGCCCACCGCGCCCGCTCCAGCCGGAGGTCGAGCGGGTGGAGCGGAAGTTGGCCCATTCGCTGAGGTTGGTCTTGCCCAGGATCACCGCGCCGGC
>DAOOCX010000136.1:0-2792 GCA_035408605.1 Thermomonas sp. | reverse complement strand
GCCGCGACGGGCGCGGGTGCATCGGCGGCGGCCGGGGTTTGCGCCGTGGGTTGGCAGGCAACGAGCAGCGACAACGAAGTCGCAAGGGCAAGGCGGCGCATCGGCGTGGCTCCGGTCGAGGATGCGCAAGCATCCCCGTTGCCGCGCCGGGGATCAACTCAACGCGTGCGCTTGCGCAGGTCGCGCGCCAGCACCCAGACCACCAGCAGGTTGACCACGACCACCACGCCTTCAAGCCAGTGCCGGTGGGTGGCGAATGCGTAGATGTCGAACGGCAGGTACAGCGCCGCGGTGATGCAGCCCAGCCATGACGCCCACGCCTTCGCCCGCCACAGGCCCCAGCCCTCGACCAGGTGGACGATGCCGTACAGCGCCGCCACGGCCGCCGCCAGGTGCACGGCCCCCGGGTTGATCGCATGCGCCAGCCACGCCATCGCGCCGGTGTCGGGGTCGAGCTGGAAATGGGCGATGAGTTCCGCAAGCCAGCGCTGCAGCGGCGCGGGGCCGAGCAATTCCAGCCCGCTGGCGGCGAGCAGGGCAAGCGCCCCCTTGATGGCCTCCACCACGGCAATGACATGCAGGCCGGGATGCGCATGCGGGTCCGGGTTGTAATCCTGCTGGGTCATGCGTCCGTTGCGATGCTGGCCAACGGCCACGATGCAAGCGACATGTAGGCGCCGGGCACCGTGCGCAAGAGCTGCAGGCGATCGATGCGCAACGGCACCGGGGTGGCCAGTGGCGTCGGCTGCGCTGGCGCATCGCGATGGGCCAGGTAGGCAAGGGTGACGTGCGCGGTCTGCGCGCGCTCCTTGGCGAAGCCGCAGTCCTGCATCGTCGCTTCGAGTTGTTTCAACAGGCGCTTGAGCGCGTCCGAGGCCTCGATCTTCGCGACCAGCACCTTCGCATGCGGCCAGTACTGCGCGCCGAGGATGGAGGCATCGGGCGCATGCGTCGTTGCCGCGAGTTCGATCATCGCGGCATCGATGCGCGTGCGTTGCGCATCATCGATGGATTCGCCGAGATAGCGCAGGGTCACGTGCCACTGCGCGGGCGTGCGCCAATCATGGCGCGGTGCATCCGCGGGCAGTGCCGCGCGGATGCGGTGGTGCAGGTCGGCCAACGCGGCCTGCGTGGCCGCGTCGGGCATCCAGCCCAGGAACACACTCATTGCGTGTTCCTCGCGCGTGCCGGTTACGCCGAGCGCGAAGCGCGCTTGCGGTCGCTTTCGGTCAGGAACTTCTTGCGCAGGCGGATTTCCTTCGGGGTGACCTCCACCAGCTCGTCGTCCTCGATGAAGTCCAGCGCCTGCTCCAGGGTGTACTTGATCGCCGGGCTGAGCTGGATCGCGTCGTCCTTGCCGGAGGCGCGCATGTTGGTCAGCGGCTTCGGCTTGATGGCGTTGACCGTGAGGTCGTTGTCCTTCGAGTGGATGCCGACCAGCTGGCCCTCGTACACATGGTCGCCTTCGGCGGCGAACAGCTTGCCGCGTTCCTGCAGCGGACCGAGCGAATAGGCCGGGGTGGTGCCGGCGGCATTGGCGATCATCACGCCGTTCTGGCGCTTGGCGATCGCGCCGGTTTCCTTCGGGCCGTAATGGTCGAACACGTGGAACAGCAGGCCCGAGCCCTGGGTCAGGGTGCGGAACTCGTTCTGGAAGCCGATCAGGCCACGCGCCGGGATCATGTAGTCCAGGCGCACGCGGCCCTTGCCGTCGGATTCCATGTTCTTCAGCGCGCCCTTGCGGGTGCCGAGCTTCTCCATCACGCCGCCCTGGTGCACTTCCTCGATGTCGACCACCAGTTGCTCGACCGGCTCCATCAGCTGGCCGTCGATTTCCTTGATGATCACTTCCGGGCGCGATACCGCCAGCTCGAAGCCTTCGCGGCGCATGTTCTCGATCAGCACCGAGAGGTGCAGCTCGCCGCGGCCCGAGACCAGGAACTTGTCCGGATCCGAGCCTTCCTCGACTTTCAGCGCCACGTTGTGCAGGGTCTCGCGCTCCAGGCGCTCGCGCAGCTGGCGGCTGGTCAGGAACTTGCCGCCGCTCATGTCCTTGTTGCCGGCGAACGGCGAATTGTTCACCTGGAAGGTCATGCTGATGGTCGGCTCGTCCACGGTCAGCGCCGGCAGCGCTTCCGGCGCGTCGAGCGCGCACACGGTGTCGGAGATCGACAGGTCGGCGACGCCGGAGATGGCGACGATGTCGCCCGCGCCTGCTTCCTCGGTTTCGATGCGCTCCAGGCCCATGAAGCCCAGCACCTGCAGGATCTTGCCCTGGCGCTTCTTGCCTTCGCGGTCGACCACGCTGACCGGCATGTTGCGGCGGACCTTGCCGCGCTGGATGCGGCCGATGCCGATCAGGCCGACGAAGTTGCTGTAGTCCAGCTGGCTGATGCGCATCTGGAACGGGCCGTCCATGTCGACCTGCGGCGGCGCCACGTGCTGCATGATCGCTTCGTACAGTGGGGTCATGTCGCCCTCGCGGGCGCTGTCGTCGAGGCTGGCGTAGCCGTGCAGCGCCGACGCGTAGACGATCGGGAAATCCAGCTGCTCGTTGGTCGCGCCGAGCTTGTCGAACAGGTCGAACACCTGGTCGATCACCCAGTCGGGCCGCGCACCGGGGCGGTCGATCTTGTTGACGACGACGATCGGCTTGAAGCCCATCGCGAACGCCTTCTGGGTCACGAAGCGGGTCTGCGGCATCGGGCCGTCCATCGCGTCGACCAGGATCAACACGGAGTCGACCATCGACAGCACGCGCTCGACCTCGCCGCCGAAGTCGGCGTGGCCCG
>DAOOCX010000135.1:4222-5883 GCA_035408605.1 Thermomonas sp. | reverse complement strand
CGGCGAGCTCATCGTGGATGCGCGCATGCAGACCAGCGTGGACGGGATCTACGCCGTCGGCGACGTGGTCAGCGCGCTCAACCAGATCAGCGTGGCAATGGGCCATGCGGCGATCGCCGCCTCCGCGCTGCACCGGCGGTTGCCGCCCAACTGGCGCGAACGGCAGGTTGACGCCTGATTTTGTCCGGGTAAAATACAGTCTCAGTCCGGAGGCCCCATGTCCAGTCCATCCCTGCGTTGCACGGCCTTTTCCGGCCCGCAACGGATCGCCAGCGGCGAACTCCGCCATGTCGCGATGAAGGCCAAGCAGGCCTTCGACCTGCATCCGGACCGGCCGGTGCTGGTGTTCGACGATGCCGACGCCCGCACCATCGAAGTCCCGCTGGAGCTGCCCGCCGCCGACCTGCTGCGCCTGCTCGCGCAACCGCAGCTTTCGGCCGGCACCGAGGCAGCGCCGGCCCCGCGCAAACCCGGCCGGCCCAAGCTGGGCGTGGTCGCCCGCGAGATCACCTTGCTGCCGCGGCACTGGGACTGGCTGGCCGCGCAGCCGGGCGGGGCCTCGGTCGCCCTGCGCCGGCTGGTGGAAGACGCGCGCAAGGTCTCCGCCGGCGAGGACCGCCGCCGCGCCGCGCAGGAAGCGACGTACCGCTTCATGCAGGCGATGGCGGGCGATGCACCCGGTTTCGAGGACGCATCGCGCGCGCTGTTCGCCGGCGACGTGACCCGCTTCGAGGAGCAGGTCGCGCGCTGGGCCGACGATGTCCGCGACCATGCACTGTGGCTGGCCACGGACGCCTTCGCCGGCTGACAATCGCGCGCCTCACCATTGGTCATCCCGGCAACGGTCGGCGATGCAGACAAACCGCACGGCACATCGGGACACCCCTTGAACGCACCCCTCGCCACCGGCGCACGCAAGGCCGCGCTGATCTTCATCTTCATCACCGTGCTGATCGACGTGCTGGCGTTCGGGGTGATCATCCCGGTGCTGCCGCACCTGGTGCAGGAGTTCGTCGGTGGCGACACCTCCACCGCGGCGTACTGGACCGGTGCGTTCGCGTTCGCGTTCTCGCTGGTGCAGTTCTTCAGTGCGCCGATCCAGGGCGCTCTCTCCGATCGCTATGGCCGGCGCCCGGTGATCCTGGTCTCCTGCCTGGGGCTCGGCCTGGACTTCGTGTTCATGGCGCTGGCGCCCAACCTGGCGTGGCTGTTCGTCGGCCGGATCATCTCGGCGGCGACCTCGGCCAGCTTCACGACTGCGAATGCCTACATCGCCGACGTCACTGCGCCGGAAGAACGCGCGAAGAGCTTCGGCATGATCGGCGCGGCGTTCGGCCTGGGCTTCATCGTCGGCCCGCTGGTCGGCGGCGTGCTCGGCGACATCGACCATCGCCTGCCGTTCTGGTTCGCCGCGGGACTGGCGATCCTCAACTTCTGCTACGGCCTGTTCGTGCTGCCGGAATCGCTGCCGAAGGAGAAGCGCACGCCGCGTTTCGACTGGATCCATGCCAAGCCGATGGGTGGCGTGAAGATGCTGCGCGAGTACCCGCAGATCTGGGGCCTGGTGGCGGTGGTGTTCATCGCCAACTTCGCCCACTACGTCTACCCGAGCACCTTCGTGCTGTTCGCCGACGCCAGCTACGGCTGGAAGGAAAAGCAGG
>DAOOCX010000135.1:0-4122 GCA_035408605.1 Thermomonas sp. | reverse complement strand
CCGGCCGATGCGCAGGGCCGCATCCAGGGCTCGATGAGCAGCCTGGTGTCGCTGGCCGGGATCTTCGCGCCGGCGGTGTTCGCCGGTTCGTTCGGGTTCTTCATCGGCCCGCTGGCGCCGGTGCGCCTGCCCGGCATCGCCTTCCTGATCGCGTCGCTGCTGCTGGCGACCGCCGCCTTCGTGGCGTGGCGCTTCACCGATGCCGCGCACCTGCAGGCCAGGACCGCAGGCGAACCCGCGGCCTGAGGACGATGCACGCGATCAGCCGCAGCTGATCCGTTCGATGTTGCCGCTGGCGTCTTGGTACACGTTCACCCGATCCTCGCGGTAATCCATCGTCACCGCCTGGCCGGGCTTGATCGAGCGCACCGTCTTCGCGCCAGACGCCTTGAACGCGGACTGGATGTTGGCGTCGGTGGCGGGCTTGCCGACATGGGACTGCGCGGCGTCGGCATTGCAGAGGCCGGGGCTGGCGGTCGTGGCGTCGGCGGCGGGTTGCGAGGCGCAGGCCGCGAGCGCGAATACCGCGGGAAGCACGGACAAGGGGCGCAGCGACATGGGCGGATTCCCGGGACTGTGATGGAGTGAGCATGGTCGGGCGCGGATTAAGCCCGCGTGCATGGCTTCTGGCAGGCGCGACGACAGGCGTGTTGCCTACGATGGTGGGTCACGTTCCCCGCCTGGAGTTGCCGATGAATCGTCGCCTGTTGCCCGTCGCCCTGTCCCTGTTGCTTGCCGGCGGCGTCCACGCGCAGGACGCATCATCGGTCCCGCCGCCGCGCGACGTGGCCTACGCGCCCGGCACGATCCGGCTGGAAGTCGACGCCACCAACCTCAACCAGCGCATCTTCAAGGTCAGGCAGACCATCCCGGTGCAGGCCGGCGCATTGACGCTGTTGTATCCGGCGTGGGTACCGGGTGGGCACTCGCCGCGCAATTCGATCGACAAGATCGCCGGGCTGGTGTTCAAGGCCGGCGACCGCAAGCTGGTATGGAAGCGCGACCCGCTGAATGTCTACGCCTTCCACCTCGACGTGCCGCAGGGCGTATCCCAGATCACCGCGGAGTTCGATTTCCTCAGCGCGACCGGCAGCGGCCAGGGTCGGGTGGTGATGACCCCGCGCATGCTCAACCTGCAGTTCCTCACCACCGTGCTGTACCCCGCGGGGCATTACGCCGGCAGGATCATGTTCGATCCGCGGGTGACCTATCCCAGCGGCTGGACCGCCTTCACCGCGCTGCACGAGCAGGGTCGCAGCGGCGACACGGTCGATTACGAGGACGTGCCGCTCGACATCCTGGTGGACTCGCCGGTGTATGCCGGCCGCCATGCGAAGAACATCGACCTGACCCCGGCCGGCAGCAAGGTGCCGGTGCGCCTGGGCGTGGTCGCCGATGCCGCGAAATTCCTAGAGGCCAAGCCGGAACAGATCGCCATCCACAAGGCGATGGTGGCGCAGGCGGTGAAGCTGTTCGGCGCGCAGCACTACGACCACTACCAGTTCCTGTTCTCGCTGTCCGGGCAGATGGGCGGCAACGGCCTGGAGCACCAGCGCTCCAGCGAGAATGGCGTCGGCACCGACTACTTCACCGGCTGGAACGAGAAGGCCGGCTTCACCGACCTGCTGGCGCACGAATACACCCACTCCTGGAACGGCAAGTACCGCCGCGGCGCCGACCTGTGGACGCCGAACTACAACGTCCCGATGCAGGACAGCCTGCTGTGGGTGTACGAGGGGCAGACCCAGTTCTGGGGCAACGTCCTTGCCGCGCGCAGCGGCATGCGTCCGCTCGCAGCCTCGCGTGATGCGCTGGCGCTGGTCGCGGCGACGTATGCGGACAATCGCGCCGGCCTGCAGTGGCGCGGTATCCAGGACACCACCAACGATCCGATCGTGGTCGGCCGCGCGTCGCGTGCGTACCTGAACTACCAGATGAGCGAGGACTACTATCGCGGCGGGCAGATGATCTGGTGGGAAGCCGATGCGCTGATCCGCAGCAAGAGCGGCGGCCGCAAGTCGCTGGACGACTTCGCCCGCGCGTTCTTCGGCGTCAACGACGGCGAATGGAAGGTGCAGAACACCTACACCTTCGAGGACGTGGTGAAGACCCTCGACGGCGTGCAGCCCTACGACTGGACGACCTTCCTGCGCGATCGCCTGGACGGCAAGGTCGCCCTCACCGGCGGCATCGAGGCCAGCGGCTGGAGGCTGGTCTACAAGGACGAGCCGAACGCCCATGCCAAGGCCAGTTCGCGCGGCGGCGCCGACTACACCTACTCGCTGGGCCTGTCGTTGAACAAGGACGGCGTGATCGGCGACGTGCGCTGGGACAGCCCGGCGTTCAAGGCCGGCATCGGCAGCGGCAGTACCGTGGTCGCGGTCAACGGCCTGGCCTACGACAAGGATGTGTTGGACGAAGCGGTCACCGCGGCGAAGACCGGCGCGCCGATCGAACTCATGCTGCGTGACTTCGACGTCTACCGCACGATCAAGCTCGACTACCGCGGCGGCCTGCGCTATCCGCACCTGGAGCGCATCGAAGGCAAGCCGGACACCCTCACGCCAATGCTGACCGCGCGGCGTTGAGTCGCGCCCCCACCCCCGCCGGGCAACCGCTGGGCGGCACGCCGCGCCAACCCGGCGCGGCGAGTGGTGGTGATAGCCGCGCCGCCGCATTCCCCGCAATTCGTCACAAAGTCGCGTTAAGTTATTGTTAGTGTTCAGGTTCTTGCGCCGCATTCAGCGACATCAAGCGGTGATGAAAGGTAAGGTCGCGGCATGCGCAAGTTCCGACTGACCGCCTCCGCGTGCGCGGCCGCCCTGCTGGCCGGCTGCGCGGGCCCGGCAACACGCCCCGACGCGGTGGTGGCGCGTCCGGTGGTGCCGGCGGCGACGCCCACCGTTGCCGAAGCGCCCGTCGCCATGCCGATGCCGCCCACGATGCTGGATCGCATCCGCCGCCTCGCGCCCGCGCTCGATCCCGGCGTGCTCGCCCTCGCCCTGGAAGCGCGCGCCTGCGCCCTGCGCAACGGCGAGGTCGATGACGATGCGAAGCTCGCGGTGATCGACTACTCGCGCCCGTCCACCGAGAAGCGCCTGTGGGTCTTCGACGTGGCCCGCGCTGCGCTGCTGTTCAACGAACACGTGGCCCACGGCTCCGGTACCGGCGAAAACATCGCGACGCGCTTCTCCAACGATGACGGCAGCCACGCCACCAGCCTGGGCCTGTTCCGCACCGCCGAAACCTACCAGGGCGGCAACGGCTATTCGCTGCGCATGGACGGACTGGATCCCGGCTTCAACGACCACGCCCGCTCGCGTGCGATCGTCATGCACGGCGCCTGGTACGTGAACCCCGACCTGATCCGCACCCAGGGTCGTCTTGGCCGCAGCCAGGGTTGCCCGGCGCTCCGCGAGCAGGTGGCCAAGGTCGTCATCGACACGCTGAAGCAGCGCCAGCTGCTGTTCGCCTATGCCAATGATGCGGCGTTCCTGCAACGTGGCCGCAGCTTTGCCTGCGATGGCCGCAGTGCCGGGCAGATCCTCGCTGCCGCGCGCGCTGGCACGCTGGGCGCCGGTGCTGCCGTCGGTGCGGTGGCGGCGCCCTGATTCAACCGAACCGCGAGATTGCGGTCTGGAGCTTGCGCGCCTGTTCGCCCGCGATCCGGGACATGTCGGCGGAAATCCCTGCGTGGACTTCCACGCGCCACCAGAAGTCCTGCGCCATCCGTGCGGCCTCGCTCCAGAGCGCGTGTTGTTCGGGCAACGGCGGAACAAGTTCGAGCGTGCGTGGCACCACTTCACCGGTGGACGCTGGCCGCAGCATCATCGGCAGCATGTCGTAGCTGGGTGCCAGTGCCAGCGGGCGGCTGTCGCCGAGGAACAGGCTGGCATTGCCCAGGTGCATGTCGCTGTTGCCGATCAATGCACCGAACCAACCGCGCAAGGCGAGTGTCCGCGCATCGTCCGGAGCCAGCCAGCCGTCGCGCTGCAGTTGCGGCGCGAACTTCCACCAGTCGATGCGGCCGTGGCCGTAATGTGCGGTATCCAGCGCGGCCAGCGACACCAGCCCGCGCCGACCCAGCGTCGACGTGCGGTCGAAGCGCGTCGATTGCAGGAA
>DAOOCX010000134.1:0-5888 GCA_035408605.1 Thermomonas sp. | reverse complement strand
TGACGACCCATGCAAACCCATTTCAATTCGCTGTCCCCACTGGCCCGAGCGGCCGTGCCGGATCGATCGGCGCCCTACGCGCAGGACCTCGTTCTGTGGGACGAGACCCTGCCCGGCGGCGCGCACTGGTCGGGCCTGCTGCGGCGCGGCAACACGCTGCGACTGATCGATGTCGAGGGCCGCGCCAACGTCTCGGCGCTGTTCTTCAACCAGGAAGAAAAGACCGAGCGCTACAACATGCCCGATACGCTCAAGGCGCAGCACACCGCGCATCTCACGCGCGGACATGCGCTGTATTCGGACATGGGCCGGGTGCTGTGCTCGATTCCCGACGACAGTTGCGGCTGGCACGACACCGTCTGCGGCGTGATCGATGCGGACACCCTGCGTCGGCGCTACGGAGAGGCCAGCTACCAGCAACGCCGCAACGACATGCACCGCAACGGTCAGGACGGCTTGCTGGTCGAACTGGGCAAATGGGGAATGGACCGGCGCGACCTGGTCGCCAACGTCAATTTCTTCAGCAAGGCCGTCGCCGACGAGACCGGCCGTCTGCACTTCGACACCGCGCACCGCGCGCCCGGACAGCACGTCGACGTGCGCTTCGAGATGAACGTGCTGGTCATCCTGTCGGCCGCGCCTCACCCGCTTGATCCCGCGACATCCTATGCGCCGACACCCGTGCACCTGACCGCCTGGCGCTCAGGCACCGCGGGTGCCGACGATGTCTGCCGTCTCCATTGCCCCGAGAACGGACGGGGCTACATCAACACCGAAAGGTGGTTCCTGTGATGGCCGCCACCGTGGAAAGCCCGCTGCTCCCTGCCGATGCGGTGATCGACGAGATCTGCCTCGCCGGCGACCCCTGGGCGAAGGTGGTGAAGAAGGGCCAGACCTTGCGCATCGTCGATATCGAGGGCAACCAGGCCGTCGACACGATCTTCTACAGCGCCGCCGACGTCGGCGAGCGATACAGCCTGACCCACACGATCCAGGCCCAGGGGGCGCTGTACCTGACCGTGGGCTCGGTGCTGATGTCGAGCGAGGCGAGGCCCATGCTCACCGTCACGGCCGACACCTGCGGCCGCCACGACACGCTGGGCGGAGCCTGCGCCTGCGAGAGCAACACGGTTCGCTATGCGCTCGAGAAGCGCTACATGCACAGCTGCCGCGACAGCTTCATGCTCGCGCTGGCCCGGATCGATTCGGGCAGCGAATCCACCGCAGGCATCCCACGACTGACCAAGCGCGACGTGGTCTCGAACATCAACTTCTTCATGAACGTGCCGGTCACGCCCGAGGGGAAACTGACCTTCGAGGACGGCATCTCCGCGCCGGGCAAGTACGTGGAGATGCGCGCCGAGATGGATGTGGTCGTGCTCGTGTCGAACTGCCCGCAGCTGAACAACCCATGCAACGGCTACAACCCGACTCCCGTGCGCTTCCTGGTGTGGGACCCGGCCTGAAAGCCAAGCATCGCCGGACGACCGGCGCATGCATTCGCAGAACGCAGGACGACCTGCATTCCGTCTGAGCCACCATGTTCGACAAGGTACTGATAGCCAACCGCGGCGCCATTGCCTGCCGCATCATCCGCACGCTGCGCCGCCTCGGCGTGGGCTCGGTCGCGGTCTATTCCGAAGCCGATGCGGGCGCACTGCACGTCTCCATGGCCGACGAGTCCGTGTGCATCGGCCCGGCGCCGGTGGCGTCGAGTTACCTCGACGGTGCACGCATCATCGAGGCAGCCCTGGCCACCGGAGCGAAGGCGATCCACCCTGGCTACGGTTTCCTGTCCGAGAACGCCGGGTTCGTCGAGGCCTGCGAGGCGGCCGGCCTGGTCTTCCTCGGGCCCGCGCCGCAGCAGATGCGCCTGTTCGGCCTGAAGCACACCGCGCGCGCGCTGGCCACAGACAGTGGTGTTCCGCTGCTGCCCGGAACCGGCCTGCTGTCCGATCTGGGCGAGGCGCTGGCCCGCGCCGAGCAGATCGGCTACCCGGTGATGCTCAAGAGCAGCGCCGGGGGCGGCGGCATCGGCATGCAGATGTGCGCAGGCGCAGATGAGCTGCGCTCGGCCTTCGATACCGTGAGGCGCCTTGCGCAGAGCAATTTCTCGGATGCCGGCGTCTTCATCGAGCGCTACATCACCGACGCGCGACACATCGAGGTGCAGGTGTTCGGCGACGGCGCGGGGCAGGTGCTTGCGCTGGGCGATCGGGACTGTTCGCTGCAGCGACGCAACCAGAAGGTCGTCGAGGAAGCCCCGGCGCCGCACCTGAGGCCGGAGGTGCGCGCCGCACTGCACGCCACGGCCCGCCGACTGGCTCAGGCAGCCCATTACCGATCGGCTGGCACGGTCGAGTTCGTCGTCGATGCGAGCACGCAGGACTTCTACTTCCTCGAGGTGAATGCGCGACTGCAGGTCGAGCACGGCGTGACCGAGGCGGTCACCGGCATCGACATCGTCGAATGGATGGTCCGGCTCGGGGCAGGCGAGATGCCTGCGCTCGACAGCCTGCGCGTCACTCAAACCGGCCATGCGGTGCAGGCGCGCCTGTATGCCGAAGACCCCTTCAAGAACTTCCAGCCGGCCACCGGCGTGTTGACTCGGGTGGAGTTTCCCGCTGACCTGCGGGTCGACACCTGGATCGAACGCGGCACCGAAGTCACCGCCTACTACGACCCGATGCTGGCCAAGCTGATCGCGCACGGCAGCGACCGTGCAGACGCGATCGCGAAGCTGTCGAAGGGGCTGGCCGTCACGCATGTGGACGGGCTGGAATCGAACCTCGAGTACCTGCGCGCCGTGATGTCGTTTGCGCCGTTCGCGGACGGCATGCACACGACCCGCAGCCTGGCCAGCTTCAGCGCCCCGAGTCGCGCCTTCGACGTGCTCAGCCCCGGCGTGCAGACCTCGGTGCAGGACTGGCCCGGTCGACTCGGCTACTGGGATGTCGGCGTGCCACCGTCCGGGCCGATGGATCCGCTGGCGTTGCGGCTGGCGAACCGGCTGCTCGGCAATGAGCAAGGCGCCGCCGGCCTGGAGATCACCGTCGCCGGCCCCTCCCTGCGCTTCAGGTGCCCGGCCGTCGTCGCGGTCTGCGGCGCGCCGATCGAGTTGTCCCTGGATGGAAAGGCCATCCCGATGGGTCGCGCGGTGACGGTCGAGGCCGGTCAGAACCTGCGCATCGGTCGCGTCGGCCAGAGCGGTGCGGCGGGCTGTCGTGCCTACCTGGCGGTGGCGGGCGGCATCGACGTGCCCGAATATCTGGGCAGCGGATCGACCTTCACGCTCGGCCAGTTCGGCGGGCACGGCGGGCGCGTGCTGCGCGGCGGCGACGTGCTGCATCTGGGACAACCAGTATCGGCAACCCCGGCGCCGATCAGCGCCGAACAGGCGGCGATGCTGACGCCGGCCTGCGGCACCCACTGGGACATCGGCGTGCTGATCGGCCCGCATGCCGCGCCCGACTTCTTCACGCCCGACGACGTCGCCACCTTCTTCGCGACGGACTGGCAGGTGCACTACAACTCGAGCCGCACCGGCGTCAGGCTGATCGGCCCGAAGCCGACCTGGGCGCGCAGCGACGGCGGCGAGGCCGGGTTGCACCCGTCGAACATCCACGACAACGCGTACGCGATCGGCGCGATCGACTTCACCGGCGACATGCCGGTGATCCTCGGCCCGGACGGCCCGAGCCTCGGTGGGTTCGTCTGCCCGGCCACCGTGGTGCAGGCAGAGCTGTGGAAGCTCGGCCAGCTGTCGCCGGGCAACACCGTGCGCTTCAAGCCGCTGACGCTGGCCGAGGCACGTGCGCTGGCCGCCGCGCAGGACGCGGTGCTGTCGGCAACCGCCCCCCTTGCGAACACCGCGCCCGCCGCTGCGCCCATTTCTCGCGCGTTGCTGTCCGATGCCGCGGTGCTGCATCACCGGGCCGCCAGGGACGACGGCATCGAGATCGTCTATCGCCGCGCGGGCGATGCCTACGTGCTGATCGAGTTCGGCGAGCTCAAGCTCGACCTGACCCTGCGCTTTCACGTGCACGCGCTGATGCAGTTGCTCGAGTCGTGGCGCGACGAGGGCAGGCTGGCCGGGGTCATCGACCTGACACCGGGCATCCGCTCGCTGCAGGTGCACTACGACCCGTCGCGCATCGCGCTGGCCACCCTGATGGACGCGCTGCTCGACGCACAGGACGGCGTGCCGGCGACCGCCGACATCGAGGTGCCGAGCCGCACCGTGTGGCTGCCGCTGTCCTGGGACGACGCGGCGACGCGGCTGGCGATCGAGAAGTACATGCAGTCGGTGCGTGCGGACGCGCCCTGGTGTCCGAGCAACATCGAGTTCATACGACGCATCAACGGGCTGGACGATATCCAGGCCGTGTACGACACGGTGTTCGAGGCGAGCTACATGGTGCTCGGCCTGGGCGACGTCTACCTCGGCGCGCCGGTGGCCACCCCCCTCGATCCGCGGCACCGGCTCGTCACCACCAAGTACAACCCGGCCCGCACCTGGACCCCGGAGAACGCGGTCGGTATCGGAGGTGCCTACCTGTGCGTCTACGGCATGGAAGGCCCGGGCGGCTACCAGTTCGTCGGCCGCACGGTGCAGATGTGGAACCGCTGGAAGAGCACTTCGGAGTTCGAGCCCGGCAAGCCCTGGCTGCTGCGGTTCTTCGACCAGTTGCGGTTCTATCCGGTCAGCGCCGACGAGTTGCTGAAACTGCGCTCGGATTTCGTCGCGGGCCGCGCCGGCCTGCGCATCCAGGACGGCACGTTCAGGCTGGCCGACTACCAGCGATACCTGGTGGAGAACGGCGCAGCGATCAGCGCGTTCAAGACCCGCCAGCAGGCCGCCTTCGAAGCCGAACGCGAACGCTGGCGGGCCGCCGGCGTCGCCGAGACGGTGGAAGAGACCGTCGATGCCGATCTCGACGCACGCGCCGCCGCGGCCAGTGCGTTCGATGGCGAAGTGATCACCTCCGAAGTGTCGGGTGGCGTCTGGTCGGTGCTCGCCGCCAAGGGCAGTGCGGTGCAGGCCGGCGACACCTTGCTCGTCGTGGAGTCGATGAAGATGGAGATCACCGTGCTCGCGCCGCGCGCCGGCGTGGTGCACGAAGTGCTTTGCTCGGAGGGACAGCCGGTCACCGCCGGACAACCGCTGGTCCTGCTGCGCTGACACCGTTACCGAAGGACCGCCCGATGCGACCCGACCTGTCCCTGCCTGCGCTGCGCACGCGCTACCTGAGCGGCGAGCTGACGCCCACCCGGCTCGTCACCGAGCTGCACGCCCGGATCGATGCCGAGGAGGCGGCCCTGCCGCGCAACGTATGGATCCATCGCCTCGGCCTCGACGCGCTGAAGCGATATGCCAGCGCGCTCGAAGGCCGTGATCCGGCCACGCTGCCGCTGTACGGCATTCCGTTCGCCATCAAGGACAACATCGACCTCGCCGGTGTGCCGACCACCGCCGCCTGTCCGGCCTTCGCCTACACGCCGCAACGCAGCGCGACGGTGGTCCAGCGGCTGATCGACGCGGGTGCGATCCCGGTGGGCAAGACCAACCTCGACCAGTTCGCGACCGGTCTGGTCGGCGTGCGTTCGCCCTACGGGGCCTGCAGAAACTCGATCGATCCGGCCTTCGTGTCCGGCGGCTCGTCGTCTGGGTCTGCCGTTTCGGTGGCACTGGGTCTCGCGAGCTTTTCCCTCGGCACCGACACGGCAGGTTCGGGTCGCGTGCCGGCTGCGTTCAACAACCTGATCGGGCTGAAGCCCAGCCTGGGGCGCATCCCGACCACCGGCGTCGTCCCGGCCTGTCGCACGCTCGATGCGGTCTCGGTGTTCGCGCTGACGGCCGCCGATGCGGCGACGGTGCTGGCCTCGGC
>DAOOCX010000133.1:0-5912 GCA_035408605.1 Thermomonas sp. | reverse complement strand
AGCGAGGCCAGGTCGGCGCCGTCCTGACCCTTCGAGGTGCCGGTCACGGCGGCCCGCGCCAGGTAGTCGATGCGGCCCTTGCCGATATCGACCGCGCCCTCGCCACCCAGGCGCAGGAACGGACTCTTCACGTCCAGATCCTTGCTGCGGGCGACGCCGTCCGCGATCTGGAAGCTCGCGCTCAGTTCGCTGAAATCGGTCTTCTCGGTCTCGCTGGCCTTCTGCACCGCGTCCTGTTTGAGTCCGATGGCCGCCTTGGCCTGGCGCAGGCTCTTCGCGAGGTTGATGCCCTTGATCGCGCCGTCGCGCAGTTGCAGCCCGAGCTGCCCTTGCAGCCGGGATTTCAGCTCGTTGACGCTGCGGCCGGTGGCTTCGATGTCCATCGACACGCGGCCGGTGCCGTCCATCCAGTCCTTCGCCGCCACGTCCTTCAGCGCGCCGTTGATGTCGATGCCGGTGGCTGCGCCCTTGACGCCGAGGCGCCCGGTCGATGCTTCGGCCAGCGCCGATGCATCGACGCTGCCGCCCCAGATCTTTCCCTGCAGCGTGGTCACGCGCAGCAGACCTCGGTCCAGCGTGGCTTCGATGCGGGCTGCCGAAACACGGTACCGCTGCACCGCGAAGGTGCCCGCCTGCAGGCTGAACTGGCCGTTGATGCCGTTCAGTCCGCTCAGGTCGACCGGGGTGTCGGCCGCAGCCGCAGTCGCCTTGCCCCCGGGCGGCGGCGCGGGGACGGCCGGTGGAGGCGCATCGGCCAGCAGGCGGTTCAGGTCCAGCGTGTCGAAGCGCGCCTTGGCGATCACCTTCGGCACGGCACCGCCCAGCTGGGCCTGTCCGTCGGTGTTGAACGCGGCGCCGTTCATCTCCCCGGCCAGCGTCCAGCTGGCGCGCTGCACCGACGCGCTGGCCGTGCCGCGTGCGTCGATCTTCAGTTCTTGCAGCCCCGGGTTCTCGATCAGGCTCTGCAATGTCAGCGCATCGAGCGTGATCGATGCGGGTGTTGCGGCGGAGCTCTTCCCGGCTCCGGCAGCTTGCCCCTGTCGCAAGACAAGGTTTGTTGTCAGCTTGCCGCCGATCTTGCGCTGGGCGCCGCTGCTGGCGAAGGTGGCCTCGACGCCGGGGAGCCGCAGCAGGTCGAAACTGCCGGTCGGGGCCGCACTCCTGAAATTCACGTCGAGCGGTGCCGTGCCGCCTCGCTGCAGTCGCCCGGTGAAGGCGCTGCCCTTGAGCTGATCACCGGCCACGGCCAGTTCGGGCCAGTCCAGGTTGAAGGACAAGGACTGGGCTTCCTGGGCCCCCTTCATCTCGAATTTCAGCTGAGTGAGCTCCAACCCCTTGGCCGCCGGGTTGTAGGCGAAGCGCGCGATGCCCAGCGAGCTGCTGTCGATCTTCAGGCCGCCCGCGGTCGCGGCCACGCTGATCTGCAGCGCCGTTGCCTCGATCGCCGAGGTGGAGCCGTCCCAGCCCGCGCTGCCTTTCACGGTGGCGCGGATCCCGCTGATGTCCTTCGTGTCGCCCTTGAACGCGAGGTCGAGATGGCGTGCGCGCACCGAGCCGGTGTCCAGATCGAGCGTCAGTTGTGCATCTCCGCTCAGTTCGCCCCGCACGGCGGGCGCCTTCAGGTCGACCTGCAATTTCAGCTCGACCGGCGACTCGGCCTGGTTGCGCAGGCGACCGGTGGTGAGCGACTTCACCATCAGATCGCCCTCGACGCCGGCCACTTCGTCCTTGACGTGCAGGCGCACGTCTTCCAGTTCGATGCTGCTGATGTCGAGCCGGGGCGGCTTCTTGCTGCCGATGCTCCCGGGGTCCGAAGGGTCCTTCTCGGGGTGCAGCAGATCATCGATGTTGCGCACGCCGAGAGCGTTCTGCAGGTAGTTGGCGCGTACTCCGCGCGCCGAAATCCGTCCGATCACCAACTCGCGGTCTAGCAGGGGCAGCACATCAACGGCGAGCTCGGCGCGTTCGAGCCCGGCAAACTCGTCGGGCCGCCCGGCCTCGCTCAGGGACACGTCGGCCAGCGTGAGCTGCAGGCGCGGGAAAAGCGACAAGCCGATTGGCCCGTTGATCGTCAGCGTGCGGTTGTGGTGGGTCTGCATCCACTCGATGGCGATGCCCTTGTACCGGTTGGCGTCGAAGCCCATGACCAGCCAGGTGAGCACCGCTGCGAGCACCAGCAGCAGTCCCAACATCCCGAGTGCCACACGGCGAATCCACATCGACACGGCAAAGCCCCCGAAAACGGCGGATTGTGCCTGTCCCGTTCCGGCCCGCCAGACTCGGCTCCCTACAATCGACCGCGATGAAACCCTATGACGTGCAGGTGCGTGGAACCGGTCTGGTCGGCCACGCGCTTGCCTTGTCGCTGGCGCGCATCGGACTGCGTGTGGCCTTGGTCGCTGACCCGTCGGCATCGAACCACGTGGCGCGCGGCCCCGACGTGCGCGCCTACGCGCTGAATGCAGGATCCGTCGGCCTGCTACGTGGGCTCAAGGTGTGGGATGCGTTGCCGCCGCATGCGGCCACGGCCGTGCACGAGATGCGCGTGCAGGGAGACACCGGCGCTGCTGTCGAGTTTTCCTCATGGGAGCAGCAAGTCGGTGAACTCGCCTGGATCGCCGATGCGGCCGTTCTCGAACGCGAACTGGCTTCTGCGGTGCGGTTCTCGCCGCACATCACCGTGGTCGGGGCGGGCGATCCGGGGGCAGCGACTGCTGCGCTCACCGCCATCTGCGAAGGCAAGGCTTCCGCCAGCCGCGAGGCGCATCGCGTGCCGCTCGACCGGCGTCCCTACGGTCACCGCGCGATAGCGACGCGCCTGACCAGCTCGAAGCCGCATGCGGGCACCGCGCGCCAGTGGTTCCGCTCGCCGGATGTGCTCGCGCTGCTGCCTTTCGATGCGCCGCTGCCGGAGGCCTCGTATGCGCTGGTCTGGTCCGTGCCCGATGCGCGCGCCGACGAGTTGCTCGCGATGGATGCCGTCGATTTCATCGATGCCCTGATGCAGGCCACCGATGGCGCCGCCGGTCATCTGGACCTGGCAGGCGAGCGTGCCGCCTGGCCGCTGATGCGTGCTCAGGCTGGCGCCTGGTGCGGGCCGGGTTGGGTGCTGGTCGGTGATGCCGCGCATGTCGTGCACCCGCTGGCGGGCCAGGGCCTGAACCTGGGACTGGCCGATGTGGCGGCGCTGACCGGGGTGCTCGCCGCGCGCGAGCCCTGGCGCGATCTGGGCGACGACAAGCTGCTGCGCCGCTATGCGCGGCAACGTTTGTCACCAACGCGCGCGATGATCGAGATCACCGATGGACTGCTGCATCTTTTTGCGCATCAGTCGCCGGCCGTGCGGGAACTCCGCAACCGCGGGCTGAGTCTGGTCAATCGGCTCACGCCCATCAAGCGCTGGTTGACTGCACGGGCGCTGGATTCGTGAAGCCGCCTGGCCTGGCCCTGCCCTCTTCGATCACCCGAAAGTCCAACATCATGGTCACTCCCTTGCCTTCCTTCCGTGCGCTGCATCGCAGCTTGGTGCACCTTGCTTCCTCAGGTGCGCTGTCGCTGCTGGTGTTGATGGGCCTCGTGCCCGCTGCACATGCCGGAGAGGCGGAGATACGCAAGGCGCTGGGCGAACGGCTGCCCGATCTCGGCAAGGTCGACGAGGTCACGAAGATCCCGGTCGCCGGTCTGTTCGAGGTCCGCATCGGCACCGACATCTACTACACCGACGAGAACGGCAGCTACCTGTTCGAAGGTCATCTGATCGACACCAGGAACCAGGTCAACCTGACCGAGGAGCGCATCTCCAAGCTGACCGCCATCGATTTTGCGACCCTGCCGCTGAAGGATGCGATCGTCTGGAAGCAGGGCGATGGCAGTCGCAAGATTGCGGTGTTCGCCGATCCGAACTGCGGATACTGCAAGAAGTTCGAGCGCGACATCCGCCAGATCAAGGACCTGACGATCTACACCTTCCTGTTCCCGATCCTCGGTGGCGATTCGCCCGAGAAGTCGCGCAACATCTGGTGCGCGAAGGACCGTGCGAAGACCTGGGTCGACTGGATGGTCGATGGCGCGACCCCACCGCGCATGATGGGTGACTGCGATGCCTCCGCGCTGCAACGCAATGCGGCGCTTGGTCGCAAGCACAAGGTCACCGGCACGCCAGCGCTGGTGTTCGAGGACGGCAAGCGGGTGCCCGGTGCGATGAAGGCCGACCAGATCGAGAAGCAGTTGCTGGCCTCCGCGAAGAAGCCGGGTTGATTCCGCTGCTGCAGGATTTCCTCGCCTTCGAGCCGACCTACGCCGAGGCGCTGCGGCGTCTCGACGCGGTGCATCCGGGCGAGTACGCGCGCACCCGCAACCTGCTCGACGGGGCCGTCACCGGCCTGTCTCCGTACCTGACGCACGGTGTGATCTCGCTGCGTGCGGCCGCCGCCCGGGTGCTGCAGAAGCACCGGCTCGGTTATGACGACAAGCTGATGTTCGAATTCGCGTGGCGCGAGTTCTTCCACCATGTCTGGAGCCGCTGCGGGGAGCAGGTGCTGGCCGACATGCGCCCTGCGGGGCTGTGGCCGGGCAGCTACGCCACGACGGTGCCGGCCGATCTGCGCGAGGGCCGCACCGGCGTGCCGACGATCGATGCGGCGGTGCGCCAGCTCTACGCCACCGGTTACCTCCACAACCACGCCCGCATGTGGCTGGCCAGCTATGCGGTGCACCTGCGCAAGGTGCACTGGCGTGCGGGTGCCGACTGGATGGTCGGCCACCTCCTGGACGGTGACGTGCCGAGCAACCACCTGAGCTGGCAGTGGGTGGCAGGCACCTTCTCGAACAAGCCCTACCTGTTCAACGCGGACAACGTGGCCCGGTACGCGACTGGCCCGGCCTTCGCAGGCTGGCAGGGCCGGGGAACCGTGATCGACCAGGACTACGAGGCGCTCGACCGCACCGCACGTCTGGACGGCGATGTCGGCCCCGAGCGCGGCGAGCATGCCGGCATCGTGGAGTCGCTGTTGTGGGCCGCGCCTCTGCCCGCATGGGTCGCCGACTCCACGAAGCCGCTGATCGCTGCCGCACTGCCGAAGCGGCGCGAGATCGAACTGGTCACGCCGTGGTCCCTGAGCGAGCGTGAAGGCGGATCGGGCGCCGGTGCCGGTGGCCCTTGGCGCCTGGGCCTGATCCACCTGCCGGCGCATGAAGCGATGCCGTGGAGCGAGGCACGCTGGCGCTGGGTGCTGCGACGCATGGGGCAGGTCACCGATGCGGTCTTCGTCGGCGACGTGATGAAGAGGCCGGCGTCCACCCAGGGCGTGCCCGCCTGGCCCGGACGCGACGGGGTCTTTGCCTTTCGGGCGCCCATGCCCGGCTACGACGCGGCGCTCGGCACGCTCGCGACCTTGCGCCCCGCGTCGCGCCTGCTGCCGAATCCCGAGACGCCCTGCCGCTCGTTCAGCGTGTTCTATGAAGCGGTCAAGCGACAATCCAGGTCGTTGCAATCGCAGTTGAACGGAGAGCTTCCTTGAGTGGTCGGAGTCGGTTTCCTGACGCACCCGCGTCGACGAATCAGCCCGACGCGGTGACCTTGCGTCTGGGCTATGCGGGGCTGGTGCCGTTCATGCTGGGTGCGCTGCTGCTGTGGCTTGTGCGGCCCGATGCCCACCCTTACGTCGCGGCCGCACTGTCGGCGTATGCCGCTGTCATCGTCTCGTTTCTCGGCGGCATCCACTGGGGCCTCGGATTCCGTGCGCAACCGGCCGATCCGTCTCGTTTCATCTGGGGTGTCGTGCCCTCGCTGGTCGCCTGGGTCGCGGTGGTGATGCCGCCCTATGCCGGACTGGTCGTGCATGGCGTGATGCTGATCGTCTGCTACGGGGTCGACCGCCGCATCTACCCGGTGCAGGCTGCAGCAGCCTGGC
>DAOOCX010000132.1:0-6094 GCA_035408605.1 Thermomonas sp. | reverse complement strand
GTGCGGCGCGCGCTGTCGATGTCGAACAGCAGATCCTCGATCGCGATGCCGGTGCGGCGGTCGAGGTTTCCGGTGGGTTCGTCGGCGAACAGGATGCGCGGCTGCGCGACGAAGGCGCGTGCGATCGCGACACGCTGCTGCTCGCCCCCGGACAGCTGGCGCGGCAGGTGGTGCAGGCGTTCGCCGAGGCCGACCTGCTGCAGCAATGCACGGGCTGCGTCGGTGCCCGGCCGGCCCTGCAGTTCCAGCGGCAACGCGACGTTGTCGAGCGCGCTCATCGCCGGCATCAGCTGGAAATTCTGGAACACGAAGCCGACCGCGGCGGCACGCACCGCGGCGCGGGCGTCCTCATCGGCAGCGTGGATCGGCACGCCATCCAGCCAGACCTCGCCGCGGCTGGGCAGGTCCAGCCCGGCCAGCAGCGAGAGCAGCGTGGTCTTGCCGGAACCGGAACTGCCGACGATGGCGACCCGCTCGCCCGGCGCGATGTCCAGGCTGATGCCGTCGAGGATGGTCAGGTCGTTCTCCGGCAGCGCGACCACCTTGCCCACGTCGCGGGTTCGCAAACCGCCACGGGCGGGCGTGCTAGCGTCTGCGGCGATTGGACCTGGAGTGGAATCGATGTCGAGGGCGATGCGGGCGTGGGTGCTGGGGGTCTGTTCCATGCTGTCGATGCTAGCGGCACCGGCGGCCTTCGCGCGTGAGCTGAAGGTACTGGTGATGGGCGATTCATTGTCCGCCGCCTATGGCCTGCGGCCGGAGCAGGGCTGGGTCACGCTGGCCGATGCGAAATCCGCGAACTACACCTTCCACAACGCCAGCGTCTCCGGTGAAACCACGGCAGGCGGTCGCAGCCGTTTCGCCGCGGAACTGCAACGCGCCAAGCCCGACATCGTCATCATCGAGCTCGGCGCCAACGACGGCCTGCGCGGCCTGCCGCTGCAGCAGATGGGTGCGAACCTGGGCTGGATGATCGGCGCCTCGAAAGCCGCGGGTGCCCGCGTCCTGCTGGTCGGCCTGCAACTGCCGCCGAACTTCGGCAGCTACGCCACCGACTTCCAGCGCAGCTACATGCTGATCAGCCAGCGCCTCGGCACCGGCCTGATCCCGCATTTCCTGGCACCGCTCGGCATCGAGCGCAAATGGTTCCAGGCCGACAACCTGCACCCGGTCGCGGACGCGCAGCCGCTGTTGGCCACGCAGGTGCTCAAGGCACTCGATACCTTGCCAGCATCGAGCCGCTAGGCCGGCCTGCACGTCACTGTTCCGCGGATGGCGTTGTCGTGACGCCGGCGGCACCGGATAGTGGCGGCCCGCCTTGGAGTGCCCGCATGAGCCAACTCTTCTCGCCGCTGGCCATCGGCCCGCTGTCGCTGCCCAACCGCATCGTGGTGGCGCCGATGTGCCAGTACTCGTCGATTGACGGTGAAGCCAGCGACTGGCATGTGCAGCATTGGAGCAACCTCGCGCTGTCCGGCGCCGGGCTGGTGATCGTCGAAGCCACCGCGGTCGAGCCGCGCGGGCGGATCAGCTGGGCCGACCTGGGCCTGTACGACGACGCCACCGAGGCCGCGTTCGCGAACGCGTTGGCCACGGTGCGGCGCTGGTCGCCGGCGAAGATGGGCGTCCAGCTTGCCCATGCCGGGCGCAAGGCCTCGACGCTCAAGCCCTGGGAAGGCGGTGGCGGCCCGATCCCGGCCGACGATGCGCGCGGCTGGACCACGCGGGCGCCTTCCGCGCTTCCGTATGCCGAAACCGACCCGGTGCCCGAAGCCCTCGACGATGCCGGCATCGCCGAAATCATCCAGGCCTTCACCGACAGCGCGATCCGCGCGGTGCGACTCGGCTTGGATCTCATCGAAATCCATGCCGCGCACGGCTATCTGCTGCACGAATTCGTGTCGCCGTTGAGCAACCAGCGCAGCGATGCCTATGGCGGGTCGCTGGAGAACCGCATGCGGCTGGTGTTGCAGGTGTTCGACGCGATCAAGTCGGTGGTGCCGGAGTCGATGGCGTTGGGCATCCGCATCTCCGCCACCGACTGGGTCGAAGGCGGTTGGGATCTCGAACAGAGCATCGCGCTGGCCAAGGCCCTGGACGCGCGCGGCTGCCATTTCATCCACGTGTCGAGTGGCGGGCTGCATCCCGCGCAGAAGATCGCGGCGGGTCCCGGTTACCAGTTGCCGTTCGCCGAGGCGATCAAGCGCGAGGTAGCGATGCCGGTGATCGCGGTGGGCATGATCACCGAACCGCGACAGGCGGAAGCGGTGCTGGTCGATGGCCAGGCCGACGCCGTCGCGCTGGCACGGGCGATGCTGTTCGATCCGCGCTGGCCTTGGCGTGCCGCCGCCGAGTTGGGCGCGCAGGTCGCGTCGCCGCCGCAGTACCTGCGCAGTGCGCCACACGGGCAATCGAAGTTGCTGCAGATCGCGACCGGCAGCGCCGGCTGAGCGTCAGCCGATCCGAGGTTGCGCCGCGAACCACGGCGTCAGGCGGCGCAACGCTTCCTCGATGCGTGCAGTGTCCGGCGCAAAGCTGAAGCGGATGAAGCGATGGCCGTCGACCGGGTCGAAATCCACGCCCGGCGCCAGCGCAACGCCGGTCTCCTGCAACAGGCGCGTGCAGAACGCCATGCTGTCGTCGGTCAGGTGGCCGACGTCGGCCCAGAGGTAGAACGCGCCGTCGGGCGGCGCGATGTTGGCCAGTCCGAGCGTCGGCAATGCCTCGAGCAGCAGCGCACGATTGCGCGCGTACATCGCCTGGTGGGCCTGCAGTTCGTCGCTGCAGTCCATCGCCACCAGCGCCGCCTGCTGGCTGGGCGACGGCGGGGTCAGGAACAGGTTGCCGGCCAAGGCACGCGCTGCGTCGATGTGCATGGTCGGCACCAGCAGCCAGCCGAGCCGCCAGTCGACCATGCTCCAGTACTTGGAGAAGCTGTTGACCACGAAGGCATCGTCGGCGAACTCGAGGATCGAATGCGCGGCGTCGCCGTAGTGCAGGCCATGGTAGATCTCGTCGGAGACGATGGTGATGCCGCGTTGCCGGCAGGTGTCGGCGATGGCGCGCAATGCATCGGCATCGATGATCGTGCCGGTGGGATTGGCCGGGCTGGCGATGATGATCCCGGCAGGCGCTGGGTCAAGCGCGGCGATGGCGTCGGCGGTGAGCTGGTAGCCGACGTCGGGTCCACATGCGATCGCGACCGGCTGCATGTGCGCGGCGATCGTGGTGTTGCGATAGGCGACATAACCCGGCGTGGCATAGGCGATGCAGTCGCCGGCCTCGAAGCGCGTCAACAAGGCGAGCAGCAGGGCAGGCGACGCGCCGCACGTCAGCAGGATGCGCGCGGGATCGATCTCGAGGCCGTGGCGTTCGCGATACAGCCGCGCGATGCGCTGGCGCAGCGGCAGGCTTTCCCAGTAGCCCGGCGGATCGTGGTCCAGCGCCTCGCGCACCGCTGCCAATGCCGGGGCCGGCGCGCCGGTGGAGGGCTGGCCGAACTCCATGTGGATGATCGACTGGCCCTGCGCTTCCAGCGCGCGGGCCAGCTGGCCGATCGCCATCGCGCGGAACGGTTCGACGCGCTCGCGCATGGCCTCAGCCGCCGCGTTCGGACTGCTCGCGCGCGATCGCGCGCCAGCCGATGTCGTTGCGATGGAATTCATTCGCCCATGAGACCGCATCGACGCCGGCATACGCATTGCGTTGTGCGTCGGAAACGGAACTGCCCAGCGCAGCGACGCAGAGCACGCGGCCACCGGCGCTGACCACGCGACCATCGGCGTCAAGCGCAGTGCCGGCGTGGAACACCTTGGCGGTGCCAGGCACCGTGTCGAGGCCGGAGATGACGTCGCCGGTGATCGGCGCTTCGGGATAGGGCTTCGCCGCCATCACCACGCCCAGCGACGGGCGCGGGTCCCATTGCGCTTCAGTCGCGTGCAACTGGCCATCGATCGCGGCATCGAGCAGGTCGACCAGGTCGGACTGCAGGCGCAGCATCACCGGCTGGGTTTCCGGGTCGCCGAAGCGGACGTTGAACTCGATCACCTTCGGCGCGCCATGCGCATCGATCATCAGGCCCGCGTAGAGGAAACCGGTGAACGGGATACCGTCGGCGATCATGCCCTGCACGGTCGGGTTCACCACCTCGCGCATCACCCGCGCATGCACCTCGGGCGTGACCACCGGTGCCGGCGAGTACGCGCCCATGCCGCCGGTGTTCGGGCCGGTGTCGCCGTCGCCCACGCGCTTGTGGTCCTGCGAGGTCGCCATCGGCAGCGCGGTCTTGCCGTCCACCATCGAGATGAAGCTGGCTTCCTCGCCATCGAGGAATTCCTCGATGACGACGCGCGCGCCGGCATCGCCGAAGGCATTGCCATCGAGCATGTCGCGCACCGCGGCTTCAGCTTCATCGAGCGACATCGCCACGATCACGCCCTTGCCGGCGGCCAGGCCATCGGCTTTCACGACGATCGGCGCGCCTTTCGCACGCACGAACGCGAGCGCGGCCTCGACATCGGTATGCACTTCATAGAACGCGGTGGGAATGCCGTGCCGTTGCAGGAAGTCCTTCGCGTAGGCCTTGCTGCCTTCCAGCTGCGCGGCGGCGGCGGTGGGTCCGAAGATGCGATGGCCGGCAGCGCGGAAGCGGTCGACCACGCCCGCCACCAGCGGCACTTCCGGGCCGACAAGGGTCAGCGCGATGCCCTCGCGCTCGACCAGCGCGAGCAGGCCGTCGATGTCGGTGGCCTTGACCGCCACGTTGCGGCACTTCGCTTCGGTCGCGGTGCCGGCATTGCCCGGCGCGACCAGGACTTCGGAGACGCGCGGCGATTGCGCCAGCTTCCACGCCAGCGCGTGTTCGCGGCCACCGGAACCGATGACGAGGAGTTTCATGGGGAGCCGTCCGGCGTGTTGGGGGGGAGTGCCGCGCGCGAGCGCACGTGGCGCCAGGTGACCACCGACAGGGTTACCAGGGTCAGCGGCATGACCACCGCCTGCATGACGAGCCGGAAGTCGTCCAGCGAGGCGTGGCTGGACGCCGCCATCAACAGGTAGGCGGTGTAGGCCACGTAGTAACCCACGAACAGCGCGCCTTCCCAGCGCCGGATGCAGTGGCCGACGAAAAATATGGGAAGGCAGGCGACCGCGACCGCGGTCATCACCGGTAGGTCGAAGCGCAGGGCGGTCGGTGCGACCGGGATACCGTCGCCGGCGACCAGCGCGGTGCCGCCGAGCACCAGCAGCAGGTTGAAGATGTTGCTGCCGACGATGTTGCCGACCGCAAGGTCGCGCTGGCCGCGCAGGGATGACAGCAGGGAGGTGGCGATCTCCGGCAGCGAGGTGCCGATCGCGACCACGGTCAGGCCGATCACCAGGTCGCTGAGCCCCAGCGCGCCCGCGATCGCCGTCGCTGCCTGCACCAGCAGGCGCGCGCCGGCCACAAGCAGCGCAAGGCCCGCGGCCATCAGCAGCAACTGGCGCAGGGTGCCCGGCCGCGCCTCGGTATCGGCATCGACCTCGCCCAGTTGCGGGTCTTCGGGCACCTGCTCGGGATGCCGTCGCGCCATCCCGACCAGGAACAGGATGTAGGCGATCGCGGCGGCGACCAGCACCCCGCCCTCCCAGCGCGCGATGCGGCCATCCAGCGCCATCGCGAACACCAGCAGCGAAGCGCCGATCATCAGCGGGACGTCCAGCCACACCAGTTGCCGGTGCACCACCAACGGCGTCACCAGCGCCACCAGCCCGAGGATCAGCAGGACGTTGGCGATGTTGCTGCCAACGATGTTGCCCAGAGCAAGGTCGGGGGTTCCCGCCAGCGCGCCGCCCACACTGATCGCCAGTTCCGGTGCGCTGGTGCCGATCGACACCACAGTCAGACCGACCACGATCGGCGTCAGGCCCAGCGCGAGCGCCAGGCGCGAGGCGCCCCGTACCAGCAGGTCCGCGCCCAGCAGGAGCAGGGCCAGCCCGCCCAGGAACGTCAGGAGCAACATCGTGGCGCGCCTTCGCCGGTCAGTGGCGGAAGTGGCGGATGCCGGTGAACACCATCGCCAGGCCGTGTTCGTCGGCGGCGGCGATCACTTCGGCA
>DAOOCX010000131.1:0-6097 GCA_035408605.1 Thermomonas sp. | reverse complement strand
TGTCGCGGGTGCCGACCAGGTCCGCCGTGATCATCGCCAGCCCCAAGCCACCGACGTGCGCGTGCGCATCGATCAGGCCGGGCACCAGCGTCGCCTTGCCGAGGTCCTTGCGACGTGCCTGCGGGAACTGTTTCGCCAATGCCTCGGCGTGGCCGACCGCCAGGATGCGCCCGCCCTTGTCGTAGACCATCGCCGATGCGCTCGGGTGCGCGACATCCATCGTGTGGATGCGCGCGGCAGTCACCAGGGTCTCGCCCTCGGCCGCCAATCCATCCGTCGGCGCCAACGCGACCGCCAGTGCAATCGCCAGTGACCAACCTTGCTTGCGCATCGCACCCCCTCCATCCCCGGTACGCCGACTCTACGGAACCGCGCCGCGCCGCGCGAGCCGGTCAGTCGAGCCGCTTGCGGAAGCGCAGGATCGCCACGGTCATCATCACCGCGGTGAACGCGGCCATCGCCGCCACTTCCGGCCACAGCTCGCCGATGTCGGCGCCACGCAACATGATGCCGCGGACCAGGCGCAGGAAATGGGTCAGCGGCAACACTTCGGCGAACCACTGCACGATCTGCGGCATGCCGGCGAACGGGAACATGAAGCCGGACAGCAGCATCGACGGCAGGAACACGAACATCGTCATCTGCATGGCCTGGAACTGCGACTTCGCCAGCGTGGACAGCATCAGCCCCAGGCTGAGGTTGCACACCACCAACAGCAACGAGGCGACGTAGACGTCGGCCAGCGACCCCCTGATGGGTACCTGGAACAACCAGCTTCCCAGCGCCAGCACCAGGGTGACCTGGACCAGGCCGATGGCGACGTAGGGCAGCACCTTGCCGATCATCAATTCGCCGCTGCTGACCGGCGTCGCGATCAACAACTCCATGTTGCCGCGCTCGCGTTCGCGCACGATCGCGATCGCGGTGAACATCACCATGGTCATGGTCAGGATCACCCCGATCAGGCCGGGC
Source organism: Thermomonas sp. (assembly GCA_035408605.1). Taxonomy (GTDB): domain Bacteria; phylum Pseudomonadota; class Gammaproteobacteria; order Xanthomonadales; family Xanthomonadaceae; genus Thermomonas. The sequence goes on along the minus strand of DAOOCX010000131.1, from coordinate 5,125 downwards.
ACGATGTTGACCGCCGAACGCCGTTCGGGGTTGTAGAAGCTGACGATGCCGATCTGCTGCGGCGTCACCTCGCGGGCGCCGGTGCCGGCGACGAGCGCGCGGCTGCCATCCAGCGGCGTCTGCGCGATCTGGACCGCCGCGCTCTGCACGACCGAGTCGCTGCCATCCACCAGCACCTGCACGGCCTCGCGGCCGTCCAGCCGACGCCGCTCGAAGTCCGGCGGCACCACCACGCCCACGCTGATCTCGCCGCGGCGCAGCGCTTCCATCAACTGTTGCGGCGTGTCCACGGTCAGCGTCGGCCTGATCACGCCGGTGGCGAGCATGTCCATCACCAGAGCGCGCGAACCCGCGCTGTTGGCCTGGTCCGCGATGCCCGCGCCCAATCCGCGCAGGTTCATGTTGATCGCATAGCCGAACAGCAACAGCTGGAGCACCGGGATGCCCACGATCATCACCAGGGTGACGCGGTCGCGCCGCATCTGCCGCAGCTCCTTGAGCATTACCGCCCACAGCCTGCCCCACTTCATGCGCCCTTCCCCATTGCAGCCTTCGCGCCGTGGGTGGCGGAGACGAACACGTCCTCGAGGTTGGGCATCGATGCGGCGACATCGGCATCGACGCCGGCCTGGCGCAATGCCTGCGCGAGCGACGCGTCGGCCGCGACACCCTCGCGCACAAGCACGCGCAACTGGTTGCCGATCTGCGCCACGCTCAGCACACCGTCCAGGCCGACCAGCGCCCGTTGCGCACGCCGCGGCTCGGATGCGTGCACTTCGAAGCTGCGCCCGTCGAGCGCTCGGGTGAGCTCATCCGGCGAGCCGTCGGCGACCAGATGCCCGTGGTCGAGGATGGCGATGCGGTGGCAGCGCTCGGCCTCGTCCATGTAGTGCGTCGACACCAGCAGGGTGGTGCCCGCATCGGCCAGGTCGAACAGCTTCTCCCAGAAATCGCGGCGCGATTCCGGGTCCACCGCGCTGGTCGGTTCGTCCAGGAACAACAACTCGGGCTTGTGGATCACCGCGCCCGCCAATGCCAGCCGCTGCTTCTGCCCACCGCTCATGGTCCCGGCCAGTTGCTTCTGGCGATCGGCGAAATCGTAGGCTTCGACCAGCTCATCGATCCGCTGCTTCGCGCGCGTCCGGTCGAGCCCCTGCACCGCGGCCAGGAACTCCAGGTTCTCGCGCACGGTGAGGTCCTCGAACAGGGAGAATTTCTGGGTCATGTAGCCGATGCGCAGGCGCAGGGCCTCGGCCTGCTCGGGAATGCGCAGGCCCAGCACCTCGATCGCGCCTTCGTTCGGCGTGAGCAACCCGCACAGCATGCGGATGGTGGTCGACTTGCCCGAGCCGTTCGGGCCGAGGAAGCCGTACACACTCGCCTTCGGCACGGTCAGGTCGACATGATCCACGGCGACCAGCGCACCGAAGCGCTTGGTCACGCCGCGCGCGCGGATCGCCGGCGCGGCGCCGGAAAAGGCGATCGCCTGCGCGTCAGCGACCACCGAACTCCACCTGCACGGGCAGGCCCGCGGGCAATTTCGCGGCATCGTTGCCGAGCTGGATTTCCGCGAGGTAACTGAGGCGCGATGCGTCTTCGCCCACCAGCGCGTAGTACGGGGTGAACACCGGCTCGCTGCGGATCATGCGCACGGTACCGCGCACGGGTGCGGCACCGGCCACGCTGACGCTGGCGGCATCGCCGACATGCACGCCGGCACGCAGCGGCTCGGGCACGTAGACGCGCGCATACGGCGTGGCGCCGACCAGCAGGATGGCCAGCGGCGAACCCACCGGCGCCTGGTCGCCAAGCTTGTACGGAAGACTGTCCACGCGCGCCGCGCGCGGCGCCACCACGTCCAGCTTGCCCAGCGTCGCCGCCTGCACGGCTTCCTGCGCGCGCGCCGCGTCGCCGGCGGCTTCGCCCTGTGCGACCTGTTCCTTGCGGGTGCCGTGCAGCAATTCGTCGAGCAACGCTTGCGCAGCGCGCACCTGGCCTTCGGCATTGGCCGCAGCGGCGCGCGCACTGTCGACGCTGGCGGCGGCGACCAACTGGCGTTGCCCGAGCGGCCGCAGTCGCTCGTAGTACGCACGCGCATCGGTGGCCTGCGCCTGCGCGGCGGACAGCGTGGCACGCGCCTGCGCGATCCGTTCGGGACGCGGCCCGGCCTGCAACTCCGCCAGCGCCTCGCGGCTTTGCCTTGCCTGCGCCTGCACCGCGTCCAGTTGCGAACGGGTCCGGGTCACCTCCAGTTGCAGCAGGCGCGCGCCTGCGACCACTTGCTGACCCTCCTTCACCTCGATCGCGACGATCCTCTCCGCCGCCGGCGCCGGCAGGGTGATCCGGTCCCATTCCAGCGTACCCACCACCCGTGGCGGTGTCTTTTCGCAACCCGCCAGCAACGTGGCCACGAAGGCAAGCGCGCAGACGCCGCAGCGGGTCAAGGCGATCCTGTTCATGCCTTCAGCTCCAGACCACGATCGAGCAGGGCCAGCGTATGCCGACGCAGGGTTTCGAAATCGAGGGACGGTTCCGCGCCCGCCGAAGGATCGGCTGCGAACAATCGTCGCCACACCGGCGCACCGGCGATCGGGAACAGGGTCAGGCCGACCAGCGACACCATCAGCAGGCGCGGATCCAGATCCGGGTTGAGCCCGCCATCCGCCTGTGCCGCGGCGAATCGCGTGGCCATCATCCGCGGGATCGCGGGGCCGACGTGTTCGAAGAGCACGTCGCGCAATGCACCGCCTTCGCACAAGACCTCCCGCACCCACAAGGGCGGCAGCCACGGATGGGCGATCGCGATGCGACCGATGCCGGCGACGAAGCCCGCGACCAGCGCCGCGACATCGCCGCCGGCCTGCTCCAGCGGTTCGCGCAGCTGCGCCAACGCCGGCAGCAGCTTCTCGTCGACCACCGCGGCCTGCAGCTGCGCCTTGTCGCCGAAGTAGTAGTGGAGCAACGCCGGCGTGACATGCGCTTCCGCGGCGATCTCGCGCAACGAGGTGGCGGCGATGCCCTTGCGCACGAAACAGGCGATCGCCGCATCCAGCAGTTGCATTCGCACGGCAGCGGCATCGGCCGGCGTGCGTTTCCCGGATGGACGCCCGGGGGACCGCTTGCGCGGTGGGGCCGGCGTGCGGATGCGTGGCTTGGCAGGCGTCGACAGTGTCATGTCAATATTTAATTTCATATTTAATTAAATATCAACTCATGATGTGGACGCGGCGTCGATGCATGGGAGCAGTCCGCGCGCTACCCTTTTCCCATGCAGAACCAACGCGATTTCACCCTCGAACCCGACGACATCGAACGCTTGGCCAACATGACCGGTCCGTTCGATGCCCACCTGCGCCTGGTCGAACTGCGACTGGGCGTGGAGATCGCCAACCGCGGCAACGTGTTCCGCGTCGACGGTCGCGATGCCGACGCCGTCGCGCGCGCCGAACGCCTGCTCCGCCAGTTGTACGACGATGCCGCCGGCGAGGCGCTGGACGAACACGCCATCCACCTGCGCCTGGGGGCCTTCGCCGATGGCGACGAGGCGCCTGCCGCGTCGGATCATCCGCATGCGTCGCAGGAGATCGCGGTACGGGTCAAGCGCGGCACCCTCCGCGGACGCGGCGACAACCAGCGCAAGTACCTGCAGGCGATCGCCGGCCACGACATCAACTTCGGCGTCGGTCCCGCCGGCACCGGCAAGACCTTCCTGGCGGTGGCGATGGCGGTGGACGCGCTGAACCAGTCGCGCGTGCAGCGGGTGATCCTGGTGCGCCCGGCGGTGGAGGCGGGCGAGAAGCTCGGCTTCCTGCCCGGCGACCTGACCCAGAAAGTCGATCCGTATTTGCGCCCGCTGTACGACGCGCTTTACGAAATGCTCGGCGTCGAGAAAGTGGCGCGCCTGCTGGAAAAGAACGTCATCGAGATCGCCCCGCTCGCCTACATGCGCGGACGCACGCTCAACGACGCCTTCGTGATCCTCGACGAGGCGCAGAACACCACCATCGAGCAGATGAAGATGTTCCTGACCCGCCTTGGCTTCGGCAGCACCGCGGTGATCACCGGCGACATGACCCAGACCGACTTGCCGAAACACGTGAAGTCCGGCCTGCGCGATGCCACCGAGGTACTGCGCGGCGTCGATGGCGTCAGCTTCACCTTCTTCGAGGCCCGCGACGTGGTCCGGCATCCGCTGGTGGCGCGCATCGTCAACGCCTACGAGGCCCGCGACGCGCGCGATGCGGCGAGCGGAGCGACCTGACATGACCAAGGGCCCGATCCGCCTCGATGTCGCCGTGGGTTACGCCGCGCCCCGCGCCGGCATTCCCGCGGCGGTGAGTTTCCGCAAGTGGGTGGCGGCCGCGCTGGCCGGGCGCATCCGCGAGGCCGACCTCGCGATCCGGATCGTCGACGAGAAGGAAGGCCGCTCGCTCAACCACCATTACCGCGGCAAGGATTACGCCACCAACGTGCTCAGCTTCCCGGCGGAGTTGCCGGAAGGACTGCCGAAGGGCGTGAAGCTGCCGCTGCTCGGCGACCTGGTGTTGTGCGCGCCGGTGATCGCGCGTGAGGCCGCGGAACAAGGCAAGCCGCTGCTCGCGCACTACGCGCACCTGACCGTGCACGGGACCCTGCACCTGCTCGGCTGGGACCACGAGGACGCGCGCGAAGCCGAGGCGATGGAACAGTTGGAACGCGAGATCCTGGCCGGCATGGGCCTGCCGGATCCCTATCGGGAATCCTGAGCCCGGCGTCGCCTGCGATCAGGGCATGTTGCCGCCCGCAGGCTTGGGCGCAGGCGCTTTCGCGGTGTCCTGCACCAGGTCGAGTTCGCGCAGCAATGCGATGAAGCGCGGGTCTTCCGCGTAGCGCGACACGAACGGCATGTAGCGAATCTCCACGATCCCCGGGTCGCCGGCATCGCGTGCGACCTGCAGCCACTTGAACATCGCCGCCTCGTCGTCGCGCTGCGCGTACAGCCCGGCGATCTGGGTGGCCGCGCCCTTGGGGTTGTCGCGGATCAACACCTGCAATTCGGCGTCGGAGCGGACGCGATCGCCGTTGGCCCAGTACGCCATCGCCAGTGCATACGCCTTCCACAGCGGATCCGGCTCCTGCTGCGCGA
>DAOOCX010000130.1:3179-6225 GCA_035408605.1 Thermomonas sp. | reverse complement strand
GGGCAGGCCGAGCTGCTGCGACAGCGCGTCGATCTCCTTCGTGCCGTAAGCCAGCGCGACCGGCAGCACGCCGGCATCGCGCAGGCCTTCGAGCAGTGCGCGGGCCTCGTCGACCGCAGGCACCTGGCTCAGGCCGCCGAAATCCAGCACCACGGCCGCGCGCGCGAACAAATTCGGCGCGCGCTGCACGCGGTCGCGCATTTCCGCGGCCAGCTGCGCCACGTCCAGGGTGCGCACGCGCAGGTTGGCGATGCCGACCTGGCCGAACTTCAGCTCGCCGGCCTGGGCGTAATCGACCACCGCGCTCACGCGCATGTCCCGGTAGGGCGCGACGCCTGGGCCAGCGCGCGCGGTTGCGGCAGCCAGGGTTCGCCCGGCAGGGCGTCGCCATAGGTGTCTCGCACCCAGGCATAACTGCACAGGCCCTTCATCAGCATCGCCGCGCGGATGTCATGTCCGGGCATGACGTGCTGGCCGACCTCGCGGAAGCCGAAGCTGCCGTGGAACAGCAGCGCGTGGTCGTTGCCCTGCTGCAGGAACACCTCGCAGGCCAGTTGCGGATAACGCAGTTCGGCATAGCTCTGCGCATCGGCATACAGCGCGCGGCCGACGCCGCCGCCACGGCGGCGACTGGCCACCGCCACGCGGTCGATGTAGAAGAAATCAGGGTAGCGTTCGCCGAACCATGCAAAGTTGCTGCTGTCGTGGCGCGCATGCGCGCCGAAGCCGATCAGGAAGCCGGCCAGCGCGCCATCGCGCTCGGCCACGCGGAAATGTTCGGCGCAGTCGAACAGGTGGCGAAGCCTGGCGGCATCGAGGGGAAGGATCGCAGGGCCCGCGGCGTTGTTGAGGGCGAGGACGGAATCCAGCTCGTGCTCGCGCACGTCGCGGATGGCGATCGACATTCCTTGGCTCCGGATGGCGTTGCAGCGGGTGGCCAGCAGGCGCTGGCATCAAGGGGAATTATCGCATGGGCCGCCGGTCGCGGCCATGACCTTCGGTGCAGGCACGCAGCGGGGCGAGGCGGTATAAGAGTGCATGCTCGCCCGAATCTCGCACACCCGCCTGCTGCGTTACGCCGGCCTGTTTACCTGGGCGATGGTGGGCCTGCCGCTGGTCTACTCGTGGGTGGGCCCGCTGCTGGGGACCGCCGGCGACGAGGAGCTCGCGCTGCGGCCGATGCCCTGGCAGGGCTGGTTGGCCTATCTCGCCTTCGGCCTGAGTTATGCATGGCTCACCCGCGGGCTGGGCAGTCGCTCGCGCAGCGTCGGCGACTACATCCTGCTGGTGGTGCTGACCCTGGCCGCGCTGGCGGTCAGCTATTTCAACGGGTCGGGGCTGGGCAGCGTGCTGTTGATGGTCGCGGCGTGCGTGCTGCCCTGGCTGCTGCCGTTGCCGCTCGGGGCGGCGTGGTTGCTCGCCAGCCAGTTGGCGGTGGCACCGGTGTTCATCCGCTGGCTGGGATTTCCGCCACTGGAAGCGGTGATGCAATCGGTGCTGTACGCGGGCTTCTCCGGCTTCGTCTTCATCACCAGCCTTGTCGCGCTGCAGCAAATGCAGGCGCGCGAGGACCAGCGCCGGCTCAACGCGGAACTGCGCGCCACCCGCGCGTTGCTGGCCGACAGCGCGCGCGTCAACGAGCGCACCCGGATTTCGCGCGAGCTGCATGACCTGCTCGGGCATCACCTGACCGCGCTGAGCCTGAACCTGGAAGTGGCCGGGCACCTGTCCGAGGGGCGGGTCAAGGAGCATGTCCAGCAGGCGCACACGCTGGCCCGCCTGTTGCTGACCGATGTGCGCGAGGCCGTCAGCCAATTGCGCGAAAGCGGGGCGATCGACCTCGGCGCCGCACTCCGTCCCTTGGCCGAGAACGTGCCGAAGCTCGCCATCGAGATGGACATCGAGCAGCCACTCACGGTGGACGACCCGGAGCGTGCGCACATCCTGTTGCGTTGCGCGCAGGAGGCGATCACCAACGTGGTGCGCCACGCCGGGGCCAGCCGCCTGTGGCTGAGTGCGCGCAGGGAAGGCCCGGACGTCATCCTGCAGATCCGCGACGATGGCCGCGGTAGCGACCAGGTCCAGCCGGGCAACGGCTTGCGCGGCCTGCACGAGCGCCTGCGGCAGCAGGATGGCCGGCTCGAGATCGCGACCCGCGGTGGCCACGGGTTCCAACTCACCATGACCTTGCCGGTGGCGCCGAATGCGGCGACCGGCTTGCCCCAAGGAGTCGCCGCATGACCCATCCTGCCCCGAGCAATGCCGCCCCGATCCGGGTCTTCCTGGTCGACGACCAGACCCTGGTACGCCAGGGCATCCGCTCCCTGCTTGCCCTGGCGGAGGGGATCGAAGTGGTCGCCGAAGCCTCCGACGGTCGCCAGGCGGTGGAGCAGATCCCCCAGGTCGCCCCGGACGTGGTGCTGATGGACATGCGCATGCCGGTGATGTCCGGCCTCGAATCCCTGCAGGCCATGAGCCGGGCCGGCATCCTGCCGCCCACCATCATCCTCACCACCTTCGACGACGATGCGCTGGTGCTGGCCGGGATCAAGGCCGGGGCCAAGGGCTACCTGCTGAAGGACGTCTCGCTGGAGCAGCTTGTCAACGCGATCCAGATGGTCGCGGCCGGCGGCTCGCTGGTGCAGCCGGCGGTGACCCAGCGCCTGCTGTCCGGGCTGGAGCACATGCGCAACGAGTTCGTCAGCCTGGACCGCCCGGATCCGCTCACCGACCGCGAGACCGAGATCCTGCGCCTGATGGCCAGCGGCTTCTCCAACAAGGAGATCGCCAATTCGCTGGGCGTGGCCGAGGGCACCATCAAGAACCACGTCTCCAACATCCTGTCCAAGCTCGGTGTTCGCGACCGCACCCGTGCCGTCCTGAAGGCGTTCGAGTTGCAACTGGTCTGATCGACAGGATGCCCAGCCCGGTGTAGCGCACCGGGTGCTCACGGCCGCGCGCGCCGGTGGCGCGCAAGCCACGGCCGTTCGCCCTGTCCAAGCTCGGTGTTCGCGACCGCACCCGTGCCGTCCTGAAGGCGTTCGAG
>DAOOCX010000130.1:0-3079 GCA_035408605.1 Thermomonas sp. | reverse complement strand
CGGCCGCGCGCGCCGGTGGCGCGCAAGCCACGGCCGTTCGCCCTGTCCAAGCTCGTCGTTCGCGACCGCACGCGTGGGGTGCTGAAGGCGTTCGAATTGCGATGGGCCCGACGCGGCCAAGGTGTTGCCTGGCGGCGCTCGGCCGGCAGGACTCCGTGCGCACGCGAATGGAGGCATCGGTCGCGATTCGGGCGTGTTGGCGCTCGCCCACGCCGGCAACGGTTTGGTACGATGGCGGGTCTGCGCGGCTGCATGTCCGCGAGCGGCCTTCCCGGAGAGACCTGAATGACCCGTTTGCTCGAGATCCTGATTTCCCTCGCGATCGTGGCGGGGCTGTTCCTGGTGGTGGCGTTGGTGCTGCCGTCCTCGCGCCACCTGGTCGAGAAGGTCGAGACCAACCGCAAGCTGACCATCGCGTTCGACAGCCTGAACAGCCTGCGCCGCTTCAAGGACTGGAACCCGCTGATCCTGCGCGATCCGCGCGTGCAGCTCACCCTGTCGGGCCCGGACAGCGGCGTCGGTGCCCGCCTCGACTACGTGTCGAAGGAAGAAGGCTTGGGCAAGGGCTCCTGGGAAATCACCGAGAGCGTCCCGCGCGAGAAGGTCAGCTACAAGATCGTGAACGAGGAGCGCGGCGGCAACAAGCGCACCAGCTTCAGCTTCAAGCCGACCGGTCGCAACAATCGCAACGTCGAGATCACCCAGAGCTACGACGTTGACTACGGGTGGAACCTGCTGGGTCGCTACGCCGGCATGTACGTCAGCCGCCACGTCGGCGACGACATGAAGCTGGGCCTGTCGCGCATCGTCGGCATGCTGGCGTCGGTCCCGAACGTCGACTACGCGGTGTCCGGCAGCAAGATGACCGGCCTGAAGGTCGTGGATCGCCCGGTCGAGGACATCCTGTTCGTCAACGCCGGCAACGTCGAGCGTGGCAATTCGCAGATCCAGGCCTCGATCAGCGCCAACGCGGAATGGCTGAAGCGCGTGATCGAAGCCAACGGCCTGGAAGCCGTCGGCCCGCTGCGCATCATCAGCACCGAACTCGGTCGCGAGACCTACAACTTCGACGTGGCCCAGGCCGTGCGCAAGAAGGATGGCAGCGCGGTCGGCAAGCCGGCCCTGCAGGGTCCGGTGCAGCACGTGCAGACCCCGGCGGCGAAGGTCGCCACCGCGGCGTACACCGGGTACATGGCCGAGCTGGACAATGTCCGCAATGCGCTGCGCGCCTGGGCGTTGACCTCTGGTTACGAAGTGGTCGATCGTCCCTACGAGAGCTACAAGTCGGGCGTCGCCGGTGCGTTCACCGAGAACGGCGAATTCGACGTGTACTGGGTGTTGAAGAGCAAGTGATCCAGGCGGTCCGCCTGGACTGCCAACGTTGATTCCGTGGACGCCGCGACTTGTCGCGGCGTTCGCGTTTGCGGGTTTGCAGGAGGAAGGCGCAATGTCCAGGATTGCCGATCCGCGCATCACGTTGCTGCTGCGCGCGCGGCGCGTGCTCGGCGCGGTGGGCAGCGTCCTGGCCGGCGTGGCGGTGGCCCTGGCAGCCTATGCCGCGCATGGCGTCGATGGCCAGGCACAGGCGCGCCTCGCGCAAGCTGCAGCCTTCGCCTTCGCGCACGGACTGGCGCTGGCTGCACTGGCTCCGTTGGTGCAGCGACGCGTTGGCTTGGTCGCTTTGCTGGCGATGTTGTCCGGCGTGCTGCTGTTTTCCGGCAGCCTGGTGGGCGCGGCGGCGTGGAGCCTGCCGACCACGCTGGCGCCGTTCGGCGGCATGCTGATGATCGTCGGCTGGTTGCTGCATGGCGCGGATCGCTTGCGCGGCTGAGGCAGGACGCTTCGACGTGCGCCGATTCAGGTGCCGGTTGAACTTCGCGATGCGACCCCGGTCACACTGCGCCACCGCGCGCAACGCGCCATGACGGGAATGACATGCGGAAGACGATGCTGGCGACGATGGTCGCGATGGCGATGATGGTGGGACCGGTGCATGCGCAAGTTGCCGAGGCACCGGCGGACACGCCCTCGACGCCGCAGCAGGCCGCCGTCGGTGCCGACGGCATCCGTACCGAGGCGACGGTGATCGTCGATGGCACGCAGCCGGGGCCGGGCCTCTGGCTGGTGCGCAAGGGCGCGCATGACCTGTGGATCCTGGGCACCCTGAGTCCGTTGCCTGCCAAGATGCAGTGGCAATCGAAGCAGGTGCAGGGCGTGATCGGTAATGCGCAGGAGGTGATTTATCCGCCGCGCGTCAGCCTGGACGTCAAGGCCGGGTTCTTCCAGAAGCTGACCCTGCTGCCCGCCATGCTGGGGGCGCGCAAGAGCCCGGACGGCAAGCGCCTCGAGGAGATCGTGTCACCCGCGTCGTACGCGCGCTGGAAGACATTGAAGGCGCGGTACATCGGTGGCGACGGTGGCGTCGAGAAGTGGCGCCCTTTGTTCGCCGCGCAGGAGTTGTACAAGGAGGCGATGAAGAAATCCGGCTTGGACAACGGGAAGTCGGTGTGGCCGGTGATCAACGACGCGGTCGAATCCCATCATCCCAACGTGACCGTGGTGAAGGAAGAAATCGTGGTCACGGATCCGAAGCCGCTGCTCAAGGAGTGGTCGAAGACGACGTTGGACGACATCGCCTGCTTCGACAACACCATGACCCGCATCGAGACCGACCTCGACGCCATGCGCGCGCGCGCCAATGCCTGGGCGACCGGCGACATGGCCGCGTTGCAATCGCTGCCGCCGCCGTACCAGTGGGAGTCTTGCAGCGACGCGATCACCGAAGCCGGCATCGGCAAGCGATTGGGCTTCGGTGATGCCAACCAGAAAGTCCGCGCCAAGTGGCTTGCCGCCGCCGAGGCCGCGCTGGAAAAGAACAGCGTCACCTTCGCGGTGCTGGACATGAAGGAAATGACCACGGCCGACGGCTTGGTGGCCAAGCTGAAGGCCAAGGGCTACATGGTGCTGGCGCCGGACGAATGAGACAGGCGCGAGCCGCGGCGATCAGGACGCCGCGGCGCGTGGCTGCGCCGGCACCGTCGCGTGTGGCCAGCGCTTGAGCACCGCATTGCGGATGCCG
>DAOOCX010000129.1:0-6231 GCA_035408605.1 Thermomonas sp. | reverse complement strand
GCGTGTCATCGAGCAGCGACGCCGTGGCATCGCCGGGGCCGAGGTCCTCGGCCAGCGCCGCATCGACATTCGCCGCGATGACCTCGGCCGGGGGCGGCGCGAACCGGTTGCCAGCGCTCATGCCTTGGGGAAGTCAGCGACCTGCGCGGTGGCGATGCCTTCCTCGGTGAGCAGCACCGGGATGCCGTCGTCGATTCGGTACACGGTCTTGCGGTCGCGGGTGACCAAGGCCTCGCGCAGCAGTGCGGTCTGCAGGCTGTCGTCGTTCAGGCGCAACCCGCCTGCGGCGATCGCGCGGTTCAGTGCGTCCAGCCCGGGGGCTTCCAGCATCGCCAACGGCATGCGGGTGGCGGGGCAGGCGAGGATGTCGAGCAGCTTGCGGTCCATGCGGTTCCCGGCGACGCGCGCCGATGACGGGTGGGATCGCTAGAATACCGGTTTGGATCGGGCGCCACGGCGCAGGCATCGTGATGACAGGCAGCGCGGACGCATCTGACCAGGGCAGGCCACTCGTCGGCATCGTGATGGGCTCGCGCTCCGACTGGGAGACGATGCAGCATGCGGCGCTGCGCCTGGAAGCGCTGGGCGTGGCGCACGAAGTCCGCGTGGTCTCCGCGCATCGCACGCCGGACGTCTTGTTCGAATACGCCGCCAGCGCATCATCGCGCGGCCTGCGCGCGATCATCGCCGGCGCCGGCGGCGCGGCGCACCTGCCGGGCATGCTGGCCGCCAAGACCGTGGTGCCGGTGCTGGGCGTGCCGGTGCAGAGCAAGGCGTTGAACGGGATGGATTCGCTGCTGTCGATCGTGCAGATGCCGGCCGGGATACCGGTGGCGACCTTCGCCATCGGCAATGCCGGTGCCGCGAATGCGGCGCTGTTCGCCGCGGCGATGCTCGCATCGGAGCACGCGGCGATCGGCGCTGCGCTCGACGCCTTCCGTGCGCAACAGACCGACGACGTCGCCCGCAACGACGATCCACGCAAGTAAGGCGGCCGCATCGATGAAGACGGTCGGCATCCTCGGCGGCGGGCAATTGGCGCGGATGATGGCGCTGTCCGCCGCGCCGCTGGGCCTGCGCTTCCTGGTCCTCGATACCGCCGCCGACGCCTGCGCGGCGCAGTTCGCGCCGATGGTGGTCGGCGACTACACCGACGAGGCCGCGCTGGCCGAATTCGCCTCGAAGATCGATGTCGCGACGTTCGACTTCGAGAACGTGCCGGCGGAATCCGCGCAGTGGCTGGCGGCGCGCGTGCCGGTGTTCCCGAGCCCGCGTGCGCTCGCCGTCGCGCAGGACCGGCTGGCCGAGAAGACCCTGTTCCGCGAGCTCGGCATCCCGGTGCCGGAGTTCGCCGACATCGATTCGCGCGCCGCGCTCGATGCGGCCGTGGTGAGGCTGGGCACGCCCTGCATCCTGAAGACGCGTCGCCTCGGCTACGACGGCAAGGGCCAGTTCCGGATCAAGTCGCCGGCGGATGTCGATGCCGCGTGGGAGGCCCTGGGCGCGCAGGCTGGCACGGTCGGCCTGATCCTGGAGGGCTTCGTCGCGTTCCAGCGCGAACTCAGCGTGGTCGCGGTGCGTGGGCAGCGCGGTGAATTCCGCGCCTGGCCACTCACCGAGAACTGGCATGTCGATGGCGTGCTGTCGGCCAGCCTGGCGCCGGCGCGGGTGGACGATGCGATGAGTGCCGTCGCGATGTCGCATGCACGCAAGCTCGCCGACGCGCTGGACTACGTGGGGGTGTTCGCGCTGGAGCTGTTCTGCCGCGACGGCGAACTGCTGGCCAACGAACTGGCGCCGCGCGTGCACAACTCCGGCCACTGGACCATCGAAGGCAGCGAGACGTCGCAATTCCAGAACCACCTGCGTGCCGTGCTCGGCTTGCCGCTGGGCGATACGCGGATGCTCGGCGTGGCCTGCATGCTCAACTGGATCGGCGAGATGCCGGATGCCGCGCCGGTCCTGCGCGAGGCCAGCGGACATTGGCACGACTATGGCAAGGAGCCGCGCGCCGGCCGCAAGGTCGGGCATGCCACGCTGCGTGCCGAATCCGCGGACGAGTTGGCGGGCGCGCTGCAACGCGTCGGCGATGCCCTCGGGCGGCAGGCGCAAGTCGCGCCGGTGATCGAGCGCTTGCGCGGATAGGCGCATACGGGGAATGCGCCAAAAACAACGGCCGGAGATCCGGCCGTTGTCGTGTTGCGATGCCGCGCCTCAGCGGCAGCGGCCAAAGCGATCGGGCGAGGCACCCGGCCCCCCCTTCCAGCCTGGCGGATTTTCCCAGTTGGTGCCGCGGCCACCGCGCGGCCCCGGGGGGTTGTTGTCCAGGTCCAGCCAGCAACGGCGCGCCTGGTTCCAGAGCCCGAAGCGGGGATGCCAGTAGCCGTAGTGCTGGCTGAAGTAGTAGCCGTTCCTGGCCACCTTGAATTCGTAACGCTTCCCGCCATGGCGATACCAGCGACGATCCGGCGAGGCACCCGGCCCCCCCTTCCAGCCCGGCGGGTTTTCCCAGTTGGTCCCGCGGCCGCCAGCCGGGCCGGGCGGGTTGTTGTCGCGGTCGCGGCGTTGCGCGGCATCGGCCGTCGTCGCGGCACCGAGGGCGATGAGGCACAGGCTGGAGGCGATCAGGTGGCGCATGTTCATGGCTTGACTCCTTTCCGGGTGGGAACCACGTTTCCGGAAAGGCGCGGGCACGCGCATCGTTGACGACGTCGGCCGCCATGTTCAGGGCGCGCACAGGAAATCCGCGTCGCCGGGAAACGCAAACGGCCGGGTTGCCCCGGCCGTCGCGTGCATGCCATTGCTGGATGGCTTACTTCATGTTGCTGGCGACGAAATCCCAGTTCACCAAGTTCCAGAATGCGTCCAGGTACTTCGGGCGGGCGTTGCGGTAGTCGATGTAGTAGGCGTGTTCCCACACGTCGCAGGTCAGCAGCGGGGTGTCTTCGCCGGTCAGCGGGGTTGCCGCGTTCGAGGTGCTGGCCAGCGCCAGCGAGCCGTCCTTGCGTTGCACCAGCCAGCCCCAGCCGGAGCCGAAGGTCTTGATCGAGGTATCGGTGAACTGTTCCTTGAACTTGGCGAAGTCGCCGAACGCGGCATTGATCGCGTCGGCCAGCTTGCCGGTCGGCTCGCCGCCGCCGGCGGGCTTCAGGCAGTTCCAGTAGAAGGTGTGGTTCCAGATCTGCGCGGCGTTGTTGAACATCCCGCCCTGCGACTTGCGGATGATCTCCTCCAGCGCCATGTCGGCGAACTCGGTGCCCTCGATCATCTTGTTGAGGTTGTCCACGTAGGTCTTGTGGTGCTTGCCGTAGTGGAAGTCGATGGTTTCGCCGGAAATATGCGGTTCCAGGGCGGTGCGGTCGTAGGGCAGGGCTGGCAGTTCGATGGCCATGGGCGGGCTCCTGTCGGAAGTGGCGGGGGTGCGGCCGGGGCCGCGCGAAGACTTACAATGCGCGTGTCGCCGAACCGGCATTCTATCCCCACCGCCCGTTGCCAGGCCGTCAAGCCCGCGGCGGGCGAACGCTGCAGGAGTTGAACCATGTCCGTGGAAGACCGCATCCGGGCCGAGATCGAAGGCCACCCCATCGTCCTCTTCATGAAGGGCACGCCGCAGTTCCCGATGTGCGGCTTTTCCAGTCGCTCGGTGCAAGCGCTCAAGGCCGCAGGCGCGCAACTGCACACCGTGAACGTGCTGGAGGAACCGGAAATCCGCGCCAACCTGCCGCGCTACTCCGATTGGCCCACGTTCCCGCAGCTCTTCATCAAGGGCGAACTGATCGGCGGTTGCGACATCACCGTCGAGCTTGCCGAGTCCGGCGAGCTGGCCCGCATCGTCGCCGACGCGCACAAGGCGTGAGCAGCACCACGTCGCTCGAAGGTCGCGTCGTCCTGGTCGCCGGTGCCGCCGGCGGCCTGGGTTCGGCCGCGTCCGTGGCCTGCGCACGCGCGGGTGCGACCGTGGTCCTGCTGGGCCGCAAGGTCGCGTCGCTCAATCGCGTGTACGACGCGGCGAGCGCCGTCGGCCCCGAGCCGCTGCTTTACCCGCTTGACCTGGTCGGCGCCACGCCGGACGACTACACCGAACTCGCGTCGCGCGTCGAAGCGGAACTGGGCCGTCTCGATGGCGTCCTGCATTGCGCCGCCGAGTTCAAGGGCCTGACGCCGCTGCTGCATACCGACCCCGCTGATTTCGCCCGCGCCATCCATGTCGACCTGACTGCGCGCTGGTGGCTGACCCAGGCCTGCCTGCCGCTGCTCGCGAAATCCGATGCCGGTGCAGTGGTGTTCGCGCTGGATGATCCGCTGCGCACCGACGGCGCATTCTGGGGCGGCTATGGCCTGGCCCAGTCGGCACAGGCCAGCCTGGTGTCCATGCTGCAGGCCGAACTGGGCGAACACGGGCCGCGCATCAGCGGCTTGCGACCCGGCCCGATGCGCACCGCGCTGCGCGGCAAGGCCTATCAGCCGAATGCCGATGCGGAGGCTCGCGCCCCGACCGACTACGCCGCGGCCTGCGTCGACCTGCTGTCGTCCATCGGTTCGGCTGCGCGCGGCCGGATCGTCGACGCCGCCTGACCACGCACGCATGACCATCGCCTCGGCCGCGCTGCTGCTGTTCCTGATCCTGGATCCGCTGGGCAACATCCCGGTGTTCCTGGGCTTGCTCAAGGACCTGCCGCCGGCACGCCAGCGCCGGGTGTTGGCGCGCGAGCTGCTGATCGCGCTGGGCGTGTTGATGCTGTTCCTGTGGGGCGGCCAGTACGCCCTGGAAGTGATGCACCTGCGCCAGGAGTCTGTGTCCATCGCAGGGGGCATCGTCCTGTTCCTGATTGGCCTGCGGATGATCTTCCCGCCGGCGGACGGGATCATGGGGGAGTTGCCCGACGGCGAGCCCTTCATCGTGCCGATCGCCATCCCGATGATCGCCGGGCCTTCCGGGATGGCCGCGGTGATGCTGCTGGGCAGCCAGGAGCCGGGACGGATGGGCGACTGGATGCTGGCGCTGACCATCGCATGGGCGGCGACCGCGGTGATCCTGTTCTCCGCCACCTACCTGAAGAAGTGGCTGGGGACGCGGGTGTTGACCGCGATCGAGCGACTGATGGGCATGGTCATCGTGGCCATTTCGGTGCAGATGCTGATGGACGGGATCTCGACCTATCGGGGCGCCGGAATCTGAACAGGGGCGGCCACTTACGGGTTTTGCCGGGCGTCCCACGGCTGTCATCTGGCGGTCATGAATTCCGCCTACCGTGTTAAACTTTGGTGAACCCATCCGGCTTCGCATGGTGCAGGGGTTCCGAATTCGCCGACAACCGTCGCAGGACGGACGCGTCGGCATGTGCCGTCCTTCGTCCTTCGTCCGTCGTTCTTTTCTTTTTTCGCTCACTGAGGTTACCGATATGACTCACCCGAACCGCGTCCGGCTGTCGAAGCTGTCGCTGGGCCTGATGGTCGCGCTCGCCGCGGCTCCTGTTTTCGCGCAGAGCACGTCCGCCGGCGTTGGCGGCCAGGTGGTCAGTGCCGACGGCCAGCCGGTCGCGGGCGCCGAAGTCACCATCACCCACATCGAGTCGGGCACTGTCAGCCGCGCCACGACCGATGCGGCCGGCCGCTACTCCGCGCGCGGCCTGCGCGTGGGTGGTCCGTACACCATCACCATCAACAAGGCGGGCGCCGGTAGCGATACCGAAGAAAACGTCTACCTGGCCCTGAACCAGGTCGGTACCGTCAATGGCCAGCTGAGCAACGACGTCAACACGCTCGGCACGGTGGTCGCCGTCGGCACCGCCGGATCCTACGTCTTCGGTTCGGAGAACAAGGGCGTTGGCACCAACATCGGCGGCCGCGCGCTGGAGACCGCGGTCAGCGGCAACCGGTCGATCGACGACATCGCCCGCCTCGATCCGCGCGTCAACATCACCGAGCAGAGCGAAGGCTCGATCTCGGTTTCCGGCCAGAACAACCGCTACAACAACATCAGCGTCGATGGCCTGTCGGTCGGCGACCCGTTCGGCCTGCAGGCCGGTGGCCTGGCCTTCATCGGTTCGCCCATCTCCGCGGATTCCATTTCCGCCTACGACATCAAGATCAGCGACTTCGACACCACCTCGGACTCCGTTGGCGCCAACATCAACGCGGTCACCAAGTCGGGTACCAACGAGTTCCACGGTTCGGTGTACTACGCGTTCAGCAAAGCCAGCAGCATGGTCGGCGAGTTCAACGGCAACG
>DAOOCX010000128.1:0-6250 GCA_035408605.1 Thermomonas sp. | reverse complement strand
CAGGTCCAGCCGCATCGGCAGGCTGATGTGGTCCTCGCCGGCCACCTCGATGTAGTGCGCGCGCGGCGCGGCGGCGGCCAGTGCGCGGCCATGCGCGACCGGCACGTGCTGGTCCTCGCGGCCGTGCAGCAGCAACACGCAGGACGGCACCTGCGCGAGCGCCGCACCCACGTCGACGCGGTCCAGCCGCAACTGCAGGGTGTCGCTGGCGGAGGCGATCGCGCGCTCAAGCGCGCCGTCGTCCAGTTGCATGCGCAGCAGGCGATGGGAGATGCGCTGGGACATGCTTTCCGGCGGCTTGGCCAGCATGTGCGGGACCATGTCGCGGATCGCGCCACCGGCGTTGTCGAACGATTCGATGGCGATGACGTTGTTGACCTCTGCGCCCAGTTCGCGCGCGCTGAAGATCGCGGTCGCCGCGCCGTAGGACACGCCCATCAGGTGCAGCGGGCCGACCACCTCGCCGCGCTCGCGCAGCGCCGTGATCGCATCGGCCACGTCGCGCGCCTCGCGCTGGCCGTAACCGGAGGGTGCCGCGCCGGAGCGGCCATGGTTGCGCAGGTCCAGGGTAATCGTGCGGTAGCCGGCCTGCGCGAGTTGCAGCGACCACGGCAGCAAAGAGCCGCCGTCCATCATCCAGCCGTGCAGCAACACCACCGTGCCGCGCGGCGCGCCCGGATAGCGTACGGGCGCGGCTGCATCGAGGTCGAACTGCATGCGCCCGGCCTGGGTGCCATCCGGGCGGTAGGCGTAGTCGAGCCGGTAGGCACCGGGATCGAACGCGCGCCAGAACAACTTCACGCCAGCGGAAGTCGACACCCAGCCTTGCCGGTGCGGCAGCCGGGCGATGCTGGCTTCGATGCGCGTGGTCGGCAGGATCGGCGAGACACCGCCGGGCGCGACCAGGCGCTTGCCGAGCATGTCGGCGGCGTCGGGCCAGGCGAAGCCGGCCAGCAACAGGCAGGCGCACAGGATGAGCAGCGCGCGACGCATGGGCGCGATCCAGACGGTAGGGGGTCGCGCAGGGTAGGGGCCCGCGGCCCGCGCATCTACCGCATTGGCATGACAGTGCGATGACAGGCGGCGGGCATTCAGCCGGCCGCCCGTCGCGCAGCGACGATCAGGCGCTGCGCAGGGCGTCGGTGACCGGCAGGCTGGCCGCGCGCAGGGCCGGGAACAGGCCGCCGATGAAACCGATCGCGAGCGCCCACTTCAGCCCTTCCCAGAGCAACGTGGGATCGACCTTGAACTGGAAGCTGAGTTGCGACATGCCGCCGGCCAGGGTCGAGGCGGTATGGCCGTTGAACAGCAGCCACGCCACCAGCCCGCCGAGAACGCCGCCCAGCAACGCCAACAGCATGGTCTCCAGCATCACCGCGACCACGACCGGGATGCCGCGGAAGCCGATCGCGCGCAGCGTGGCGATTTCGCGCGCGCGCGAGGCGACGGTGGCGAACATGGTGTTGAGTGCACCGAAGACTGCGCCGATGGCCATGATGCTTCCGACCACGATGCCGATGATGCGTAGCACCTTGGTCAGTCCCTCGGACTGCTTGCCGAAGTAGGCCAGGGTCGTGTCGGCTTCGACCTGCAGGCGCGGATCGGCCGCCAGGGTCGCCTTGAACGCATTGAAGTCTTTCGCGCTGGTCAGTTTCGCGTACAGCGCTGCGCGGCTGCTGCCGCGGCGGTAGGTGGCAGCGACGACTTCGGCGTCGGCCCACATTTCCGAAGCGGTCGCATCCTGCGAATCGAACACGCCGACCACTGTCCACGGCTGGTTGCCCAAGCGCACCTGCTTGCCCACCTCCAACCCATCGAATTGGCGCTGCGCACCCGTGCCCACCACCAGCTCGCGGCGGCCAGGTTCGAAGCGGCGCCCAGCCACCAGCTTCAGCTTGGGCCGCACCGCATAGGCCATCTCGCTGACGCCACGCAGGCTGGCATTGCCATCGTCCTTGCTGCCTTTGAGCGGGACGGTGGCGGCCACCATCAGCTCCGCTGATGCCAGCGGGCGACCTTGCGCGTCGCGCGCGATCTGCGGTGCACGTTCAATGGCGCTGATCTGGTCGCGCGACAGCACAGACCCCAACTCGGCGGATGAACCGCCGCGCAGCACGATGGCGGTGTCCTCGCTGCCGCTGTTGCTGACCGTCTGCCGATAGCCTTCGCCCATCGCGAGCAGCGCCACCAGCACGCCGACCACGCCGGCGATGCCGATCACCACCACCGACGATGCGCCAATGCGCTGGTTCAGGGTGCTGATGCCGACCTGGGTCACCGAGGCGGCCTGACGGCCGCTGCGGGTGAACGCCATCCACAGCCCGAACAGCACGGCTGCGCCCAGCAGTGCAGGCCACGGCAATACGATCCACGCAGCAAGGATGACCGCGAGCACCAGGAGCAGGGCAAGGCCGCGCAGGAACGATTTGATCTTCTTCATGTCCGGTTCCTCCTCAGCGGCCCGCGAGCGCGTCGACGATGTTCAGGCGCATCGCCCGCATCGCCGGCAGCGCGCCTACCAGCAGGCCGATGCCCACCATCAGCGCCAGTCCCAGCGACCAGCTCCGCCAACCGATCGGCGGCAGGTTGATCGCGCCACCGCTGGCCGCGCCGACGATCGGCGCCAGCACGGCGGCCAGGCCCAACCCGAGCACGCCGCCGATCAGCACCAGCAGCACCGATTCGGCCAGGACCATGCCGAGCACGCTGGCGCTGGTGAAGCCGATGGTCTTGAGCACGGCCAGTTCCGAAGTGCGCTCGCGCACCGCCTGCGCCATGGTGTTGCCGGTCAGCAGCACCAGGGTGAAGAACACCGCGCCCATGATCGAACCCACGATCATGCCGATGTCGGCCACCTGCTTGAGCTGCGCGGCCATCGCCGCCTGCTCGTTCATGGTCTTGGTTTCGTGCTGCGAATTCACCGACAACGCATCGATTGCTTTCGCCGCCGCGTCGCTCCGGCGCACGTCCGCCACGCGGCTGATGTACCAGCCCACGTCGCCGTCCACGTAGGACGTGGATTCCTCGAAATACTTGTAGTGCATGAGGATCACGGCGTCGGTGAAACCGCCGCCCTTGCCGTCCTTGGCCTTGATCGTGCCAACGATGTCGAATGCCCAGTTCAGGGTGCCGTCGCTGTTCGGGAAAATGTTCGACTGCAACGGGATCTTCTGCCCGACCTTCCAACCGAAGCGCTTCATCATTGCCTCGCCGACGAGGATGCCGGTGCGCGTGCGCATCCATGCTTCGCGCTCGGCGGGTGCAACCAGCATCTCCGGGTAGAGGTCGAGGTAGTTGTCCGCCACCGCGAAGGTGAACAGTTGGTTCTTCGGGTTCTGGTACACGCCGCCGAACCAGTTGGCGTGCGTGACGGCCTCGATGTTGTCCACCCGTTCCAGCCGCGATTGCAGCGACAACGGCAAGCTGTCCATGAACGACAACCTGGAGGACGTCTGCAGGCGCTGCGCGCCGTCCGCGTTGCGGCCGAGCTGGTCGAACGTGGTGCGAATGCCATCCAGCATGCCGAACAGCAGGAACGCTGCCAGGATCGACGCCAGGGTGAGGAACGTGCGGGTCTTGCGCCGGAACAGCGCCGCCCAGATGAGATGGAAATATTTCATCGCATGCTCCCGAGGTCGGCGTCAGGCCGCATCGGCGTGGTCGCCGACCAGCGTGCCCTTGTCCAGGTGCAGGGTATGGCTCGCGTACCCGGCGGCCTTGGGATCGTGGGTGACCATGACAATGGTCTTGCCGTGCTCGCGGTTGAGCGTTTGCAGCAGGCCCAGGATGTCTTCCGCGGACTGGCGGTCCAGGTCGCCGGTGGGTTCGTCGCAGATGAGGAGGGTCGGGTCGGACACGATCGCGCGGGCGATCGCCACGCGTTGCTGCTGGCCGCCGGACAACTCGGTCGGCTTGTGGCTGACGCGGTCGGACAAGCCCACCAGTTGCAGCGCGACCTGCGCGTTGCGTTTGCGCTGCGCGCCGGACAGGCGGGTCAGCAGCAGCGGCAACTCGACGTTCTTCTGCGCGGTCAATGCCGGCATCAGGTTGTAGAACTGGAATACGTAACCGACGTGCTGGCTGCGCCACTGGGCCAGTTTGCCGCCGCCGAGCTGGTCGATGCGCTGGCCCGCCACCTCGATGGTGCCACCGCTGGGCGAGTCCAGGCCGCCGATCAGGTTGAGCAAGGTGGTCTTGCCGGAGCCGGACGGTCCCATCAGCGCGACGAAATCGCCTTCCGCGATGTCCAGGTCGATGCCGTGCAGCACCTCGACCTTCTCGGGGCCGCGCTGGTAGGTCTTCGTCAGGTTGCGGGTCGATACCAGGGATGCCATGGCTGCCTCGTCGATGGATGTCGTGTCGGTGGTTCGGGTGGGCGGCGGTGTTCCTGCCGCCCGCGGGTTCATTCGGTCTTGGTGGCGATGCGGTCGCCGTCGGCCAACGTGGCGGGTGGTGCGATCACCACGGTTTCGCCAGGTGCCAGGCCGGAGCTGACCTCGCGGTCTTCGCCGAGTGCGCCACCGACCTGTACCTTGCGCAATTCGACGATGTCCTCGGCGCCGACCACGAACGCGGCGTCGCCGCCATCGCGCTGGACGATCGCGCGGGCGGGGACGCGCACGCCGCGCTTCGGTTCGGCGGTCGCGTCGGCGGCTTTTTCCAGGAAGCTGACGGTCACGCCCATGTCCGGGACGATGCGGCCGTCGCGTGCCTTCAACGCCACCCGCACCTTGACCGTCGCCTTGCCGCGATCGGCGGTGGGGATGATCGCGATCACTTCGGCCGGGATCTTCCAGTCGGGATAGGAATTGAGCGTGGCTTCGACCGGCATCTTCGGTTTGACCCGGCCGATGTAGGCCTCGCCGACATCCACTTCGACCTCCAGCGAATCCATGTCGACGATGGTGCCGATGCCGGTGCGGGTGAAGCCACCGCCTGCCGACAGCGGCGACACGATTTCGCCCGGCTGCGCCGCCTTGGCGATCACCACGCCGGCAAACGGCGCCCGCACCACGGTGTTGTCCACGCCATTGCTGGCGATGGCCAGGCTGCTGCGCGCCACTTGCGCATTGCGCTGCGCGGTGGCGACCTGCGCGCGCAAGGCGTCGCGCTGGGCCACGGCCTGTTCGAACTGCGCGCGCGAGACCAGCTTCTGGCCGACCAGCGCGCCGAGCCGCGCGGCATTCGCCTCGGCCTCCTTCAACTGCGCCTGGGTGCCGACGATCTGGCTCTGCGCGGCGGCAAGCTGCGCCGCGGAGAGATCGCGCTGGGCATCGGCATCGATCGGATCCAGCGTGGCCATCACCTGGCCTTCCTCGACCCGCTGGCCCTCTTCGATCAACACCTCGCGCACGCGGCCGGTGATCTTCGACGACACGGTGGCCATCCGTCGCGCCACCACGTAGCCGCTGGCATCCAGTACGGAGGCGTTGCCGGCGCCGCTGGCGAGCGATACCGCACTGGTCGTCTCCACCTGCACTGCGCTGTCGCGGCCGAGCAAGAACCAGCCACCCGCGCCCAGCACGACCGCCGCGGCCACGCCCAGGCCGATCCACAGGCCCTTGCGTGACGTGGGCGGTGGTGGTGCGCTGCGGTCGATCTTGAGCGACTTCAGCAGGTCTGCGGACGAGTTCATGCGCGGTCTGGAGGGATGCGGAGGGACGATCAGTGTGACGGCATGGCGGGGCGCGTGCCATCGGCCGACGCTGCGCAGGCTAGGCCTGCGCCGGCGCGGCGTCACCTGACGCTTGTCATGTCGTTTGCCTGAAACCCGCGACTGCCGGCGGCGATGGCTTGCGCGGAGGATGCGCGGCATCGACCACGGGGAGATGTGCGATGCATGGCAACCGCGATGTGCTGGCCCGCCTGCAGCAGGCCACCAAGTCTTACGGCAAGGTGCGCGCGCTCGATGGGCTGGACCTGTCGTTGCGCGCCGGGCAGGTGACGTCGCTGCTGGGCGCGAACGGTGCCGGCAAGACCACCGCGATCGGCCTGTTGCTTGGCCTGCTGCGCGCCGACAGCGGCAGCGTCGAACTGTTCGGCCAGGATCCGCGCGAACTCGCCGCGCGTCGCCGGATCGGCGTGATGCTGCAGACCGCCGGCCTGCCGGAGCGGCTTCGCGTGGGCGAGTTGCTGGCGCAGGCGCGCAGCTACTACCCCGACGCGCGCAGCATCGCCGATTGCGTGGCGCTGGCTGGCCTGGACGGCCTGCTGGATCGTCCCTACGGCAAGCTCTCCGGCGGCCAGCAGC
>DAOOCX010000127.1:0-6271 GCA_035408605.1 Thermomonas sp. | reverse complement strand
ACCGTCAGTGGCGCAGGTCGCGCGGCCGCATGCCCAGCGCCAACAGCACGCCCGCATAGGCCACGGCCCCACCGCCGACCATCGCCGCCAACCGCCAGCCACGTTCCCACCACGCCCAGTCGCCCCAATCCGGCCACGCATGGCGGAACAGCAGCACGACCACTGCCAGCGCCAGCGTGGCGGCCAGCAACTGCCCAATGAAGCGCCCCCAGCCGGGCTGGCGACGATAGACGCCTGCGCCACGCAACAGCCAGGCAAGTTGCAGCGCGTTGACCCAACCTGCAACGGCAATCGCCAGCGCCAGCAGCGCATGGGTGCCATGGATGCCGGCCAGCGCCTGCCGCCAATTCCCGCCCGCGGCCTGCAGCGCCGCCTGCCCGGTCGGCGTGGCATGCAACAGCCAGGCGAACAGGCCGACCGTGCACAGCGCATTGGTCAGCACCGCCACGATCGCGGCCTTCACCGGCGTGCGCGTGTCCTGCCGGGAATAGAACGCCGGCGCCAGCACCTTGACCAGCAGGAACGCCGGTACCGCGGTGGACTGCGCGATCAGGCTCCAGCTGCTCATCTTCGCGTCGAGCGCGCTGAAACTGCGGTACTGGAACAGGGTGGCCATCAGTGGCTCGGCGCACAGGATCAGCCCGGCACAGGCCGGCAAGCCGATCAGCAGGCACAGCCGGAAACCCCAGTCCAGGCCTTTCGAAAACCCGTCGGGGTCGGTCGCGGCGTGCCGGGTCGACAGGTGCGGCAGGATCACGGTGCCGATCGCCACCCCGAACATCCCCAGCGGGAACTCCAGCAGGCGGTCGCTGTAGTAGAGCCAGGTCATGCTGCCGCCGATCAGGAACGACGCGGCCATCGTGTTGAACAGCAGGTTGAACTGGACCACCGACGAGCCGAACAGGGTCGGCACCATCAGCTTGAGGATCTTGCGCACGCCGGCGTGGGCGAAATCGAGCCTTGGCCGTGGCAGCAAGCCCAGCTTGGCCAGCGCCGGCAACTGGAACACCAGTTGCAGGATCCCGGCGGCGAAGACGCCCCAGGCCAGTGCCTTGACCGAGCCACCCATCAGCGGCGCCAGCCCAAGCGCCGCCGCAATCATCGCCAGGTTGAGCAAGACCGGCGACAGCGCCGGGATGGCGAAGCGCTGGTAGCTGTTGAGGATGCTGCCCACCAGCGAGGCCAGCGAGATGAACAGCGCGTACGGGAAGGTAATCCGCAGCATCTCGATGAACAGCGCGTGCTTCTCGCTGCCCGGCACGAAGCCGGGTGCGATGAGCTGGGTCAGCCACGGCGCCGCCAGCAGGACCACGGCGGTGAGCACCAGCAACCCCGCCAGCAGGGTGCCCGCGACCCGGTCGACCAACTCGCGCACCGCCTGGGGGCCGTGCTGTTCCTTGTACTCGGCCAACACCGGCACGAAGGCCATCGAGAACGAGCCCTCGGCGGACAGCCGGCGCATGAAATTGGGGATGCGGAAGGCCGCGATGAACACGTCCATCGCCGGGTTGGCCCCGAACACGATCGCGTACACCTGGTCGCGGACCAGCCCGGAAACCCGGGACAGGAAGGTCATCGCGCTGAACACCGCGGTCGAGCGGAGCAAGCGACTCATGCCGCCCCCTTGGCAGGCAAGTTGACCCAAGCCATTGAATCGTCCATAATTTTGAGTCTTCCCGATCCCTTCGTCCGTAGGCAGTCCTGCCGGCGGCCGATTCTCTCAGCCCCAACAGACTTCCCAGGATTTTCATCGTGGCCAATATCAAGTCCGCCAAGAAGCGCGCCAAGCAGACCGTCGTGCGCAACGAACGCAACGTCGCCCAGCGCTCCATGCTGCGTACCGCCGTCAAGAAGGTGATCAAGGCGCTCGACGCCAACGACGCCGAAGCCGCTTCCGCCGCGTTCATCACCGCGCAGCCGCTGCTCGATCGTTTCGCCGCCCGCGGCCTGATCCACAAGAACAAGGCTGCCCGTCACAAGGCTCGCCTGACCGCGCGCATCAAGGCACTGAAGGCCGCCTGAGCCCTCAGCACCTTTCGCGAAAAACCCGGCCTCGGCCGGGTTTTTTGTTGCCTGGGCCAGCACCTCAGGCATTGCCGGGGCGCGATGCTTCCGCCGCGGCCTCTGCATCCTTGGCCGCCTCGAGTTCATCCTCGCGCATGCGGTCGAAGAACGCCTGCACCGCCAACATGATCGGCCGGGTGCCTTCGCGCCCGATCGCCGAGACCAGATACCAGGGCTGGGTCCAGCCGAGTTCGGAGACGATCGCCTCGGCCGCGGCCTTCGCCTCATCCTCGAACATCAGGTCGGCCTTGTTCAGCACCAGCCAACGCGGCTTGTCCAACATCGCCGGGTCGTACTTGCGCAACTCGTGTTCGATCGCGCGGACCTGCTCGGCCGGGGTGGCCTCGATCCCGCCTTCCATCGGCGCGATGTCGACCAGGTGCAGCAGCAGGCGGGTGCGCTGCACATGCCGCAGGAACAGGCTGCCCAGGCCGGCACCATCGGCCGCGCCCTCGATCAGGCCGGGGATGTCGGCGATCACGAAGCTGCGCCCAGGCTCCACGCTGACCACGCCCAGGTTCGGGTACAGCGTGGTGAACGGATAGTCAGCGACCTTCGGCGTCGCCGCGGACACCGCGCGCACGAAGGTGGACTTGCCGGCATTCGGGAACCCGAGCAAACCCACGTCGGCCAGCAGCTTCAGTTCCAGGCGCAGGCCGCGGGTTTCGCCCTCGGTGCCCGGCGTGGCCCGGCGCGGCGTGCGGTTGACCGAACTCTTGAAATGCATGTTGCCGAGGCCACCCAGGCCGCCTCGGGCCACCAGCAGGCGCTGGCCGTGCTCGGTCAGGTCGCCGATGATCTCGTCGGTATCGACGTTGTGGACCACGGTGCCGACCGGCACGACGATGGTCTTGTCCTCGCCGGCCTTGCCGTACATCTGGCTGCCCATGCCGTTTTCGCCGCGCTGCGCCTTGAAGCGCGTTTCATGGCGGAAGTCGACCAGGGTGTTGAGGTTCTCGTCGGCCTGCACCCAGACGTCGCCGCCGTTGCCGCCGTCGCCGCCATTGGGACCGCCCAGCGGAATGAACTTCTCGCGGCGGAAGGCGATGCAGCCATTGCCGCCGTTGCCTGCGGTCACGGTGATTTCAACTTCGTCGACGAGTTTCATGTGGGGGATTGTGCCGTGTTCGGTGAAGCGGGTGAGGAGCGAGGGCCTGCATAAACGAAAAACCCCGCCGAAGCGGGGCTCTTCGCGATGCGTCGGCGGCGATTATTCCGCGGCGACGATGCTGACCGTGCGGCGCTTGTTCGGGCCCTTGGTCGTGAACTCGACCTTGCCATCGACCAGCGCGAACAGGGTGTGGTCGCGGCCAAGGCCGACGCCCATGCCCGGGTGGAACTGGGTGCCGCGCTGGCGAACGATGATGTTGCCGGCTTCGATCGCCTGGCCACCATAGATCTTCACGCCGAGGTACTTCGGGTTGGAGTCGCGGCCGTTGCGCGAGGAACCTACGCCCTTTTTATGTGCCATGACTGCGTCTCCTTACTTCTTGTCGCCACCGGCGATGCCGGTGATCTCGATTTCGGTGTAGTGCTGCCGGTGGCCCATCTGCTTGCGATGGTGCTTGCGGCGGCGGAACTTGACGATGCGGACCTTGTCGGCGCGGCCGTGGCCCACGACCTTGGCGGCGATCGACGCCCCCTTGATCGCATCGCCCAGCTTGATGCCGTCGGCGTCGCCGAGCATGAGGATGTTGTCGAACTTGATCTCGCTGCCGGCTTCGGCTTCGAGCTTCTCGACGCGGAGCGTTTCGCCCTGCATCACGCGGTATTGCTTACCGCCGGTGACCAAAACTGCGTACATGGTGGTGGTTCCTGACTGTGGATTCTGTAGTTCTTCTTGGTCATGCCGGACGTGGTTCCCGGCACGCCGCCTGCCATCGAGGGCAGACAGGAGCGGAATTGTAGGGGATTCAGCGAGTTACGGTCAACTGCAGGCACTCTCCCCTTCCCCGAGCATGCGGAGGTGGCGTGTGCCGAGGGGCATGGTGTTCGAGTCGCAGCGACAGAGACAGCCGTGAACCACGCTGGCAATCCCGTCATTTGCCCCCAAATCACCGGCTCGGTACGCTGCCCGATTGCCTGTTGCACGGCAGCCGCACCTCGCCCGCTCCCCTTCCCCAGGATCCCCCATCCATGGCGCTGGACACCATCCGCATCCGCGGTGCTCGCACGCACAACCTGAAGAACATCGACCTCGACCTGCCGCGCGACAAGCTGATCGTGATCACCGGCCTGTCCGGTTCCGGCAAGTCGTCGCTGGCGTTCGACACGATCTATGCGGAAGGCCAGCGCCGCTACGTCGAGTCGCTGTCGGCCTACGCGCGGCAATTCCTCAGCGTGATGGACAAGCCCGACATCGACCACATCGAAGGGTTGAGCCCGGCGATCTCGATCGAGCAGAAGTCCACCAGCCACAACCCGCGCTCCACGGTCGGCACGATCACCGAGATCCACGACTACCTGCGCCTGCTGTACGCGCGCGTGGGCACGCCGCGCTGCCCCGACCACCACTTCCCGCTGGAAGCGCAGACGGTCAGCCAGATGGTCGACCAGGTGCTGGCGATGGAAGGGGACGAGGTCCTGGCGGCGCAGCGCTGGATGCTGCTGGCGCCCGTGGTGCGCGACCGCAAGGGCGAGCAGCAGCAGGTGTTCGACCAGTTGCGCGCGCAGGGCTACGTGCGGGTGCGCGTGGACGGCGTGCTCCACGAGATCGACGCGGTGCCGCCGCTGGCGCCGCGCCAGAAACACACCATCGAGGCGGTGATCGACCGCTTCAAGCCGCGCGCGGACATCCGCCAGCGCCTCGCCGAATCGTTCGAGACCTCCCTGAAGCTGGGCGAAGGCATGGCGATCGTGCAGTCCATGGACGCGCCGGAGCGCGAGCCGCTGCTGTTCTCGTCGAAGTACTCCTGCCCGGTCTGCGACTACGCGTTGCCGGAACTGGAACCGCGGCTGTTCTCGTTCAATGCGCCGATGGGCGCCTGCCCGGGCTGCGACGGCCTGGGCGTGGCCCAGTTCTTCGATCCGTCGCGCGTGGTCGGCCATCCGGAGCTGTCGCTGGCGGCCGGCGCGATGCGCGGCTGGGACCGCCGCAACGCGTATTACTTCTCGATGATCACCTCGCTCGCGAAGCACTACGAATTCGACGTCGACCTGCCCTGGCAGCTGCTGCCGGACGAGATCCGCGCGATCGTCCTGCACGGCAGCGGCAAGGAGGCGATCAACCTGGTCTACGTGGGCGAGAACGGCAACAAGTACCAGCGCAAGCACGCCTTCGAGGGCATCATCCCGAACCTGGAGCGCCGTTACCGCGAGACGGAATCCGCGGCGGTGCGCGAGGAACTGTCCAAGTACATCAGCGA
This sequence comes from Thermomonas sp., assembly GCA_035408605.1. GTDB lineage: Bacteria > Pseudomonadota > Gammaproteobacteria > Xanthomonadales > Xanthomonadaceae > Thermomonas. The sequence continues at coordinate 842 of DAOOCX010000127.1, read as the reverse complement.
GCGCCCCTGCCCCGAATGCGGCGGCGCGCGCCTGAACCGCTCCGCCCGCAACGTGTTCGTGGCCGACCGCCCGCTGCACGAAATCGCGGTGATGCCGATCGACAACTGCCTCGCCTTCTTCCACGGCCTCAAGCTGCCGGGCTGGCGCGGCGAGATCGCGGCCAAGATCGTCAAGGAAATCGGCGAGCGGCTGAGCTTCCTGGTCGATGTGGGCCTCGACTACCTCACCCTGGAGCGCAAGGCCGACAGCCTGTCGGGCGGCGAGGCGCAACGCATCCGCCTGGCGTCGCAGATCGGTGCCGGCCTGGTCGGGGTGATGTACGTGCTAGACGAACCCAGCATCGGCCTGCACCAGCGCGACAACGAGCGCCTGCTCGGTACCCTCACCCGCCTGCGCGACCTGGGCAACACGGTGATCGTCGTCGAACACGACGAGGACGCGATCCGCCTGGCCGACCATGTGGTCGACATCGGACCGGGTGCCGGCGTGCATGGCGGCGAAGTCGTGGCGCAGGGCACCTTGCCCGACATCCTGAAAGCACCGCGCTCGATCACCGGGCAATACCTGTCCGGCAAGAAGCGGATCGAGGTGCCGGCGCACCGCAACCCGCCCAACCGCAAGCTGATGCTCAAGCTGAAGGGCGCGCACGGCAACAACCTGAAGAACGTCGACCTCGAGATTCCCTCGGGCCTGTTCACCGCGATCACCGGCGTCTCGGGTTCCGGCAAGTCCACCCTGATCAACGACACCCTGTATGCGCTGGCCGCCAACGAGATCAACGGCGCCTCGCACACGCCCTCCCCGTATCGCGAGATCACCGGCCTCGACCTGTTCGACAAGG
>DAOOCX010000126.1:2721-6337 GCA_035408605.1 Thermomonas sp. | reverse complement strand
GCACTGGCCGGGTAGCTCAGTTGGTAGAGCAGGGGATTGAAAATCCCCGTGTCGGGGGTTCGATTCCCTCCCCGGCCACCACTCCGGAAGACGATGCCGCAAACCCCGCCACGCGCGGGGTTTTCGCTTTCCTGGCCCACGACAGTCCTCGATATCGCGCCGCTTGCAGGCCGGGTGTATGGTCGCCGCCATCTCCCGAGGAATCCCGCATGGACATCCACGACATCGCCCTGAGGTTGTACGCCGAATTGGTGTCCGCCAACCGCGTCGAGCTGGTGAGCGAAGCTGCACGCATCGAACTCGGCCGCGAGGCCTACCGCTACGCGGAAGCCTTCATCGCGGCCAAGGACATCTATATCCGCGAGTTGCCGGTTGCCAACGTCGAGGCCGGCTACTGACGCGATGCCGCTCGGGATTGCGGCTATCCTCGGGCAAACCGCCGAGGAAGCCTCCATGAAACTGCGCCACGTCCTGATCGCCACCACCGTCCTCGCACTCGTGGCCTGTGGTGGCGGGCCGGTGAAGCGCGTCTCCGAACCCGCTGCCGGCATCCAGCAACTGAGCGTGCGTGCCGATGGCCGCTGGGACGTGGTGGTGCGGCTGGACAATTTCAGCAGCGTCCCGATGCGCTTCGCCGACGCCAACTTGGACATCGCCTTCGACAACGGCGCGGCGGCGAAACTGAAGGCGCAGCCGGGCATCAGCATCGGCCCGGAATCGGCCGATGTGTTCACGGTCACGCTGACGCCGCTGCCCGCGGGTCGCGCGCGGCTGGCCAATGCCCTCGCGGATGGCCAGGGCTTGAATTACACGCTGGGCGGCACGGTGGAAGCCGGCCCGGAAGAAGGCAAGCCGCGCAGTTACAAGATCGAGCGCAAGAGCGCGCTGGCGCCGGTGCCCGGCCTGCCGGGCGTACTGCGCTGAGGATGCGGAGCGCGATTTCCGGAAGGATTCCGACAAACCATACGCCGTAGTATGCTTGCGTTTCCACGGGCCGACCGGCGGCCCGTCATGACTGGTAACGCCGCATGAGCACCTACAAGGCCCCGCTGGACGATTTGCGTTTCGCCCTCTACGACGTGCTTGGCGCGGAGGCGCTGTTTGCCCGACTGGGCCAGGCCGACGTCAACCGCGAACTGGTGGATGCCGTGCTGGACGAAGCCGCACGCTTTTCCGAAACCGTGCTGGCCCCGCTGAACAAGGTCGGCGACGAGATCGGCTGTACCTACGACAAGGCCACCGGCGACGTCACAGCGCCGCCCGGCTTCAAGCAAGCCTTCGACCAGTTCGTGGAAGGCGGCTGGACCGGCCTGACCAATGCGCCGGAGCACGGCGGCCAAGGCATGCCGGCGGTGGTCGGCGCGGTCCTGACCGAGATGGTCGATGCCGCCAACCTGGCCTGGGGCAACTTCCCGATGCTGTCGCACGGCGCGGTCAAGGCGCTGGAGACCTACGGCGAGGACTGGCAGAAGAAGGTGTTCCTGGAGCCGCTGGTGGCGGGCACCTGGACCGGGACGATGTGCCTGACCGAGCCGCATTGCGGCACCGACCTGGGCCTGCTGAAAACCCGCGCGGAACCGGCCTCCGACGACAAGTACTCGATCACCGGCACCAAGATCTTCATCACCGCTGGCGAGCACGACCTGGTGCCGAACATCGTCCACCTGGTGCTGGCCAAGCTGCCCGACGCGCCGCCCGGCGCCAAGGGCATTTCGCTGTTCGTGGTGCCGAAGTTCAAGGTCGGCCGCGACGGCACGGTGGGCGAGCGCAATGCGCTCCGCTGCGGCGCGATCGAACACAAGATGGGCATCCACGGCTCGGCCACCTGCGTCATGAACTTCGACGGCGCCGAGGGCTACCTGGTCGGCGCGCCGCACAAGGGCCTGCAGGCGATGTTCGTGATGATGAACTCGGCGCGGCTCGGCGTTGGCGTGCAGGGCCTGGGCCTGTCGGAGCGCGCCTACCAGAACGCGTTGCGCTACGCCCGCGAACGGTTGCAGTCGCGTTCGCTGTCCGGCCCGAAGCTGCCGGAAAAACCGGCTGACCCGATCATCGTCCACCCCGACGTGCGCCGCATGCTGCTGTCGCAGAAGGCGCTGGTCGAAGGCGGCCGCCTGCTCAGCCTGCATGCCTACTCGCAGCTCGACATCGCCGAGAAGTCGCAGGACGCCGCCGAGCGCGAGCGCGCGGACATCCTGGCCGGCTTCCTGACCCCGATCTCCAAGGCCTGCCTGACCGAGTGGAGCATCGAGAACACCTACAACGCGGTGCAGTGCTTCGGTGGCCACGGCTACATCGCCGAGCACGGCATCGAGCAGCTGGCGCGCGATGCGCGCATCACCACGCTGTACGAAGGCACCACCGGCATCCAGTCGCTGGACCTGATCGGCCGCAAGACCGCCGCCACCCAGGGCGCCGGGCTGAAGTTGTTCCTGGCCGAGGTGGAAGCCTTCGCGAAGCAGCACGAAGGCGATGAGGCGCTGGCCGAGTTCATCGCGCCGCTGCGCGCCAAGGCGGCCGAGTGGGGCAAGCTCACCATGGACGTGCTGCAGCGCGCTGCCAGCAATCCGGAGGAACTCGGGGCCGCCAGCACCGACTACCTGTTCTATTCCGGCTACGTGGTGCTGGCCTACTGGTGGGCGCGCAGCGTCGCTGCCGCCAATGTCTCCGGCCGCCCGCAGGCGTTCAAGGATGCCAAGCGCGACACCGCCCGCTTCTACTTCGCGCGCCTGTTGCCACGCACGCTGGCCCACAAGGCGGCGATCGAAAGCGGCGCGGCACCGCTGATGTCCATGCCGGCGGACGCCTTCGGGGCCGAGTGACGGTCACATCGCGCCCGGCATGCGCCGGGCGCGATGGCATGCGGCATCGACGCCGGCATGCCTGTACCCAAATGGTCATCGGAGGCGTATAAGCTGATGACCCCATGGGAACCGCTAGCGCAACGCTACGCCCGGTCCATGCCGGAACCCGATCCGCGCCAGGTCACGCGGAAGGGATCCCGTCCCCCGAATTCCTCCACGGCACATCCGCTTCGCCCGCCCCGGGCCTTCGCCTGTTGGGCCTGGATGCGCACGGCCGCGCGCTCGACTGGATGAGCTGGCAGGACGCGACCTGCCTGTATGCGCGCGGCGCCGTGGCGTGGACCCTGGGCGAGCCCTGCCTGCAAGTGCATGGCGGCATCAACCGCGCCAGCGGCGAGCGCAGCATCATGCACCTGCACCCGATCATCGCGGCGCGCGGGCACGCGCGCCCACATGCGCTGGCCCCGACCCCGGCCCTCACCAACCCGGCGCTGTTCGCCCGCGACCAGCAACTGTGCCTCTACTGCGGTAACGCCTATCCCCGCTCCACCCTCACCCGCGACCACGTGCAGCCGGTGTCCAAGGGCGGCCGCGACATCTGGGAAAACGTGGTTACCGCCTGCTACCACTGCAATTCGCGCAAGGGCAACAGGACGCCGCAGCAAGCCGGGATGCCGCTGCTCGCGGTTCCGTACCGCCCCAGCTGGATCGAGCACCTGATCCTGTCGAATCGGAACATCCTCGCCGACCAGATGGCGTTCCTGAAATCGCAGTTGCCGAAGAAGTCGCCGCGCTTCGCCTGACCGCGGCGG
>DAOOCX010000126.1:0-2621 GCA_035408605.1 Thermomonas sp. | reverse complement strand
CCAGATGGCGTTCCTGAAATCGCAGTTGCCGAAAAAGTCGCCGCGCTTCGCCTGATCCATCGGCCACCTTAATGGGGGACTCCCGACTTGCCTGCTCCTGCAGTACCGGAACCGTGCAGCGCATCCGTTGACGCCGGCTGCATGCATGGCAAACACTCCATGTTTTCCGCAGCGGATCACCGCCATGGCACTGACCCTGGGCACCACCGGCATGGACAGCAAGACCAAGGCCGAGGTGCAGGCCGCCTTCAAGGCGGCCAATGCGGAAACCGGCAATCTCTGGACCCTCGTCGACGGCGACGAAGCCGACTACATCGTCATCGACATGGACAGCCTGTACGGGCCGATGAGCTGGCTGCGCCTGCATGCGGCGGGACGCAAGGTCGTGGGCCTCACCTCGGTCGACCGCAACCAGACCGATTACCGCCTGCCGCGGCCGATCAGCGCCAACGACTTCAGCGTCCTGCTCAGCGAGATCGCGGTGGATGCACCGGCCGAAGCTGCCGCTGCGAAGGCCGCGGCGGAAAACCCCGAGCCGGCCGCAGCAAGGGTGGAAGCCGCGCCGACGCCAGCACCTGCGCAGCCGCTTCCCGCTGCGGAGCCGGAGCCGCAAGAGGAACCGCCGCAGGAGCCGGAACCGATCCGTGCGCCCGAGCCAGAGCCGGAGCCGGAACCCACGCCCGAACCTGTCATCGAGGTTCCCGAGGATCGCGGCCTGGCGCGCTGGCTGCTGGCCGGCGGCCTGGATCGCCGTGTTCGGCTGCAGCGCGGTGATGGCCCGGTGCTCCTGGTCGATCCGCGCACCCGCGTCTGGCACGGACCTGCCACGCTCAAGCCGCTGTTGGCCTACTTCGAAGGCACCTTGCAACTGGAGGATTTCGCCACCCCCGATGCCGCGGCGTGGGAATCCGAGGCCGCCGCGATCGGCGCCGCGCAACCGCTGTCCCGCCTGCAATGGCTGGGCGGCCTGTTGGCCGGGCATGGCGCGCTGCTGCCGGGGCTGGATCCGGACGGCAAGTTCCGCCTGCTGAAGTGGCCGCAGACCGAACGCGAATACCCCAAGCACTTCCGCATCGCCACCGCGATGATGAAGGGCCCCGCGACCGTTGCCGAGGTCGCCGACGCCAGCGGCGTGGCGAAGGAAGACGTCGCCGATTTCGTCAATGCCAACCTGGCGACCGGCTATGCCGAATCCACCACGGACGCGCCACCGGAGCCCGAGGCACCGGCACCCAAGCCGGCGGGCGGTCTGTTCGGGCGCATGCGCGGCCGCTGAGCCAGTCCGGTTTAACGCATTTCCCACGCCAGCCGCATGCGCTTCGGCTAATGTGAAGGCGCGCGCGACTGGCGCGTCGCTCGATGGGGAGATCGCGATGATGAAACGACTGGGTGCCGAACTCATCGGCACGTTCTGGCTGGTGCTGGGCGGCTGCGGAAGCGCCGTGCTGGCGGCCAACTTCGGCGGCGACGGCAATCCGCTGGGGATCGGATTGCTCGGCGTGTCGCTGGCGTTCGGCCTGACCGTACTGACCGGCGCTTACGCGCTGGGCCACATTTCCGGAGGCCACTTCAACCCGGCGGTGAGCTTCGGCCTGTGGGCCGGCGGACGCTTCGCCGCGAAGGACCTGCTGCCCTACATCGTGGCGCAAACACTCGGGGCGATCCTGGCGGCCTGGATCCTGTTCCAGATCGCCAGCGGCACCGCCGGCTTCGCCATCGACGGCAACGCCGCGGGCGCGTTCGCGACCAACGGCTTCGATGCGTCCTCGCCGGGCGGCTACGGGATGACCGCCGCCTTCCTGTGCGAAGTCGTCATGACCGCGATGTTCCTGGTGATCATCCTCGGCGCAACCCACAAGAACGCGGCGGCGGGTTTCGCACCCATCGCGATCGGCCTGGGCCTGACCCTGATCCACCTGATCAGCATCCCGGTCACCAACACCTCGGTGAACCCGGCGCGTTCGACCGGCGTGGCGCTGCTGGTGGGCGGCACCCCGCTCTCGCAACTGTGGCTGTTCTGGGCCGCACCGATCATCGGCGGCGTGCTGGGCGGCGTGCTCTACAAGTGGCTGGGGAAGGACTGAGCCCCGCCGCTGCGTGACATGCGAAGGGCCGCAGCGATGCGGCCCTTCTTCGTTGCGGTCAGGCCGCGGTGATCCGCCAGGCGCGGTGGATGCGCGCATTGCGGGCGAAGTCCGGCGGGATGGTCGAAGCGCTGATGTCCTCGACCCGGGCGAAGGCGCCGAGCGCGGCTTCATCGAGCTTGAAGCGGCGGAAATTGTTGGAGAAATACAGAACGCCACCCGGTGCCAACCGCGCAACCCCCGCGCGCAGCAGGCGCACGTGGTCGCGCTGCACGTCGAAGTCGTCGGCACGCTTGGAATTGGAGAACGTGGGTGGATCGCAGAACACCACGTCGTAACTGCCGCGGTCCGCTTCCAGCCACTTCAAGGCGTCGGCCTGGGCGATGCGGTGGCGGGTGCCACCCACCCCGTTGCCGCGCAGGTTGTCTGCCAGCCATTCCAGGTAGGTCGCCGACAGGTCGACGCTGGTGGTCTGCGTCGCGCCCTGTACCGCCGCCTGCACGGTGGCCACGCCGGTGTAGCAGAACAGGTTGAGGA
>DAOOCX010000125.1:0-6349 GCA_035408605.1 Thermomonas sp. | reverse complement strand
GTAGGCATGCGCGCCAAGCATCCACGCATCCACCCGGCTGGCGATGTTCTGCCACGGTTCCAGGCTGCCGCCGGCGAACAGCAGCGCCCAGTAACCCAGCAACAGGCCGACGATGCACAGCCATTGCGCGCGCGGGCGCAGGTACAACGCCGCGGTGGCGGCCGCGCCGAAACACAGGCCGATCCGCTGAAGCACGCCCCACGGCCGGAACGCGGCGCTGTCGTAGGCCCACATCGCCAGCGCATGCAGCAGCAGGCCGATCGCGACCAGACGCAGCGCGCGCATCCACGCCTTGCCGAGCAACCCGCGTCGCCCTGCTGGCGATGGCGTGCCGCGCGACATGCCGAGTGCGATCGAGACGCCCACCACGAACAGGAAGGTCGGGAAGATCAGGTCGGTCGGCGTGCAGCCGTGCCAGGCCGCATGCTCGAGCGGCGCGTAGAGGTGGCTCCAATCGCCGGGATAGTTGACCAGCAGCATCGCCGCGACCGCCCAGCCGCGCAGCACATCGACCGAGGTGAATCGCGAAGATCGCGCGGGTGGACTCACAGGCGCCGGTCGAAGCGCAGCAACACGTCGCGCAAGGGCGTCATCGCGGTGGCCAGGCCGATCAGCACGCCGATGGTATTGGCCAGGGCGTCGTTGCGATCGAGCATGCGCCCCAGCCCCATCTGCGCCTGCAGGACTTCCAGGCCGATGCCCATCAGCACCAGCAGCACGCAGACGAAGCCCCACGACAACCGCCGCGCGAACAACTGCACCGCACCCGCGGACAACACGGCGTACGCGACGAAATGCTCGACCTTGTCGTTGACCTTGACCGACGGCAGGTCGCTGCTTGGCAGCAAGGAACCGACCACGACGCAGGCGATCGCCAGGATCCACAAGCCCGCCCACAACCATGGCCGCTTGAACGGCTTGAACGATCTGCCGAAGCGCCGTGGCGATGCGCTCACAGGCGATGGCTCAGGTCGCCGACCAGGAAGGCCGCGCCCAGTTCGACGCCACGCTGGAAACCGATGGCCTGGAAGCGCTCGCCCATCTCGCTGGGCAGGGTCAGGTGCTTCACCTGGCTGCGCAAGGCATGGCGGGCGACCTCATCCGCAGCGCGCGATTCCGCCAGCGCCAGGTTCTCCTGCAGGCGGTTGCCGATCAGGAAGCTGGCCTGCGAGCAGTAGCCGGCGAAGTCGAAACCGGCAGCACTGCCGGCCTCCGCCAGCGCGGTGAAATCCACCGAGGCGGTGATGTCCTGCAGGCCCGGCCAGGCGAACACGTCGCCGGTGACATGGTGCTGGCGGAACGCGCGCAGGGTGCCGTCGCGGCGCTGCGGCTGGTAGTACTCGCCGCGCGCGTAGCCATAGTCGATGAACAGCATCGCGCCGTCCTGCATCGCGCCCATCACCGCCTGGATCCAGTACGGCAACTGCGCCATCGCCTCGCTGCGATAGCCTTCGGCGAACGGCTCCGGCAGCTGCCGTTCGATGTGGCGCACCGCGGCGGCGAGCATCGGATCGGCCGGCCGGTCGGTGCGCAGGAAGCGGCCCTCGCCATCCAGTGACACGTATTCCTCGAACACTTCGCCATCGCGGATGGTGAAGCGCGGCGTCGGCAATGCGTCGATCACCTCGTTGGCGAACAGCACGCCATTCCATGGGTCCTGGATCGGCCCGTCCAGCCATTCCACCAATTCGAACAGCAGTGGCGGCAGGCGCGATTGCAGGCGTTCCTCCTGGCGTTCGCGCAGGTCGGCGCTGGGTTCGAGGATCGCGTAGCGCGCCGGCAGGGCATCGTTGGCGAGCAGCTTCGCCAGGCAGGTTTCGGCGAAGGCGCCGCTGCCGCCGCCGATCTCCATGAACACCGCATCGGGACCGAGTTGCTGCAGCACCGGCGTCAGCGCATCGGCGACGCACGCGGAAAACAACGGCGAGCGTTCCGGCGCGGTGGTGAAGTCGCCGCCGGGACCGAACTTGTGCGCGCCGGCGCTGTAGTAGCCCAGGCCCGGCGCATACAGCGCCAGCTCCATGAATTTCCAGAACGGAACGTGGCCGCCGGCAGCGATGACCTGCTCCTGGATCACCTCGCCCAGGTGCGCGCTGTGCGACTGCGCGGCGGCGTCCGGCGGCGGCAGGGTCGAGGCCATCAGTCGAACCTGGCGCGGCGGCCCGCGCTCTGGCCCGGGCCGGAGAACACCCGCACCTCGATCGCGTCGATGCGGTGCGCGCGCAATGCCTCGCGATCCCCGCCAAGACGGCCGAGGAACCACGCGGCGAATTCCTCCAGCGTGGCGTTCTCGATCGGCAGCAGGAGCACGTCGGCGCGCAGGAACGGGATGCGGGTGCCGTCGAACAACGCGAACACATGCGCGCCGTCTTCCTCGATGCGCAGGTGCTCCGATCGCGTCGGCAGGATCGTCCATTCGTTGAGTTCGCGGCACAGCGCGACCACGCGATCCTTGTAGATGCCGTAGTCGAAGCACATGCCATTGCCGAGCATGTGTGCCTCGATGTCGACCTCCACGCGGAAGTTGTGGCCGTGCAGGCGTTCGCGTTCGGTTGCGCTGAAGATCGTGAAGTGTGCGGCGGAGAACTTCATGTTCTCCTTGGCCAGGCGGATCGTCACCACGTCGTTCATGCGGGCACGTCCCCGAAGTCCGCCTCGCTGATATCGCCGCGCTGCGGGCGCATGACGATGTCCTCGACCACGGTGCGCGCCGACATCGTCCACGCCGCCCATGCCATCTCCGCGACATCCTCGGCCGGCATCAACCGCTCCGCCGGCAGGGGCACGCCGTCCCAGGAGGCCGTCAGCGTGGCCCCCGGCAACAGCGCGACCACGCGCACGCCATGCGGCTTCATCTCTTCACGCAGGTTGCGCGAAAACCCGTGCAACGCATGCTTGGCGATGCTGTAGGAGCCGCCGTTCGGATACGCGGCGATCGACGCCGTGCTGCACACGTTGAGGATCATCCCGCTGCGGCGCTTGACCATGGCCGGCAGCACGCGCCGGGTCAGCCGGTAGGCGCCGAACAGGTTGGCCTGCAGCATGTCGAGCAGCGCATCATCGTCTTCCGTCGCGATCTGCCCGGGCCGATACGCGCCGGCGTTGTTGACCAGCAGGTCGACCACGCCATGCCGGGCCTGCACGTCATGAGCGAGGGCATCGACCGCGGCCCCATCGCGCATGTCGCAGGACAGGCAATCGACGGCGGGGAACGCGGCCTTCAGGTCGGCCAGGCCGGCCTCGCCGCGCGCGCAGGCGACGACCTTGCAGCCCTCGCGCAGGAAGCGCGCCACGATGGCGCGGCCGATCCCGCGCGAGGCGCCGGTGACCAGCACCAGGCTCATGCGTCCCAGCTCCCGCGCTCGATCACCACGCCAACGGTATCGGCGCCTTCGAAGGCACCCGGCTTGGCCAGCTTCAGGCGCACGCCGGTCGCGCCGAATTCGCCAAGCAACAACGCCGCGCAGCGTTCGGCCAGCGTCTCGACCAGCTGGAAACGGCTTTCGCCGGCGAATTCCACCAGCCGCATCGATACCGCGTGGTAATCCAGCGCATCGGCCAACTGGTCGCTGGCCGCGGCAGCGCGCGTGTCGAAGCGCATTTCGATATCGAACACCAGTGGCCTGCGGGCGGTGCGCTCGTGCGCGTACACGCCGATCAGTCCATCGATGCGAAGGCCCTGGATGAAGACGATGTCGGTCATCGCGGAAGGATACCTGCAGCGAAGGTCGCTCAGCAGGCAGCGCCCGGAACCCGGTGCGGGGTCCGGGCATCGGTCAACGAAATGCGCAGCGGCGCATCGCTGGACGCCTGGAACACCGACAGCCCGAACTCGGGCAGGATCGCCAGCAGGTGGTCGAAGATGTCGGACTGGATGCATTCGTATGCCGCCCAACGGGTGTCGTTGGTGAAGCAGTACACCTCCAGCGGGATGCCGGTTTCGCATGGCTGCAACTGGCGCACGATCAGTGTCATCTCCTGGTTCACCGCCGGATGGGCGCGCAGGTAGCGTTCCACGTAGGCACGGTACGTGCCCAGGTTGGTGACGCGGCGGGCGTTGACCGCATCGACCTGCGGGTCTAAACGCGCGTTCCAGGCATCGAGCTCGCGCTGCTTCTCGCCCCAGTACCTCTCGATCAGGCGGAAGCGACCCATCAGGCGCGCCTCGTCTCCGCCGAGGAAACGCACGCTTTTCTGGTCGATGTGCAGCGAACGCTTGATCCTGCGGCCACCCGACTCGATCATCCCGCGCCAGTTCTTGAACGAGTCGCTGATCAGCTTCTTGGTCGGGATCGTGGTGATCGTCTTGTCCCAGTTCTGCACGGTGACCGTGTGCAGGGCGATGTCGGTGACTTCGCCGTCGGCGTTTTGGCTCGGCATCTGGATCCAGTCTCCCAGCCGGACCCGCCCGTCGCTGCCGATCTGCACGCTGGCCACGAACGACAGGATCGTGTCCTGGAAAATCAGCAGGGTGACGGCGGTCATCGCGCCCAAGCCGGTCAGGACATGGACGAATCTGGCACCGATCAGGGTGGCGAATACCGAGAGGGCCGCGAGCACATACACCACGATCTTGGCGACTTGCAGGTAGCCCTTGATCGGCTTTTCATGCGCCTTCGGCCTGCGCTCGTAGGCGCGGTTGACCACGTCCAGCGCGCGCGCGACCGCCAACGCGAGGGTCAACACGACGAATGCCTGGCACAGCGCGCGTACTACCGTCACGACCAGTGCCGGCAGGTCGGGGATCGCGCCAACGCCCGCATACAGCACCAGGGCCGGCACGGCATTGGCCAGCCGGGGAACCACCGCGAGCCGCACCTCGCGGTCTTGGCCGGCCTCGCGGTGGGTGGTGGCGCGAAGCAGCCGATGCAGCCCCCGCAGCAACACGTGCCGGGTGAGCCAGTTGGCCAACCATGCGATCACGACCAATCCGCAGAGGGCGATACCGGCCCAAGCCCAGGGATACGGCTGCAATGACGCCTGCAGACGCCCGATCCATTCGCTCATCTGGTCAGGATAACGGGGACGATGTCAGCAGCCCGTTAGTCGATCACACCGCCGGCAAGGTCGCCATGTCCCAACGCGGGGCCACGTGCACCGCGGCGTCCTCGCGCTGGCCGGCTTCGAGCCGCAGCGCGCCGGCGAAGGCGATCATCGCGCCGTTGTCGGTGCACAGCGCCGGGCGCGGGAAGCAGGCGCGGCCGCCGCGTTTGGCGCACATGTCGGTGAGCTTCGCGCGCAACCGCTTGTTCGCGCCCACGCCACCGGCGACCACCAGGGTGTCGCAGCCGGCCGCATCCAGCGCGCGCTCGCACTTGATCGCCAGGGTGTCGACCACCGCATCCTCGAATCCACGGGCGATGTCGGCGCGGGTCGTGTCGGACTGGTCGCTGTTTCGCCAGGCCAGCAGGACCTGGGTCTTCAGCCCGCTGAAACTGAAATCGAGTCCCGGACGATCGGTCATCGGCCGGGCGAACCTGAATACGCCGGGCGTGCCACTCTCTGCCAGCTTCGCCAACTGCGGCCCGCCGGGATACGGCAGGCCCATCATCTTCGCGGTCTTGTCGAAGGCCTCACCGGCGGCGTCGTCCAGGGTTTCGCCCAGCAGCCGGTACGCGCCGATGGCATCGACCGCCACCAGTTGGGTATGCCCGCCGGACACCAGCAGGGCCACGAATGGCGCCGCGGGCGGGTCGTCCTCCATCAGCGGGGCCAGCAGATGGCCTTCCATGTGATGGACGCCAACCGCCGGCAGGTCCAGCGCCCAGGCCAGCGAGCGCGCCACACCGGCGCCGACCAGCAGGGCCCCGACCAGGCCGGGACCGGCCGTATAGGCCACGCCGTCGAGGTCGGCGACCGAGAGGTCGGCCTCCGCCAGGGTCTGGCGGATCAACGGCAGCAGCTTGCGCACGTGGTCGCGGCTGGCCAGTTCCGGCACCACGCCGCCGTACTCGGCGTGCAGGGCGACCTGGCTGTAGACCGCGTGGGCGCGCAGGCCGGCCGCGCCAGACAGCGCGGTGTCGTACACGGCCACGCCGGTTTCGTCGCAGGAGGATTCGATGCCGAGGACTTTCATGGGCCTATCTTGCACCGGCCAGAGGCCCGCTGCTATCATGCGCGGCTCGCCCGGACTGCCCCGGCGTGTGCGGGTCCCTCCGCAAGAGCCTGGCCTCCCGGCCCGACTTTCCAAAAGATTCCGAGATTCCAAAGATGCCGAGCGTCAAAGTCCGCGAAAACGAGCCCTTCGAGTTTGCCCTGCGCCGCTTCAAGCGCACCTGCGAGAAGGCCGGCGTGCTCGCCGAGACCCGCAAGCGCGAGTTCTACGAGAAGCCGACCCAGGAGCGCAAGC
>DAOOCX010000124.1:0-6354 GCA_035408605.1 Thermomonas sp. | reverse complement strand
TGTGCGGCTTCGCCAACTTCAGCTCGATCGCGATCCAGATCGGCGGCATCGGCGGGCTGGCCCCGGAACGTCGCAGCGACCTGGCCCGGTTCGGCCTGCGCGCGGTGCTGGGCGGGTCCATCGCCACCTTCATGACCGCGACCATCGCCGGCGTGCTGAGCTATTTCGGGTGATCGCATGAATCGCGTCGTCGTCGCAGGTTCCTTCAATGTCGACCACGTCTGGCGGGTGCCGGCGTTGCCGCAGGCGGGCGCCACCCTGAGCGGCGACTACACCACCGGCCCCGGCGGCAAGGGCTTCAACCAGGCGGTGGCCGCGCGCCGCGCAGGCGCAGGCACCTGCTTCGTGTGCGCGCTCGGCGACGACCTGGGCGCGCAGCTGGCGCGGGTCCTGTGCACGGCCGACGGCATCGACCTGCGCGACGTGGTCGTGCAGGCGCCGACCGGCACTGCCGGCATCTACGTGGATGCGCAGGGCCGCAACAGCATCGTCATCGGTGCGGGCGCCAATGCGGCGTTGCAGCCGGCGTTCGTCGCCGAGGCACTGGCCGGCCTGCAGCCGGGCGACGTGCTGGTGGCGCAGCTGGAATCGCCGCTGGATGCGGTGGCCAAGGCGCTCGACGCCGGTCGCGCCGCCGGTGCGACCACCCTGCTCAACCCGGCGCCGGCGAACGTGGCGATCGACCACGCGATGCTCGAACGCGCCGACATCCTCACCCCCAACGAAACCGAGTTCGCTGCAATGCTCGGCCGCCACGTGGGTGCCCGCGTCGAGGCCGATGCCGTGTCCGGCATCGACCAGCAGCGGCTGCATGCGCTGTGCCGCGACCTGACCCACGGCACCGTGGTGGTCACCCTGGGCGCCAGCGGCTGCTTCGTGTCGCATGCGGACGCGAACCTGCGCGGCGATGCGACTGCCTGCTACCGCGTGCCAGCGGAAGCGGCGCGCGTGGTGGACACCACCGGCGCGGGCGATGCCTTCAACGGTGCGCTGGCCGCGTCGATGGCGCTGAAGCCGGAGCGCGCCTTTGCCGAGCACGTGCGCTTCGCGGGACGCTACGCCTCGCGCTCCACCGAGTTGTATGGCGCCGCGCTGGCGATGCCACGGATGCCGGTCGAATAAACCTGTTCCACCTCTCCCCTTGCGGGGTGACCAGGGAATTCGAGCGGCGACGCCGCGAGCCTGCGAACGCCAGCCGACATGCAGGCCGGCTGGCCGGGCCGGCTCGATGCGCGCAGCGCATCGGGAAAGGGGGCGCGTCCTACAATGCACGGATGCTGATCGGCCCGCACCGCATCGAACCGAAGGTGATCCTCGCCCCGATGGCGGGCGTCACCGACAAGCCGTTCCGACTGCTGTGCAAGCGATTGGGCGCGGGCTTGGCGGTGTCGGAAATGACCACCTCCGATCCGCGCTTCTGGACCACCGCGAAATCCCTGCACCGGATGGACCATGTCGGTGAACCGGATCCGGTCAGCGTGCAGATCGCCGGCACCGTGCCCGCGATCATGGCCGATGCCGCCCGCTTCAACGTGGACCACGGCGCGCAACTCATCGACATCAACATGGGCTGCCCGGCCAAGAAGGTCTGCAACGCCTGGGCCGGCAGCGCCCTGATGCGCGAACCCGACCTGGTCGCGCGCATCGTCGCTGCGGTGGTGAATGCCGTCGACGTACCGGTGACCCTGAAGATCCGCACCGGCTGGGATGCCGGGCATCGCAATGCACCCGAGATCGCCCGCATCGCCGAGGACGCCGGCATCCAGGCGCTGGCCGTGCACGGCCGCACCCGCGACCAGCAGTACGCCGGCACGGCCGAGTACGACACCATCGCCGCGATCAAGGCGATGCTGCGGATCCCGGTGATCGCCAACGGCGACATCGATTCGCCGGAGAAGGCGCGCCAAGTGCTGGAGGCGACCGGCTGCGATGCGGTGATGATCGGACGCGCCGCACAGGGCCGGCCGTGGATCTTCGGCCAGGTCGCGCACTACCTGGCCACCGGCGAACGGCTGCCAGATCCCTCGCTGCATGAGGTCCGCGACATCCTGCTCGCGCATCTCGGACAGCTGCATGCGTTCTACGGCGAGGTATCCGGCGTGCGCATCGCCCGCAAGCACCTGGGCTGGTATGCGAAGGACCGGCCCGAGAACGCGGCGTTCCGCGCGGTGGTCAACCAGGCGCAGACCGCGGACGAACAACTGCGGCTGACCCGCGATTATTTCGACGCGCTGGCCGCGGGCGTTTCGCCGGAACTCGCCGCGGCCTGAGCCGCGGGCTGCTGCCAGATGCGCTGCCACATGTCGCCCAGCCTGCGCGATGCCTCCCACGGCCAGCGCAGTTGTTGCGGCGGGATCGCGCGCCAGCCGTCGCCATCGGGTTCGGCCACCGCGAAATTGAAGCTGTAGTCGGGCTCCGCGCCCATCCGCAGGTCGCTGAGTACCAGTTGGCCGTCGCGGACCTGCGCCTTCTGGAAGCCGTGGTTGAACCAGCCGAGTTCCTGCACGGCCGGGATCGCGGCCGCCTGGCGCAGCGCCTGCACATGGGAGGGATAGCCACGGAACACCATCGGCCCGTGGTCGGCGACCAGTGAACGCTCGCCTTCGACGAACCCCGATGGCGTCATCGCCACCACTCGCCACAGCAGCGTGTTGAACGGCATCGGCACCGAGAAGCGCGGCGCATCGGCCAGGCCCATCGCGGCGAGCGCGCGATCCGCCTCGCGCTGCACCAGCGACTTCGCCAGCAGCGACCAGCCCACGTAGCCGACGCCAAGCACGATGCCGGCGGCGAGCGCCTTGCCGCCCCACTGCCGGCTGCCGGCGACCATCGCCGCCACGAACGCCGCAAGCCATGCCGCCGTGAACAGCGGATCGATGATGAACAGGCTGCTCCACATCAGCGGCGGGACCGGCAGCGGCCACAACAGCTGGGTGCCGTAGACGGTGAAGCTGTCCAGCAACGGATGCGCCATCAGGCAGGCGAAGATCGCCCACCACCAGCGTGTCGGCGCTTGCGCCACGCGACCGCCGCGACGCCGGAAGAACGCCCAGATCCCCCATGCCACCAGCGGCAGAACGAACCAGGAATGGGTCGCCGCGCGGTGCCAGGTCATGCGCACGATGGGGTCGTCGCTGAGCAGCAGCGGCAGCACGTCGAGGTCGGGCAGCGTGTTGAGCACCATGCCGGCCAGCAGCGCGGCGCGACGATGCTGCCTCGGTGCGATCGCGGCGGCGATCACGCCGCCATAGAAAAGATGGGTGATGGAATCCATCCGCGGATGCTAACCGGCATCCTCCATCGCGATCACGCCGCGCGCGGCAATGCCACGGGCACTGCAGCTCCCTGCGACAGCGATCGCGGCAGTAGTTCCGCCAGCACCTCGCCGGTATGCGCCAGCAGGCGCAAGGTGCCATCCGCGTCCTCGACCAAGGCGCTGAGGCTCTCCACCCAGTCGCCGTCATTGGCGTACACCAGGCCACCACGCTGCAGCAGCGCGGCGCGATGGATGTGGCCGCAGACGATGCCGTCCAGCCCGCGACGGCGCGCGTCGTCCAGCCCGGCCTGCATGAAGCGTTCGATGAAACGCTCCGCCGCACCGCTCTTCGACTTCAGGAACTCCGATAGCGACCAGTAGCGCAGGCCCAAGCCACCACGCACGATATTCAACAAGCGGTTGCCGCTCAGGATCCGGTAGTACAGCCAGTCGCCGAACTTCTCCTGCAGGTTGCCGAAGTGGGTGACGCCATCGAACTCGTCGCCATGCACGACCAGGAGGCGGCGGCCATCCGCAGTGACGTGGATCGCGCGACGGCGCACCTGCATCGCCGGCAATGCCAGCCCGCAGAAGCGGCGGATCGGGCGGTCGTGGTTGCCGGGGATGTAGACGATCTCGGTGCCGGCGCGACGCAGCGCGTGCAGCGCCTCCACCACCCGGTTCTGCGCGCTGCCCCATTGCGCGCGACGCTGCGCCATCCACCACAGGTCGACGATGTCGCCGACCAGGTACAGGCGCTTGCAGCGCAAGGTGGACAGGAACGCGGCCAGTTCCGCCGCGTGGCAATGGCGCGAGCCCAGGTGGACGTCGGAGAGGAAGACCGCGCGACGCATCGGCGGCGCGGCCTGCAGGCTCATGCCATTGCCCCCGCCTCAGCCACTTCGCCCAGGTAGCGCTGGCGCTTCTTCGGCCGCATGCGCTGGATGTCGACTTCGATCAACCCGTCCACCGCATCGCTGAAGCCCGGGTCCACCCCGAACGCGAGGAAGCGCGCACCACCCGGCTCGCACAGCTCGGTGTACTGCTTGTAGAGCATCGGCACCTGCGCGCCGAGCGCATCCAGGTTCGCCTTCAGCACGCGGAACGCGGTATCCGCATCCATCGCCGCGTCCTGCGGCATGGCGGCCTGGTAGGCGAACGGACGCTTCGACAGGACCTCGCCGGTGCCGCCCCCGAAGTAGTGCGCGTAATGCGCGGCGATCTGCTCGCGTGCCGCCATCGGCAGCGCGGCGCTGATCGAGACCGCGCCGAACAGGTAGCGCACCTTCGGATGCGTGCGCAGGTAGGCACCGATGCCCTGCCACAGGTATTCGATGCTGCGACTTCCCCAGTACTCGGGCACCACGAAGCTACGACCGAGTTCCATCCCCTGTGCGATCCGGGCGATGGCATCGTCGGCGTAATCGAACAACGATGCGGTGTACAGGCCGCGGATGCCGTGCGCGGCCAGTACCGGTGCGCCGCGGGCGATGCGGTAGGCCCCGACTACCTTCGACGCCGCGTCATCCCACAGCACGATGTGCTCGTACCAGCTGTCCCAGGCATCCAGGTCCACGCTGCGACCGGTGCCCTCCCCCACTTCGCGAAAGGTCAGCTCGCGCAGGCGGCCGATCTCGCCCAACAGCGGCGCGTCCACCGCCAGCGTGCCGACGCGGATCTGCTTGCCGTCGCCGGTCTCGCCGAGCAGACGCAGGCCGGCCACCCCCATGCGCACCTGTGCCGGATCCACCGCATCAACGAGAGGCTCGGGATGCTCTTCCCCCTCTCCCGCTGGCGGGAGAGGGTTGGGGTGAGGGTGGACGCGAAGCGCATACAACATGCGTCGCACGCGCTGCAGTTCGCCGGCGTCATCCGCGCCGGCATCGAGCCTGATCGACTCGCCCACCAGCAAGCGGATCCGCCGGCCGCGCCGCGCGAACATCTCTCGCGCCAGCAAGGCGGTCCCGGCGGGCTTGAACAATGCCGATGCCCCGTAGAACAGCGCCGAATTGCGCGCGTGGATGCGCACCGGCAACACGGGCGCGTCGCAGGCGCGGGCGAAGCGCAGGAAGCCACGCCGCCAACGCGAGTCGCGTATGCCGCGCGGGCCAAGCCGCGAGACCTCGCCCGCCGGGAACACGATCACGCATTCGCCGCGTGCCAGCGCCGTATCGACCGCACGCACGCTGTCCGGCGTGGGTCGACCGCCGAGGATGCGGACCGGCAGCAACAAACCGTCGAGGTTGTCGAGCGCGGAGAGCATGTCGTTGGCGACGATGCGCACATCGCGGCGCACCTTGCCGATGGCATCGAGCAACGCGAGCGCATCCAGCGCGCCGCTGGGATGGTTGGCGACGACCAGCAAGCGACCCTGCGCGGGAATGCGCGCGAGCGCGGCGGCGTCCACCGTGTAGTCCGCGCCGAGGAACTGCAGGGCCGCGGACACGAAATCGAAGCCGCGCACGTGCCGGTTGGCGGTGAGGAAGGTCTCGATGGCATCCAGCCGCGACCAGCGCGCGATCCCGCGCACCAACGGCCGGGCGATGGCCGCGCGGCGTCCACGGAACCAGTGCGGGAAACGCTGGCGGAGGCGCTGTTCGAGCTGGAGCATGGCGACGGGCCGCGACCGTGTTGGCCGGCAGCCTGCGCCGCCGATGCGACGCCGCCGTTGCCGTCAGGTTGCGGGGAGATGACGATCCCGCTTAACGCAACTTCAATACCCATCCCCCGCAGGATGGCGCAAGATGCGCGCGGGCCCGCACAGCTGTATCATGCGCGGCCATCCTTTCATCCGCATACAAGGATGAATCACTCACAGGAGCCGCGATGTCCAGCTACCTCTTCACCTCCGAGTCGGTCAGCGAAGGCCACCCGGACAAGATCGCCGACCAGATTTCCGACGCCGTCCTCGACGCGATCCTGGCGCAGGACAAGCGCGCCCGCGTGGCCTGCGAGACCATGGTGAAGACCGGCGCCGCCATCGTCGCCGGCGAAGTCACCACCAGCGCCTGGGTCGACATCGAGGCGCTGGCGCGCAAGGTCATCAACGACATCGGCTACGACAATTCCGACGTCGGCTTCGACGGCCACACCTGCGC
>DAOOCX010000123.1:0-6381 GCA_035408605.1 Thermomonas sp. | reverse complement strand
GGCTGGAAGATCGGCTACTGCATCGCGCCGCCGGCCTTGAGCGCGGAGTTCCGCAAGGTCCACCAGTACAACGTGTTCTGTACCTTCGCCCCGGCGCAGCACGCCTTCGCCGAAATGCTGGTGGCCGAGCCGGAACACTACGAAGGACTCGGCGCGTTCTACCAGGCCAAGCGCGACCGCTTCCGCGAGCAACTGCTGGCGACCAGGCTCAGGCCGCTGGCGGTGCCGGGTGGGTATTTCCAGTTGGTCGATTACTCGGCGGTCAGCGACCTCGACGATGCCGCGTTCTGCCGCTGGCTGACCATCGAGAAGGGCGTGGCCGCGATCCCGCTGTCGCCGTTCTACGAAACCCCGCCGGCCGGGCAGCGCCTTGCGCGTCTGTGCTTCGCCAAGAACGATGCGACGATGGATGCGGCGATCGAGCGGTTGCAGGCGCTATGAACAACCTCCGCGTCTCCATCGTCCAGGGCGAAACCCGCTGGCACGACCCCGCCGGCAATCGCGACTACTACGGCGAACTGATCGCGCCGCTGCATGGGATCACCGACCTGGTGGTGCTGCCGGAGACCTTCACCAGCGGCTTCTCCAACGATGCGATCGGCAATGCCGAAACCATGGACGGGCCGACCGTGGACTGGATCCGCGAACAGGCGTTGAAGCTCGATGCCGCCGTCACCGGCAGCGTGCAATTGCGGACTGAAGCGGGTGTATTCAACCGCATGCTGTTCGCCACGCCCGACGGCGGGCTCACCCATTACGACAAGCGCCACCTGTTTTCCTTCGCCAAGGAACACGAGCGCTACGCCGCCGGCAGGGAGCGCGTGGTCGTGGCCTGGAAAGGCTGGAACATCCTGCTGCAGGTCTGCTACGACCTGCGTTTCCCGGTGTTCGCGCGCAATCGCTTCAACGTGGATCGCGCGGATGCGCCGGACTACGACCTGGCGTTGTACGTGGCGAACTGGCCGTCGGCGCGTGCGTATCCGTGGAAGACCCTGCTGCGCGCGCGCGCCATCGAGAACCTCTGCTACGTGGTCGGCGTGAACCGCGTCGGCACCGACGGCAATGGCCTGCACTACAGCGGCGACAGTGCGGTCATCGATTTCCTCGGCCATGCCGTCAGCGAGGCAACGGACGAGGAAGTGGTGACCACCACCACGCTGCAGGCCGCCGAGCTGGCCGCCCATCGCCAGCGTTTCCCGGCGATGTTCGATGGCGATGCGTTCCGCCTGCTCGACGAGGGCTGAGGCTCAGGCCAGCGAGACCGGCGCGCGTCCGTAGACCACGCGGTTGCGGCCGGCGCCCTTGGCGCGATAGAGCGCGGCATCGGCCTCGGCCAGCAGGGTGTCGATGCCGTCGGCGGCGAAGGCGGTGGCCACGCCGATGCTCACGGTCACCGGGATCGCCGTGCCCTCGAACAGCACGGGCGCGGCCGCGAGTGCGGCGCGCATCGCCTCGGCGACCGAGGCCGGTTCGCGGCCCGGCACGCCGTCCAGGATCGCGATGAATTCCTCGCCGCCCCAGCGCCCCAGCAGCGCGTCCTCCGGCAATGCGGCGCGCATGCGCTTCGCCGCTTCCTGCAGCACCGCATCGCCGGCCTGGTGGCCGTGGCTGTCGTTGATGCGCTTGAACTCGTCGAGATCCAGCAGCATCACCGTCAGCGGTTCCGGGATGCGACCCAGGCGTTCGCCCAGCGCACGCGCGGCAGCGTGGCGGTTGGCGAGCCCGGTCAGTGCGTCGGTATTGGCCACGCGCTCCAGCGCGTCGCGGCTGGCGCGCAATTCGTTGCGATGGCGCAGGGTGCTGCGGTAGCGCGCGTAGAGCAGGGCGGACACCACCAGCACCGTGGCCAGCCCGACGAGCAGGGCAATCGCGATCAGCCGCTGGCGGTTCAGCCGCAGCGCCTGGATGTCGTTGTCGCGCTGCAGGAGTTCGCGTTCGGTCTTCGCGCGCTCGCGTTCCAGGCTGGATTCCAGCAGCGCGATCCGGCGCGCGGCGACGTCGATCGCCAGCTCCTTGTCCAGCTTCTGGTGCGCCTTGCGGGTGGCGAACGCGCTGGCGGCGTCACCGGCGCGCAACTGCAGTTCCGACATCAGGTCCAGCACCGAGCGTTCCAGGATCCGGTCGCCCAGGTCGCGCACGTCGGCCAGCACCGCATCCGCTTCCTTCAGGGCAGCTGCGGTGCGGTCGCGCGCGGCGAGCACGCGCATGCGGCTGATGCCGATCAGGCTGCGGTCGCGGACCGCGACGTGGTCGCGGGACTCGTTCGCCCGCGCGACCCATTGCTCCGCCTCGTCGATGCGCCCCTGCAGCAGGCGCAGTTCCGCCATGCGGGTGAACGCATTGACCCGGTTGGGATGGCTGCCGGACAGTTCGGCCAGGCGCACCGCCTGCTGGCCGTGGTACTCCGCTTCCGTCAGTTTTTCCAGCCGGGTGAAGGTGCCGATCAGTTCGCCGTGCAGGGCGATCGCCTCGCGGCGGTTGCGTTCCTCCACGTAGTCCAGCGCCTCCAGCAGGTAGCGGCTGGCCAGTTCCTCGTCGTCCAGGTTGAGGTAGAGCACGCCGAGCATGCGCAGGCTGCGCGCGGTCTCGGCCTTGTCGCCGGCCTTGCGGGCCATGGTCAGGGCGTCGCTGTGCATCGCCACGGCATCGGAGAAGCGCCCGGTGCGGCCGTCCAGGTTGCCGATGGAATTCATCTCGCGGGCTTCCATCACCGGATCGCCGATGCCATGGAACAGCGCCCGCGCCTGCACGAACAGGGCGCGGGCCTGCTCGAAGCGGCCCAGCTTGCGCTCCAGTACGCCGCGCTCGTGCAGCCACTGCGCGCGCCAGCGGGTATTGCCGCCGGCCTCGACCATGGCCTGCATCTTCGCCAGCACGGCTTCGGTGTCCTTCGAGCGTCCGCGGTTGACCAGCACGGTCGAGAGCCGGATCAGGGCCTCGAAACGCAGGTCCGGCAGCTTCAGCGCATCCGCCTGCGCGATGGCCTGGTCGAGGCCCGCCATCGCCTCATCGGCGTGTTCCTGGTCGTTGGCGAATTCGGCTTCGGCCAGCGTGGCCCAGGCGCGGAACCTGGGGTCGGCGGTGCTGGCGCGCAGGCGCGCGGCCTGTGCTTCGAGTTGCGCCGCCGTTCGGGTCTGGTCGGCACGCAACGCCGCGATCGCGGCAGGTTCACTGGGGTTGGCGGCACCTGCGCCGGATGCAACGGCCAGGCATAGCCAGAACGCGGTCGCCAGGACGCCGCAGCGCCACCAGGACCCGCCTTTCCGACCGATGCCACCCCTGCCCATGTCCGGGTTCCCCCCGATCCTGCGTGGCAGCATGCCAGAGTCGGGGCGGGCGGCGTAGTGGGCCGGTGCGCGTCAGTCCCGCGCGTGACCCGCGAACGCCGCGAACCCGTGCACGAAGCCGGCCAGTTGCGTGCGCACCTTGTCGTCGACCAGCGCGCCGTCGGCATCGAACACGCTGCCGGCGCGCGAGACCAGCAGCTTCTGCCCGGCCCACAGGCGCACGCCGAGCGTCTTCAGCACCGGCAACCAGTGGGCCTGCGACAGGATCGTGCCGAACCCGCCCGGCGAGGCCCCGATCAGCGCGAACGGACGGTCGCCGAACACCGCGGGGATGTCCGGGGTGCCGCGCGACAGCCAGTCGATGCCGTTCTTGAACACGCCGGGGATGCCGTTGTTGTATTCCGGCGTGACCAGCAGCACGCCATCGCTGGCGAGGATGCGCTGCTTGAGCGCGGTGACCGCGGCGGGCTCGCCGTCGCGCGCTTCGGCGTCGCCGTCGTAGAGCGGGATGCCGTGCAGGGTGGCGATGTCCAGGTCGATGCCGCTGCCGGCAACCTCTTTCGCCGCACGCAGCAGGGCGGTGTTGAACGAGGCGGCGCGCAGGCTGCCGGAAATGCCGAGGAGGCGGGTCATGCGGACGCTCCGGTGTCGTCATGGGCGGAAATGGTGGCGATGCGGATCTCGCCGGTCAGCACCTTGTGGATCGGGCAGGCATCGGCGATCTGCATCAACCGGGCGCGTTGCTCGTCGTCGAGTTGCCCGATCAACTGGATGCTGCGGTGGATGTCGCTGCCGGAGGGCGGCTTGCCTTGCGGATTGAAGGCCAGGTCCACGTGCACCTGGGTGAGCAGCCACTGCTTGCGCCGGGCGTACATCATCAGGGTCACCGCGGTGCAGGTACCCAGCGAGGCCAGCAACTGCTGCTCCGGGGCCGGGCCCGCATTCGCGCCGCCCAGGTCCACGGGTTCGTCGCCCAGCCAGCGGTGGCCGTGGTTGTCGCTGAGTTCGACGGTGTAGGGCGTGGCGCCGATGCTGGCGCGGACGGTGGAAACAGCCATGCGTGTAACTCCCGGTCATTCGTTGCGCATTGAAGCGCGTGGCCGTGATCCCGGCGTGTACCGGGACCACGGAGGCATGCCGCTCATTGCATGTTGCCGAACTTCCCGCTGTTGAAGTCGGCGATCGCCTGGCGGATTTCCTGCTCGCTGTTCATCACGAACGGGCCGTAGCCAACCACCGGCTCGTCGATCGGCTCGCCGGCCAGCACCAGCACCTTGGCATCGCCGCTGGTTTCGATGGTCACGCCGGTGCCGGCCGTGGACAGGGTCGCCATCTGCGCGGGCCGCAACACGGTTTCACCGTTGAGTTCCACCGTGCCCGCCAGCACCACGACCAGCGTGGTCCAGCCTTCCGGCTGCGGCAACGCGATGGTCTTGCCGGCCGCCAGCCGCACATCCCAGACGTTGATCGGGCTGAAGGTGCGGGCCGGGCCGCGATGGCCGTCGTAGTCGCCGGCGATCACCCGCAGGGTGCCCGCATCGGCGGGCAGGGCGACCGCGGGAATCTGTGCATCGGTGATGCCCTGGTAGCCGGCCGCGGCCATCTTGTCCTTCCTCGGCAGGTTGACCCACAGCTGCACCATCTCGAACGGCCCCCCGCGCTCGGCATAACCGGGCGAGTGGAACTCCTCGTGGAGGATCCCGCCCGCGGCGGTCATCCACTGCACGTCGCCCTTGCCGATGATCCCGCCGTTGCCGGTGGAATCACGGTGCTCGACCTCGCCCTCGTAGACGATGGTGACGGTCTCGAACCCACGGTGCGGGTGCTGGCCGACGCCGCGTCGTTCGCGGGTGGGCTGGAACTCGAAGGGGGCGGCGTAGTCCAGCATCAGGAACGGGCTGCGCTCGGCCACGCCCGGACCGCTGTAGCCGAACATGCCATGCACCGGGAAGCCGTTGCCGACCCAATGCCGGCCGGGGGCGCTGGTGACGTTGAGGATCTTCTTGGTGCCCATGGTGCTGCTCCCTTCGCGGATCGGCGGGATGCCGGTTTCCGTGGCCTGCATCTTGGATTGTGTGCATGGATGGATCTAGTCGGTCAATCGATACCGATTTGTTCCATATTTGCAATCAATCACGGCTCGTTGCCTGGGATGACCGCGCAAATGGAAAAGGGCGCCCAATGGGCGCCCCTCGTGGCATCGATGACGGCCGGTCACCTGGTGAAGCTGATCGCCAGCGAGGTGTGGAAGGGCGCGCGCGGCGGCACGAAGACCAGCTTGTCGCGGACGTAGCGCTGCAGGCAGATCGCCAGGGGCGAACCGCCTTCGCGCCAGGTGCGCTGCACGTGCCCGCTGGCATCCAGTGCCATGACGATGGTGAAGCCGCTGAAATCCTCCTGCGGCTTGCCAAGCGAGCATGCGACCACGCCTTCGTCCAGCAGCTTGCGTTGCGCGGCCAGCATCGCGTCATGCGCAGCGCCGGTGACGCTTTTTTCATCGGCATCGGCCAGGCGCTTGGCGTCGATGTACTCCAGCGGCGTGGGCCCGGACGGCATCGCGACCTGCGCCTGTACGGGCGACAGGCAGGCGAGCGACAGCAGGACGATGGCGAGGCTGCGCATCAGCAGGCTTCCTTGTCGGGATCGATCAGCGATTGCCGTACGGGCTGCCGCCACCGCCACCGCCACCGCGCGGGCCGCCGCGGTTGCCGCCGGGCTTGTTGCCGCCCGGACGCGGGCCGCGCGGGCCGGCGTTGTTCGGGCGCGCGCCGCCCGGCTTGTTGCCGGTGGGGCGTGGGCCGCGCGGGCGATCGGCATACGGATTGAAGCTGCCCGGGTTGGCGTGGTCGGACGGGAAGCTAGGCGCATTGCCGGGATGACCGTACGGACGCGGCGCGCGCGCCGGACGCCCTTCGCCGGCACCCGCATTGAAACCGCCTTCGCGACGCGGTCCGCGAGTGTCGGCATTGAAGCCGCCCTGCGGACGCGGGCCACGCGGCGCCTCCGGATTGAAGCCGCCGCCCTGCGGACGCGGCTTGTTGCCGTACTTCTTCGGACCGCGGTTGCCGGCGTCCGGGTTGCGATGCCCGCTGGG
>DAOOCX010000122.1:0-6382 GCA_035408605.1 Thermomonas sp. | reverse complement strand
GCACGGCGACCGTGCGGATGCCCAGCGCGTGGCAGGCGCGCAGGATGCGCAGCGCAATTTCGCCGCGGTTGGCGATGACTACTTTATCGAGCATCGTGGTTTCTCAATGTGTTCGCTCGTCCGGCCCGCCGGCATGCAGGCCGGCGGGCGTTCGCAGGCTCGCGCCGTCGGCGCTCGAAAGCCCTGCTCACCCAATCACGAAGAGGGGCTGGTCGAACTCGACCGGCTGCCCGCTTTCGCACTTGATCGCCAGCACGGTGCCGGAGACGTCGGCCTCGATCGGGTTGAACATCTTCATCGCCTCGATGATGCCCAGGGTCTCGCCGGCCTTGACCGCCTGGCCCACGCTGACGAAGGCCGGCTTGTCCGGCGAGGGGCTGGCGTAGAAGGTGCCGACCATCGGCGCGCGCACCACGTGGCCGGGCGGGAGGTCGCTGTGCGGCTTGTGCGACCCACCGGTGGCGGCCTCCGACGGCGAATGCATCGGCATCACCGGTGCTGGCGCCGCGGGTGCGGGCGCCGACACCTGCTGCACTGCCGGCGCGGAGGCCTGCATGTAGCCGCCACCCTTGGGGACGCGCGCCAGGCGCACGGATTCCTCGCCCTCCTTGATCTCGATTTCGGCCAGGTTGGATTCTTCCAGCAGGTCGATCAGCTTCTTGATCTTGCGCAGGTCCATGGAACGGTCCTCTTGGGTCAGGCCGCGAGCCGCGCAAGCGCGGCATCGAGGGCGTAGCGATAGGAATCGGCACCGAACCCGCAGACCACGCCGACCGCCTTGTCGCTGAAATAGCTGTGCTGGCGGAACGGTTCGCGGGTATGCGGGTTCGACAGGTGGATCTCGATGAAGGGGATGGCGACCGCGGACAGCGCGTCGCGCAGGGCGACCGAGGTATGGGTGAAGGCGGCCGGGTTGAACAGGATGAAGGCGGTGCCGTCCAGGCGGGCGGCGTGGATGCGTTCGATCAGCACGTGCTCGGCGTTCGACTGCAGCGATGCCAGTGCGTGGCCGGCGGCGTTGGCGCGGCTTGCCAGGTCGGCATCGATGTCGGCCAGGGTCGTGCGCCCATAGACCTCCGGCTCGCGGGTGCCGAGCAGGTCGAGGTTGGGGCCATGCAGGACCAGCAGTTGCGCCATCGACAAAGCACGTCGGAACGGGTGCGAAGTGTCGCGCAGGCCGGTGATGCTGTCCAGTTCGGCGAACTTTCGTCGGATTCCAGAATTTTAAGCGCTTGTTTGAGCGAAGGCTCTAAATGCCTGATTCAGCACGCACAGCCCTGACGGGCCGGCGGGTATGTCCAACCGCTCCGTCCAGTCATCCAGGACTGAGTCGCGGCCGCGGGCCCGTCGCTACGCGCCTCCCCCGGCCCAGCGGCGCGCCGCTGGGCGTTCGTCCGGGCGCGCGGCAGTGCCGCGCAAGCGGCCCGTGCTCACCCATGGCCCGCTTTGCACATGCCCGCCGGCCCGTCAGGGCCGTGCCCAGGCTGCGATGTCCTGCCGATGTTCAAAAGGCCCGATCTTCGTCTTGAGCACCCGGCCCTCCGCCGAAACCAGCACCGAGTAGGGCAGCACCCCTGCTGGATTGCCAAGGCGAACGCCTGCGTCGGCGGGGCCGGGGGCGTCGATCAGGTTCGGGTAGGTGACGCCAAGGCGCTCCAGCATGGCCTGGG
Source organism: Thermomonas sp. (assembly GCA_035408605.1). Classification (GTDB taxonomy): domain Bacteria; phylum Pseudomonadota; class Gammaproteobacteria; order Xanthomonadales; family Xanthomonadaceae; genus Thermomonas. The sequence goes on along the minus strand of DAOOCX010000122.1, from coordinate 4,712 downwards.
TCGGCCCCGGATCATCCAGCGCGATGCCGACGACTTGCGTGCCGTTAGCGCCTTGTTGCGCGGAGAATGCTTCCAGCTCCGGCATTTCCTGCAGGCAGGGCGCGCACCAGCTGGCCCAGAAGTTGACCAGGGTGGTCCTGCCGGCCCAGGCCTTGGGGAGCTCGGTTTTCGTTCCCTCGAGTGTCGCGAGCGCGAATGCCGGCACGATGTCTCCACGTTTGGCGACGATCACGCCCGCAGGTGGCGCTGGCGCCTTCGCATCGAGGACCGCGCCGAGCACGCGCTGGCCGGGCTCGGTGCCGGCCAGGCGCCGGGCGATGGTCGGCTCGAAGTACAGGCTGGCGGCCGCACCGGCCATCGCGGCCAGCAAGGCCACCGCCACGATCGTCCTGTTGGAGGCCATCAGCGGGCGGCCGCGGCCTGGGCCAATGCGTCTTCGGCCATGCCAGGGGTCAGGATCACCGGCAGGATCCGGCCTTCGCCACCGTTCGCCGGGTACACCACGTAGAGCGGCACGCCGACAGCCTTGTGGCGTTCCAGATAGGCGGTGATCGCCGGATCGACATCGGTGTAGTCGCCGACCATGTAGACGGCATTGGCGTTGTCGAGTGCGGTTCGGAAACCCTCACGCGCGAACACCACCTTCTCGTTTGCCTTGCAGCTGACGCACCAGTCCGCGGTCATGTTGACGAAGACCACGCGGCCCTGCGCCCGCAGGTCGGCCAAGGCCTGCTCCGAGAACGCCGTGCTGGGCACGCCGGCATGCGTTTGCGTGGTCGCCGCCTGCGGTTTCTGCAGGGCATGGAGCTGGACCATGGGCCAGGCGATGCCGAGCAAGGCGAGCGCCGCGACCAGCTGCCAATGGCCGCTGCCGCCGCTGCGGCCACGGGTCCAGGCCCAGGCGGCGAATGCCAACAGGATCGCGGCAACCCCCAAGTGCCAGACGGCGTCGGCACCGCGCAGCGACGCCAGCACGAACAGCAGCCACGCGGCGGTGGCGTACATCGGGAACGCGAGTAGCTGCTTCAGCGTCTCCATCCACGCCCCCGGTTTGGGCAGCAAACGCGCGAAGGCGGGGACGAAGCCGATCAGCAGGAACGGCAGCGCCAGGCCCAGGCCCAGCATCAGGAACACCAGCATCCCGCCGACGGTGGGTCCGGTGAACGCGTAGCCCAGCGCCGCGCCCATGAACGGTGCCGTGCACGGCGTGGCCAGCACGACCGCCAGTACGCCGGTGAAGAAGTCGCCGGAGACCCCGTCGCGCTGGACCAGCGCGCTGCCACGCTGTCCGATGCCGACATTCGCGTACCACAGCCCGGACAGGCTCAGGCCGAAGGCGAATACCACCAGCGCCAGCAGCGCGACCACCAGCGGCTGCTGCAGCTGGAAGCCCCAGCCCAGCGCCAGCCCGGCCTTGCGCAACGCCAGCGCGAGCGCGCCCAGCGCGGCGAAGCTGGCCAGCACGCCGGCGGTGTAGGCCAGGGCTTGCCTGCGCGCGCGCTGCTGGCTTTCACCCCCCTGCGCCAGCGAGAGCGCCTTCAGCGACAGCACCGGCAACACGCAGGGCATCAGGTTGAGGATCAGGCCGCCGAGCAGGGCGAGAACCAGCGATGCCAGCAGCCCGCGGGTCTGTTGCGGCGGCGGTGGCGTGCGCCCTGCGTCGTTTGCAGGCGCGGCGGTGTCGGCCGAGGTCGCCGTGGCGATGGGCGCGTCGCTTGCGCTGCCCGGGTCGACGGCGCCGTCGGCGGCGGCCGTGGTGATGGTCGGTTCGGTCGCGGCGGCCGGCGGCGTGATCGTCCCCGCGGGCAGCGACACCGCCAGCCGGCGCGTCATCGGTGGATAGCAGATGCCGCCGTCCTGGCAGCCCTGCAGGCCCAGGACCAGCGTGCCCCTGGCGGCAGCCGCCACCGTCCGCGCCACCGGCACCGGGATCTCGACCTGGTCGAAATACACCGCGACATTGCCGAAATGTTCGTCGCGATACGGCTGCGCCTTCGGCAGTTTCGCGGCTGGCGGCAGCGTGGCGGACACACCGTTGCCGGCATCGAGTCGCAGCGAGAGCTTGTCGCGATACAGGTAATAGCCGCGCGCCGGCGTGAGCCGCAGGAGCAGCGTATTGCCGTCGATGGCGATGACTTCGCTGGTGAAGGCCTGTTCGACCGGCAGCGGCAAGGCGTCGGTGGCACCGGCATCGGCACCGCCCACGCCGAACAGCCCGCCCTTCCTGTTGCCGAGCCCGAAACCGCCCGCATCGTCCCCCGCCTCGCCCGGCAGGATGACCTTCAGCGTGCGGGTCTGCGGCGGATAGCAGACGCCGGCATCCGCGCAGCCCTGGTATTTCACGGTCAGGATGGCAGCGGTCGCGCCGGCGCCCGGGATACCGGTCAGCGTGCCGACCAGTTGTTGGCGGTAGGTTTCGACGTCGCCGAAGAACTCGTCGCGGTACTTCTTGCCGGTGGGCAGGGCCAGCGTCGCGTTGGCGAAGGCGGCATCCGCCTTGACCGAGGTGCGGTGCCGGTACAGGTAGTAGCCGTCGGCGATCTGCCAGCGCACGTCGATGCGGTCGCGGGCGGTGGCCTGCGCCGACAGGACGAAGACCTCGTCGACCGGCGGCAAGTCGATGTCTGCGGCGGCGGCCGGCAAGGCGGCCAGCAGGGCGAGGGCGGCCAGCCAGCGACGCAGGCGGTTGGGAAGTGCGGTCATCGGATGAGTTTACCGGGCGGGGTCGGCGGGACACCCGCGGCCGCTGGCTGCGCCGGGGTGCGGCTTCGACCGCGCAGCGGTCCGCGGGTTCACGCGGATTTCGCCTCCCCCCTTGAAAGGGTTGGGCGCTGCCCCATCTCCGTGGCATCCCGGGTTCGCCCGGTTTTCTCGTCCGCGGTTTGGCACTCGCCTTGGGCGACTGCTAAAATCGCCGGGTTTTCCCCTGTCAATCAACCATTTACCGAGGTTGCCATGTCCAACATCAAGCCGCTGTACGACCGCGTGGTCATCAAGCGCATGGAAGAAGAGAAGTTGTCCGCCGGCGGGATCGTGATCCCGGATTCGGCCACCGAGAAGCCGATCAAGGGCGAAGTCATCGCCGTCGGCGGAGGCAAGGTGCTGGACAACGGCCAGCTGCGCACCCCGCAGGTGAAGGTCGGCGACAAGGTCCTGTTCGGCAAGTACAGCGGCACGGAAGTGAAGCTGGACGGCACCGACCTGCTGGTGGTCAAGGAAGACGACATCTTCGCGATCCTCTGATCGCGCGTCGTTTTCGTTGCTGGCGGGTTCCGGCCCGCCATCGAAACATCCCCAATCCTGAGCGGCGGGTCGAAGCCCGCCCCACACATTCGAGGTAATTCCCCATGGCTGCAAAAGACATTCGTTTCGGCGAAGACGCACGCGCCAAGATGGTGCGCGGCGTCAACGTGCTCGCCAATGCCGTCAAGGCCACCCTGGGCCCGAAGGGCCGCAACGTCGTGCTGCAGAAGAGCTTCGGCGCGCCGACGATCACCAAGGACGGCGTGTCCGTCGCCAAGGAAATCGAGCTGGCCGACGCCTTCGAGAACATGGGCGCGCAGATGGTGAAGGAAGTCGCGTCCAAGACCTCCGACAACGCCGGTGATGGCACCACCACCGCGACCGTGCTGGCGCAGGCGTTCATCCGCGAGGGCATGAAGGCGGTCGCCGCCGGCATGAACCCGATGGACCTGAAGCGCGGCATCGACCAGGCGGTCAAGGCCGCCGTCGGCGAACTGAAGTCGCTGAGCAAGCCGTCGTCGACCAGCAAGGAAATCGCCCAGGTCGGCGCGATCTCCGCCAACTCCGACGCCAACATCGGCGACCTGATCGCGCAGGCGATGGACAAGGTCGGCAAGGAAGGCGTGATCACCGTCGAGGAAGGCAGCGGCCTGGACAACGAACTCGACGTGGTCGAGGGCATGCAGTTCGACCGCGGCTACCTGTCGCCGTACTTCATCAACAACCAGCAGTCGATGTCGGCCGAGATGGACGATCCGTTCATCCTGCTGCACGACAAGAAGATCTCCAACGTGCGCGACCTGCTGCCCGTGCTGGAAGGCGTGGCCAAGGCCGGCAAGCCGCTGCTGATCGTCGCCGAGGAAGTGGAAGGCGAGGCGCTGGCGACCCTGGTGGTCAACACCATCCGCGGCATCGTCAAGGTCGTCGCGGTCAAGGCGCCGGGCTTCGGCGATCGTCGCAAGGCGATGCTGGAAGACATGGCCACCCTGACCGGCGGCACCGTGATTTCCGAGGAAGTGGGCCTGTCGCTGGAGAAGGCCACGATCAAGGACCTCGGCCGCGCCAAGAAGATCCAGGTCACCAAGGAAAACACCACGATCATCGACGGCGCCGGCGATGCCGACGGCATCCAGGCCCGGATCAAGCAGATCAAGGCGCAGATCGAGGAAACCAGCTCCGACTACGACCGCGAGAAGCTGCAGGAGCGCGTGGCCAAGCTGGCCGGCGGCGTGGCGGTGATCAAGGTCGGCGCGGCCACCGAAGTCGAGATGAAGGAAAAGAAGGCGCGCGTCGAAGACGCCCTGCACGCAACCCGTGCGGCCGTCGAGGAAGGCATCGTCCCGGGCGGTGGTGTCGCCCTGATCCGTGCCAAGGCCGCGATCAAGGACCTGAAGGGCGCCAATGAAGACCAGACCCACGGCATCCAGATCGCCCTGCGCGCGATGGAAGCCCCGCTGCGCGAGATCGTC
>DAOOCX010000121.1:3912-6395 GCA_035408605.1 Thermomonas sp. | reverse complement strand
TCCTTCTGCGACAGGTCCTCGACGCGGCGCAGCCAGACCACCTCGCGGCAGCGGTCGGGCAGGCGGTCGAAGGCCTCGGCCAGCCGCAGCAATCCCTGCCTGCCGCCGCACCAGCGCTCCGGCGACACGTCATCCACCAAGACGTGCGAGGGCTCGAAATCACCCATCGGCTCGATCGAGACCACCCGGCTGCGCCGCAACCGATCGGTCATGAGGTGCCGCGCGCTGGCGAACAGGAACGACTTCGGCTGGGTCGGCAGCGACCTGGCGGCGGCCTCGTAGACACGTGCGTAGACTTCCTGGCGCAGGTCGTGGATCTCGTCGCGGCGCGACCAGCAGCGCTGCAGGTAGCGCACCAGCGCATCCTCGTGGACGAGGATTTCGTCGATGAACCAGCGGTCGAGCTCGGCCTGCATCGCGGCACCATAGCCGAACGGGGGAAACCGCGTCGCCGTTCGTCTTCCAATGTGGCGGCCGATGACGGCGAACAGGGACACACGATGATGCGACGTGCCGGCGTTTCGAAATTCCTCGTTGCAGCGCTTGGCCTGTTGTTGGCTGGCGGCGCGCTGGCGGCCGATGTCGGCCACTACGTGATCGGCGACCTGGCGGCGAAGACGCCGGGCAAGGTCCAGCCCGGGCTGCTGCTGATGGGCGGCGGCGACCGCAACTTCGATGCCATGCGCTGGTTCATGAAGCAGGCCGGCAACGGCCACATCGTGGTGTTGCGGGCGTCGCAGGCCGGCGAGATCGGCGAGGAATTCTTCAACGAGGTCGGTGGCATCAAATCGGTCGAGACCTTCGTGTTCAATGATCGCGAGGCGTCCACCGACCCGAAGATCCTGGCCGCGCTGAAGCGCGCGGACGGCATCTTCCTGGCCGGTGGCGACCAGTCGCGCTACGTGCGCTTCTGGCGCGGGACCGCGATCGCCGAGGCACTGGACGCGCACGTGCGAGCGGGCAAGCCGCTCGGTGGCACCAGTGCCGGCCTGGCGATGCAGGGCGAGTACCTGTATGGCGCGATGGACGGCGGCAGCCAGGCCACCCCGGCTGCGCTGGCCGATCCGCTCGGCGACGGCAACACCATCGAAACCGACTTCCTGCACATCGCCCAGCTCAAGGGCGTGATCACCGACACCCACTTCAGCGAGCGCGCGCGGCTGGGTCGGCTGATCGCCTTCGTCGCCAAGGGCGAGCACATCGCCGGCAAGCCGTTGATCGGCCTCGGCGTGGACGAGGACGCCGCGGTCGCGGTCGAGGCGGATGGACGCGCGCGCGTCTATGCCACCGCGCCGGGTGCCGGCGCGATCGTGGTCAAGGGTGGCTTCGCCCAGAAGCAGGAAGAAGACTCGGCGATGAACCTCGACCGCGTCGACACCGTGGTCGCCGGCGTGGACTCGGTGCTGCACCTGCCCGACGGCCGCGTCGAGAAGCCGCTGGCGCAGCGCCATTACGCGGTGCGCGCTGGCGTGCTGGTCGCGCTCGACCAGCCGCTGCTGGTACTCCACGGTGGTGCCGGCGTGGAGCCCGGCGACCTGACCCCGGCCGAAGAGGACGCCGCGCGCGCCGCCCTGCGCGACGCGCTCAAGGCCGGTTACGCGAAGCTGCAGGCGGGTGCGTCGTCGGTCGATGCGGTGACCGCCGCGATCACCGTGCTGGAGGACGCCCCGCAGTTCAACGCCGGTCGCGGCGCGGTGTTCACCCACGACGGCCGCAACGAGCTGGACACCTCGCTGATGGACGGCGCCAGCGGCAAGGCCGGCGCGGCGGCGGGCCTGCATCGGGTGAAGAATCCGATCCTGCTGGCGCGCGCGATCATGGACAAATCGAAGCACGTGATGATGGTCGGCGACGGCGCCGAAACGTTCGCGAAGGAGCAGGGGATCGCGTTGGTGGATCCGGCGTATTTCCGCGTCGAAAAGCGCTGGCAGCAATTGCAGAAGGCGCTCGACGAGGAGAAGAAGGCGCAGGCGTCGAACACGCCGCTGGAACTGCCGGGCAAGGCTTACTTCGGCACCGTCGGCGCGCTGGCCCTGGACGCGCAGGGACGGCTGGCCGGCGGCACCTCGACCGGCGGCATGACCAACAAGCGCTATGGCCGGGTCGGCGACTCGCCGATCATCGGCGCCGGCACCTGGGCCGACGACCGCTGCGCGGTGTCTGGCACTGGCTGGGGCGAGTTCTACATCCGCAGCGCCGCCGCCCACGAGATCTGCGCGCGCGTGCGCCTGGCCGGCGACCCGCTCGCCCGTGCCGCGGATCGCGTCATCAACCGCGACATCCCCAAGGCCGGTGGCGACGGCGGCGCGATCGCGCTCGGCGCGGACGGCAGCGTGGCGTTTCCGTTCAACACCGGCGGCATGTACCGCGGCTGGATCGGCAGTGACGGCGTGCCGCACGTGGCGATCTACAAGACCGACGCGCTGGCGGTGCCCGGCAAGTGACCGAAACACAGAAAAGGCGGGTCAAAAAGGCGGGTCAGC
>DAOOCX010000121.1:0-3812 GCA_035408605.1 Thermomonas sp. | reverse complement strand
AACGAAACTCGACTCTGACCCGCCTTTTTCACGCCTTTTTGCTGACCCGCCTTTTTGTCCTTTTCGCTCAACGCTCCGAATGCCCGCCGCGATCCTGTTCGCGCGGGGACAGCAGTTCGGGCTTGATCAGCTCGACGAAGGCGCGCGCCTGCGATGACAGGAACTTGCCCTTGCGCATGACGATGCCGTAGCTGCGCGAGGGGAACCAGCGCGCCAGCGAGCGCGCGGCCAGGCGCTGGCGGTCGGCTTCGGTCAGGCAGATCGCGGTGACGATGCTGATGCCCAGCCCCATCGCCACGTACTGCTTGATCACCTCCCAGCCGCCGACCTCCAGCGCCACCGTGTAGGGGACCCGGTTCTGCTGGAACACCAGGTCGACCAGCCGATAGGTGGTCAGGCGCTTCGGCGGCAGGATCAGGCCGTACGGCGACAGGTCCTGCAGGGTCAGGTCGCGCTTGGATGCCAGCGGATGGTCGGGCGGCATGATCAGCATCGGCTCGAAGCTGTAGACCGGCGCGTAGGTCAGGTCCGCCGGCACATCCAGCATCGAGCCCACCGCCAGGTCCACCGCATCGTTGCGCAGCAGGTCCAGCCCGCTGGCGCCGGTGACGTTGTGCAGGCTCAGGCGCACGTCGGCATGGCGCTGGCGGAACGCATCCACGATCCCGGGCAGCAGGTACAGGATGGTCGAGCTGCCGGCGGCGACGTTGAGTTCGCCCGCGTCCAGCCCGCGGACCTGCTCGCGGAAGCTGGCGGCCAAACCATCCAGCCCTTCCACCAGGGGCTTGGCCAGTTCGTACAGCAGCTCGCCCTCGCGGGTCGGGGTCAGCCGGCGGCCGCTGCGTTCCAGCAGGCGCACGCCCAGTTCGCGTTCCAGCGCCTGCAGTTGCAGGGTCACCGCCGGCTGGCTCAGGTACAGCGCTTCCGCGGCGCGGCTCACCGAACCCAGTCGCGCGACCTGGCAGAACGCCCGCAAGGGCTTGAGCCGGGAGCCCTTGTAGGCGAAGCGGATAGTGCTGGAGGGGCTCTCGGCCAACGTGTCGACCACGGTATTTGGTTTTCAAATACTAATCATTGACAAATCTGGTTTGTCAAATACCAAACGCAGGCGGATGGTTCGATTCCCCACTGATCGAACGCTGGAGTTGCCGATGTCGGCCGTGCTGCAAGACCGCCCCGCGCCGGGCGCCGTGGACCTGACCCGCAACCTGCCTGGCCAGGAGGCGCTGCTCACCCCGGCCGCGCAAACCTTCCTGGCCGGCCTGCATGTCCGCTTCGAGGGCGAACGCCAGGCCCGCCTGGCCGCCCGCCGCGCCCGCCAGGCCGCCTTCGATGCCGGCGCGCTGCCGGATTTCCGCGCCGACACCGCATCGATCCGCGCCGCCGATTGGCGCGTCGCCCCGATCCCGGCGGCGCTGCAGGACCGCCGGGTGGAGATCACCGGGCCGGTCGACCCGAAGATGGTGATCAACGCGCTGAACTCCGGCGCCAACTGCTACATGGCCGACTTCGAGGACAGCACGTCGCCGACCTGGGCCAACCTGCTGGCCGGCCAGCAAGCGCTGCGCGAGGCGATCGCCGGCACGCTGGCCTTCAGCGGCGACAACGGCAAGCAGTACGCCCTGCGCCCGGAGTCCGAGCAGGCCGTGCTGATCGTGCGCCCGCGCGGCTGGCACCTGGACGAGAAGCACGTGCTGGTCGATGGCCAGCGCCTGTCGGCCAGCCTGTTCGACCTGGGCCTGTTCTGCTTCCACAACGCCGCCGCGCTGGCGGCGAAGGATCGCGGCCCGTACTTCTACCTCCCCAAGCTGCAGTCGATGGAAGAGGCGGCGCTGTGGAACGCGGTGCTGGGCGACATCGAAACCACGCTGGGCCTGCCGCATGGCCAGCTGAAAGTCACCGTGCTGATCGAGACCCTGCCGGCGGCGTTCGAGATGGACGAGATCCTGTACGCGCTCAAGGACCGCATCGTCGGCCTCAACTGCGGCCGCTGGGACTACATCTTTTCCTACATCAAGACCCTGCGCCGGCACCGCGACCGGGTGCTGCCCGAGCGCGGCCAGGTGACGATGGTGCAGCCGTTCCTGCGCGCCTACTCCGAGTTGCTGGTGAAGACCTGCCATCGCCGCGGCGCGCACGCGATGGGCGGCATGGCCGCGCAGATCCCGATCAGCGGCGATGACGCGGCCAATGGTGCCGCGCTGGCCCGCGTTCGCGCCGACAAGCTGCGCGAAGTCACCGCCGGCCACGACGGCACCTGGGTCGCCCATCCTGCGCTGATCCCGCTGGCCCGCGAGGTGTTCGACGCGCACATGCCGGAAGCCAACCAGGTCCACATCGCCCGCGACGACGTGCACGCGGAGCGCGACGACCTGCTGCGGCCCTCGCTGGGCACGATCACCAAGGCCGGCTTCGAGGGCAATGTCGAGGTCTGCGTGCGCTACCTGGCCGCATGGCTCGACGGCAACGGCTGCGTGCCCATCCACTGGCTGATGGAAGACGCCGCCACCGCCGAGATCGCCCGCACCCAGCTGTGGCAATGGCTGCACTTCGCCGACGACGGCCACGAGCCGCTGCACCTGGACGACGGCACCCCGGTCGATTTCGCCCTGCTGGAGCGCGCCCTCATCGGCCTGCCCAGCAAGTTCGTCGACCAGCTGCGCATGCCCGGCGCCAGCCGCATCAACGAGGCGATCGGGATGCTCGACCGGCTCACCCATGCGGATGAACTCGCCGACTTCCTCACGCTTCCCGCTTACGAACGCATCGACTGACCTGCTTCCTCCAAACACCCCATCTCATTGCTTGCTGCACCCCCACCGAGGAATCGCCATGAAGAACCACCTGCCGACCGCCGAACAACTGAAGCTGGACTGGGCCAACAATCCGCGTTGGGCCGGCATCACCCGCGCCTACTCGGCCGAGGACGTGGTGCGCCTGCGCGGCACCGTGCACGTCGAGCATTCGATCGCCCGGCTCGGCGCGGAGAAGCTGTGGAAGTCGCTGCATACCGAGGATTTCGTCAACGCGCTCGGCGCCATGACCGGCAACCAGGCGATGCAGCAGGTCAAGGCCGGCCTGAAGGCGATCTACCTGAGTGGCTGGCAGGTCGCTGCCGACGCCAACCTGGCCGGCGAGATGTATCCCGACCAGTCGCTGTACCCGGCCAATTCGGTGCCGCAGGTGGTCAAGCGCATCAACAACACCCTGCTGCGCGCCGACCAGCTCCACCATGCCGAGGGCGACCATTCCATCGATTTCCTGCAGCCGATCGTGGCCGATGCCGAAGCCGGTTTCGGCGGCGTGCTGAACGCCTATGAATTGATGAAGGCGATGATCGAGGCCGGCGCCGCCGGCGTGCACTTCGAGGACCAGCTGGCCTCGGTGAAGAAGTGCGGGCACATGGGTGGCAAGGTGCTGGTGCCGACGCGCGAGGCCGTCGAGAAGCTGACCGCCGCGCGCCTGGCCGCGGACGTGATGGGCGTGCCGACGATCATCGTGGCCCGCACCGACGCCGAGGCCGCCGACCTGGTGACCTCCGACATCGACGACAACGACAAGCCGTTCTGCACCGGCGAGCGCACGATCGAAGGCTTCTTCAAGACCGACAACGGCCTGGACCAGGCGATCAGCCGTGGCCTGGCCTACGCGCCGTACGCCGACCTGGTCTGGTGCGAGACCGGCAAGCCGGACCTGGAATTCGCCCGCAAGTTCGCCGAGGCGATCCACGCGAAGTTCCCGGGCAAGCTGCTGGCCTACAACTGCTCGCCCAGCTTCAACTGGAAGAAGAACCTGGACGACGCCACCATCGC
>DAOOCX010000120.1:0-6463 GCA_035408605.1 Thermomonas sp. | reverse complement strand
GCCGCAGTGTATCGCCGCCTGCGTGGGATCAGCGACGGGCGACCGGCTTCGGTGCGGGGCGCGGCTGGGCCTTGGCCACGGTGGCACCCGGGCGGGCCGCGGCGGGACGGGCGGCCCCGACCACGATGCGGTCGCGGTTCTTCTCTACCGTCTTCAGGCCGATGCCCTTGACCAGGGCCAGTTGCTCGGGGCTGCGGAACGCGCCGTTGGCCTTGCGGTAATCGACGATGGCCTGCGCCTTGGCCGGGCCGACGTTCAGCAGGACGCGGTCGATGGTGGCGGCGTCGGCGGTATTGATGTTGACGCTCTCGCCGGCGATGGCAGCACCAGCCAGGGCCAGCGACAGCAGCAGGGACGAGAACAGGGTGGTCAGGAACTTCATGGCGGTCTCCTCGGGGTGGGTTCGAACCGCGACCGCAGGCTGCGATCCGGTGAAGACAGGTTGCCGATGCCGCGTTACCCGCTCGATCGGCGACCTCCCCGCCTCCGGACCGGCGCTTCGCCCGGATGGCGGTAGGAAACCGCCCACCCGCGAAGGGCGGAAATGGGTCGGGAGTAGAATGGCGGCCTCGCACTCGCTTCGGATCGACACGCATGACCACCAACCACTTCGACCCCAGCCAGGCCCGCGACTTCGTCGGCGCCAAATGGGACGCCGAGATCGTCCCGCAGCTGGTGGAGTACATCCGCATCCCCAACAAGTCGCCGATGTTCGACGCCGACTGGGTGAAGCACGGGTACATGGAGCAGGCGGTGTCGCTGATGGAGACCTGGGCGCGCGCGCAGGACGTGCCTGGCATGACATTGGAAGTGGTGCGCCTGGAAGGCCGCACGCCGCTGATCTTCATCGAGGTGCCGGCAGCGAATGGCGGTCGCAACGACGACTGCATCCTGCTCTACGGCCACCTGGACAAGCAGCCGGAGATGACCGGCTGGGACGAAGGCAAGGGCGCTTGGGAACCGGTGATGGAAGGCGACCGCCTGTACGGCCGCGGTGGCGCCGACGATGGCTACGCGATCTACGGTTCGCTGGCCGCGGTGATGGCGTTGCAGGCACAAGGCGCTGCGCATGCGCGCTGCGTGGTGCTGATCGAGGCCTGCGAGGAATCCGGCAGCTACGACCTGCCCGCCTATGTCGACCACCTGGCCGAGCGCATCGGCAAGCCCTCGCTGGTGGTCTGCCTGGATTCGGGCTGCGGCAACTACGACCAGCTGTGGTGCACCACCTCGCTGCGCGGCATGGCCGGCGGCAACCTGACGGTGAAGGTGCTCGAGGAAGGCGTGCACTCCGGCGACGCCTCCGGCATCGTGCCGTCCAGCTTCCGCATCATCCGTGAGCTGCTGTCGCGGATCGAGGACGAAAGGACCGGCCGCATCCTCGTCGACGGCATGCACGTCGAGATTCCCGCGGAACGCCGGCAACAGGCCGGCAAGGTCGCCGAGGTCCTGGGCACCGAGGTCTACGACAAGTTCCCGTTCCTGCCCGGCATGACGCCGATGGCCAGCGACCTGACCGAACTGGTGCTCAACCGCACGTGGCGACCCGCGCTGTCGATCACCGGCGCCGATGGCCTGCCCGCATTGTCGTCGGCCGGCAACGTGCTGCGTCCGCAGACCTCGGTGAAGCTGAGCCTGCGCCTGCCGCCCACGCTGGACGGCAAGCGCGGCGGCGAACTGCTGCAGGAGGCACTGCTCAAGGATCCGCCGTATGGGGCACAGGTCAGCCTGCACCTGGAGAAGGCGAGCACCGGCTGGAATGCACCGGCACTGGCGCCGTGGCTGGAGAATGCGATCGACCAGGCCAGCCAGGACTTCTTCGGCAAGCCGGCGATGTACATGGGCGAAGGCGGCACCATCCCGTTCATGGGCATGCTCGGCGAGAAATTCCCCGGCGCGCAGTTCATGATCACCGGCGTGCTGGGCCCGCATTCCAACGCGCACGGCCCGAACGAATTCCTGCACATCCCGATGGGCAAGGGCGTGACTGCCTGCGTGGCGCGGGTGATCGCCGAACACAACGCGGCCAGCCTGCGCGGCGAGACCACGGGCGTGGCCGCGGTGGCGGGTGGGCAGGTGCACGGCGACCACGGTTGCTGCTGACGGTTCCTGCACACCCGGCTGCTAGGATCCCCCGCGTCATTCCAACAACGGATCGGGAGGCAACATGTTCGGTGGAATCCTCGGTTACATCTTCGGCGGCCTCGTCATCGGCATCCTGGCCCGGCTGGTCAAGCCCGGTGCGGATCCGATGGGCTGGATCCTCACCATCGTGCTCGGCATCGCCGGCGCAGTGATCGGCGGCTGGGCCGCCGGCAACTTCGGCCTGGGCCGGATGCTGACCTGGGTGGTCGCGATCGCCGCCGCCATCGTCCTGCTGTTCGTGTACGAGGCGATGCGCAAGAAGAAGTGAGCACGCTTGTTCCAACCGCAAAAAAAGCCCCGCTGTGTGCGGGGCTTTTTTGTCCGATGTTGCCTCGGTCACTGCGCGCGCCGTCATCGTGAGCGCGGAGCAGACAGCAGTCGTTTGCGCTTCAGCGCGCGCGCGCGAGTTCCGCTTCCAGTTCCTCGATGCGACGATCCTTTTCCTGCAGCGCCGCCTGCACGTCGGCCGCCTCGAGGCGCAGCGGGATGTGCTGGGGGCAATTGGCGTCCCACGCCGCAACATTGAATAACAGCACCTGCTCCGGCCGGGCCTTGTAGCCTTCGGGCATCAGCCGCGAAAGCCAGGCGTCGTCGGCCTCGACCATGCGCGCTTCGCCCCATATCTTCACGCGCTTGCGTTGCCGGTAATCGATGAGGAACAAGTGCGCCTTCGGGTTCTCCAGCAAATTGCCGCTGGTGATGTATTGGCGATTGCCGGAAAAATCCACGAAGGCCAGCGTGCGCGGATCCAGCGCGCGCAGGAACCCCGGCGGCCCTCCGCGATGCTGGATATACGGCTGCCCTTCGCCATTCACGGTCGCCAGGAAGACGCTGCGTTGGGCGGCGATGAACGCCTCCAGTTCCGGCGTGATGTCGGTCCGCCAGGAGCCATTGGCTTCCATGTGCGCGTAGGCCCGACGCGAACCCTTGCGCGCCTGCAGGGATTTCACGATCGGGGTGAAGGCGATATCGCTGGCGACGCGGGCCATGCCGCTATAGCCCGAGCTCGCTCAACGAGGCATGGCCGGCTGGGCGCGGGCCCAGGGGCCAGCGCAGCAGGCGCTGGTGCTCGTCGATGGACAGGTCATTGATGCTCGCGATGCGCAGGCGCATCAGCCCGTGTTCGTCGAATTCCCAATTTTCATTGCCGTAGCTGCGCGTCCAGGCGCCGCTGGCATCCTGCGATTCGTAGGCGAAGCGCACCGCGATGCGGTTGCCCTGGAATGCCCAGAGTTCCTTCACCAGGCGATATTCGCGCTCCTGCGCCCACTTTCGCGCGAGGAACGCTTCGATCGCAGCGCGGCCTTGCAGGAACTCGCTGCGGTTACGCCAGCGGCTGTCCTCGGTGTAAGCCAGGGCGACGCGCGCGGGGTCGCGCGAGTTCCAGCCGTCTTCGGCCATCCGTACTTTCTGCTTGGCGGCTTCCAGGTTGAAAGGCGGCAGCGGTGGACGGTTCATGGTTCCTCCTCGATTGTCGGAAAACAACCGCCGCACCCGCTGGCGCGGCGGTCTTGTCGCGTTGCGTTACGCGGCCAGGCGCGCCTGCACCACCGGGAAGTCGATCTCGGTGCCGGCGACTTCGTTGATGTAGTTGGTCCAGGTGTTCAGGGCGACGTGCTGCACGATCTCGATGACCTGCGCCTCGCTGTAACCGGCAGCCTTCACCGCGGCGACGTCTTCGCTGCTGACCTTGCCCCGCTGCTGCGTGACCTTGGCGGCGAAACGCACGGCGGCGTCGGCCTTGATGTCGTTCGAGGCGCCACTGCGGTTGGCGGCGATCTCGGCGGCGTCGAGCTTGGCCAGGTTCTTGCCCAGGTAGGTATGCGCCGACAGGCAGTAGTTGCAACCGTTGATCTCGGCCACGGCCAAGGCGATGCGCTCGCGGGTGGCGGCGGGCAGCTGGCCCTTGGCGAGGGCGCCGTTCATGCCCAGGTAGCCCTCGAGGGCGGCCGGGCTGTTGGCGACCAGGCGGAACAGGTTCGGCACGCTGCCGATCTGTTTGTTGACCGCCTCCAGCAAGGGCTGGGAAGCAGCGGGGGCGGCGGCGATGCTGGCGGGGATGGCGATACGGCTCATGGGGTTTCTCCTTGGGTGGGTGGCTGGCGGACGGTTTGCCCGGTGGAGAAAGCTTAGATACTTCCACATTCACGCATTAGTCCGTGTACATTGGAATCTTCCTTCCATATTTTGGAATATTCCGTGGATCGCCTCGAAGCGATGACCGTATTCGTCGCTGCCGTGGATGGCGGCAGCCTGTCCGCGGCGGGGCGGCAATTGCGCATGCCCCTGGCCACGGTGAGTCGCAAGGTGTCCGACCTGGAAGCGCACCTGCGCGCGCGCCTGCTGCATCGCTCTACCCGCAAGCTCACGCTCACCGATGCGGGCCGCGATTACTACGCGTCCTGCAAGCGCATCCTCGAAGATGTCGGCGATGCCGAGCGCGACGCCAGCGGCGAATACGCCGAGCCCCGCGGCGAACTGGTGATTGCCGCGCCAATCGTGTTCGGGCGCGTGCACGTGCTGCCGGTGATTGCGCAATTCCTGGCCGCGTATCCGGAAGTGGACGTGAGGCTGGTGCAGGGCGACCGCAACGCCAACCTGCTCGAGGACCACCTGGACCTCGCCGTGCGCATCGGTGCCCTGCCCGACAGCAGCATGACCGCCACCGCGGTTGGCAGCGTGCGACGCGTGGTATGCGCAAGCCCGGCCTACCTGGCGGCGCGCGGCACGCCGCAGTCGCCCGACGAACTCGCCGGACACTGCTGCGTGTCCTTTGATGCGCTGGGCGCCGGCAATGCCTGGCGCTTCGAAACCGGCGGCGGATACCGCGATGTCGCGGTGCGTTCGCGCCTGGTCGTCAACACCGCGGACGCGGCCATCGACGCCGCCATCGGCAGCGCCGGCATCACCCGCCTGCTGTCCTACCAGGTCGCCCAAGCCCTGCAGGAAGGGCGCTTGCAGCGGCTGCTGCCGGAGTTCGAAAGCACGCCAGCGCCGGTCAACCTCCTGTTCGACGGTCGCCGCAGGCTGCCGCTGAAGTTGCGCGCATTCATCGACTTCGCCACCCCGCGATTACGCGAGCGCCTTGCCAATATCGCGTGAGCCGATGCGCGACCACGATGCACGCGCATCAGGTACCTATCCAACTGATTCCGCCGCATCGCGCCGCCGACATGTGCGTTCGCCTGCAGTCGTCTGTCGCCATCACTCGCGGCCGAAGCCGCCCCCGGATGAGCCAATGTCCCGACAGGAAAAGGCCCCGCCATGTGCGGGGCTTTTTCTAGGCGATGTCGCATCGGTCACTCCGCGTGCGCGAAGACCCGATAGCGCGCCGGCCGAAGGTGCACGGACTCGCCGACCGACAACGCCGGTGCCGCGCCGGCATCGAAGGTTTCCTGTTCGAGCAGCCGAGCGTGGCCGCCGATCTCGAGTTCGCTGGTCACCCGCCCGCCCAGGCGCAGCACATCGCGCACCCGCGCCGGCAATGCACCTGCGCCGGGTTCGGACAGGACCAGGTCGTGCGGTCGCACATACAGGCGCGCCGGCCCGTCCTGCGTGCCGGCCGCATCCAGTTGCAGGGCACCCGACTGGAAGCGCCCCTGCTCGACGCGACCTTCCAGCACGTTGGCGCGACCGATGAACTCGAACACGTAGGGCGATGCCGGGGCGTGGTAGATCTGGTCGGGCGTGCCGACTTGCTCGACCTTCCCCGCGCGCATCACGACCACGCGATCCGCCAGTTCCAGCGCTTCGTCCTGGTCATGGGTGACGAACAGCGTGGTCTGGCCGGTACGTTCGTGCAGCTTGCGCAGCCAGCGGCGCAACTCGACCCGGACCTTCGCGTCGAGCGCGCCGAACGGCTCGTCGAGCAGCAGCACGCTGGGATCGATGGCGAGCGCACGCGCCAGTGCGATGCGCTGCTTCTGACCGCCGGAGAGTTGATCCGGATAGCGGCCGCCGTGTTCCGGCAGTTGCACCAGTTGCAGCAGCTCCTGCACGCGCTTGTTGATGGTCGCCTTGTCGGGACGGCGCGCGCGCGGCCGGCTGCGCAGGCCGAAGGCGATGTTTTCCGCCACCGTCATGTGCCGGAAGAGCGCGTAATGCTGGAAGACGAAGCCAACGTTGCGCTCGCGCAGGCTGAGCCGCGTCGCATCGATATCGTCGAACAGCACGCGCCCCTGGTCGGCATGCAGCAGGCCGCCGATCACCCGCAGCAGCGTGGTCTTGCCGGAACCAGACGGGCCGAGCAACGCGACCAATTCGCCCGAGGCGATGTCCAGGTCGATGCCGTCCAGCGCGGCCACGCCGGGATAGTGCTTGG
>DAOOCX010000119.1:2351-6545 GCA_035408605.1 Thermomonas sp. | reverse complement strand
CCATCCGGAACACGCGGGCGAATGGTTGCGGCGCTGGCCGCTGCGCAAGTTCCCGCTGCTGCTCGATGGCGAACGGCAGGTCGTGGAGACCAGCATCATCATCGAATACCTGCAACTCGCCCATCCTGGTGCCGTGCGCCTGCTGCCGGAAGATGAGATATCCGCGCTCGACGTGCGTTTCATGGATCGCTGCTTCGACCTGCACGTGATGAGCCCGGTGCAGGCGGCCGTCGGCGGCGCGCTGACCGGCGATGCGATCAAGCGCGACGACGCGCGCGCGTTCGCTGCCGACAAGCTGGAGATGGCCTACGGCTGGTTGGAAGGCGAACTCGCCGGTCGCGCCTGGGCCTGCGGCGAGGACTTCACGATGGCCGACTGCGCCGCCGCGCCGTCGCTGTTCTATGCGGACTGGACCCATCCGATCGGCGACGCGTACCCAGTGCTGCGCGCCTATCGCGCGCGACTGCTTGCGCGTCCTTCGGTCGCGCGTGCGGTGGACGAAGCCCGGCCGTTCCGCCACCTGTTCCCGCTGGGCGCGCCGGATCGGGATTGACCGGGACTGATCCGGCTTGGCGACTAGCGCGGCGCGCCGATGAAGCGCAGGCCGACGCCCGGTTCGGTGGCGATCCAGCGCGGCGCGGCGGCATCGTCGCCCAGCTTCTGCCGCAGCTTGCCGACCAGCACGCGCAGGTAATGCGTGTCGTGTTCGTGGTGGCGCCCCCATAGCTCGCGCAGCATCTGCGGCTGGGTGACCACGCGCCCGGCGTGCTGCAGCAGCAGCGCGAGCAGCGCGTATTCCTTGCGCGCCAGTTGCACGGGTTCGCCGAGCAGGAAGACTTCGCGCCGCGCCAGGTCCACCCGCAGCCGTCCATCGTCGAACACCGGCGGCGCTTCGCCGGCGGTGGCATGCGAACGCAGCAGGGCGCGCACCCGCGCCATCAGTTCCTGCACGCCGAACGGCTTGGTCACGTAGTCGTTGGCGCCGGCATCGAGCGCGGCGACTTTCTCGCGTTCGTCGGCGCGCACGGTCAGCACGATCACCGGCACCTGCGACCACTCGCGCAGGCGCGACAGCACCTCATGGCCGTCGAGGTCGGGCAGGCCAAGGTCGAGGATCACCAGGTCGGCGCCATGCGTCGCCATGGCCTGCAGGCCGGCCTCGCCGTCCGCCGCGGTTTCCACCCGATGGCCCTGCGCGCGCAGGCTGATGTCCAGGAACTTGCGGATCTGCGGCTCGTCGTCGACGACGAGGATGCGCGCGGCCGTGGATGCGGCGGTCTCGCTCATGCGCTGGCGGCTGCGGGCGTCATCCGTGGCAGGGTAATCCGGATCGTGGTGCCACGGCCATCGGGGCCCGGCAGTGCTTCCACGCCGCCGCCATGCGCACCGATCATGCCCTGGGTGATCGCAAGCCCCAGTCCGGTGCCCTGGCGGCCGCGATCGCCGCGCTCCACGCTGAAGAACATGTCGAAGATGCGCTTGCGTTCATCCTCGGGGATGCCGGGGCCACGGTCGGCGACGTCGATGCGCAGCACGCCGTCGATGTCGCGGGCGTCGATCGCGATGGCCTCGCCCGCGGGCGAGAACTTCGCGGCGTTCTCGATCACGTTGAAGATCGCCTGCTCGACCAACGCGGGATGCACCCACAGTGGCGCCAGTCCCTTGGCCAGGGCGATGTCGAAGCGCACATCGGGCTGATAACGCTGCAAGCGTGTCGCCGCCGAGCCGATCAGCTCGTCGACGCCGATCCAGTCGCGATTGAGGGTGAGACCGCCGTGGCCGAGGCGGGTCATGTCGAGCAGGTTCTGGATGTAGCGATCAAGCCGCTCGCCCTCCAGGCGCACGGTGTCGAGCAGGCTGTGGCGGTCGTCCTCGCCCATGCCGCGGCCGTAGGTGTCCAGGGTTTCCGCGGCGCCGACGATCGCCGCCAGCGGCGAGCGCAGGTCATGCGAGACCGACGACAGCAGGGCAGAGCGCAGGCGTTCGGTTTCGCCGGTGACGCGCGCGTCCTCCAGGTCCGAGACCAACCGCGTGCGCAGCATCGCCTGCGCGATGTCGTCCGCCATCGCCTCCACCAACCTGCGTTGTTCGCTGCCGAAGCGGCTGGCGCCAGCGGGGAAGCGCAAGCCGAGCAGGCCGGTGGCGGCCTTGTCGCCGGCAAGCGGCAGGAACCACCATTCGGCATTGCCCAGGGTGTCGGTGAAACGACCTGCCGGTTGGCGATGCTTGAGCGCCCAGTCGGCGGCAGCGCGATCCTTGTCGGACAGCAGCGCCTGGCCGGGCGTTTCCGCCACGACGTCGCCGGCCTGCACGATCGCGTCGGCTCCTAACGCCTGCTTCAACGCGCGCCGGCCTGCTTCGGCCACCTCGCCGGCATCGGCGGCCGCGGCCAGTTGCCGGCTCAAGCCTTGCAATGCCGTGGCATGCGCATTGGCTGCGCGCAGGGCGACCACCTGCATGCGCAGGCGCGAGGCCAGCCGGCCCGCGACCAGTGCGGCGGCAAGGAACAGGAACACCGTGGCGACGCCCTGTCGCGCGCCGATGAACAGGGTCAGGCGTGGTTCGATGAAGAAGAAGTTGTAGGACAGGAAGCACAGGCCGGCGGCCAGTACCGCCGCCGTCATGCGCGTCCGCGAGGCGACCAGCACCACTGCGACGATGAACACCATCGACAGGTCGTCGAGGCTGATGAAGCGCTCAGCGAGCCAGGCGGTGAAGGTGGCCAGCGAGGCGGCGGCGAACGCCAGTCCCGCATCGGTGCGCGTGAGCAGGGCGCCGACGTCGTGCAACGAGCGCCGCGACTTCGCCCGCGCCTCCGGCGTACTGACGATGGTCAGTTCCAGGTGCGCGGCGCGCTGCAGCAGTTGCTGGGTCAGGGTGCGGTTGAACATGCGCGCGAACGGACGCTCGCGGGTGCGCCCGATCACGATCGTCGAGACGCCGCTGCGGCCGGCATGGTCGATCAGCGCATCGACGATGCTCGGCCCGTGCAGCAGTTCGGCGTCGCCCCCGAGCCGGCGCGCCAGCGCGAACGCGCGGTCGAGCTCGCGTTGCGCAGCGTCGTCGAGGTGGGCGCCGGATTGCACGCTGACCACGCTCCACGGCGCATCGCGCCGCTCGGCCACGCGCCGCGCCACCCTCACCAGGTAATCGGACTGGCCGCGGCCATCGATCGCCACCAGCACGCGTCGGCGCAACGAGCTGCCGGGCAGCCCACGCGCGGTCTGCGCTTCGCGCAGGTCGCTGTCGACGCGATCGGCAGCGGTCTGCATCGCCAGTTCGCGCAGCGCGGCCAGGTTGGACGGCGAGAAGAACGACTGCAGCGCATGCGCCGCCTGGTCCGGCATGTAGACCTTGCCCTGCTGCAGGCGCTCGATCAGCTCGCGCGGCGGCAGGTCGATCAGCTTGATGTCGCGCAGGCGGTCGAAGACGAGATCCGGCACGGTCTCGCTGACGCGCACGCCGGTGATCCGGTGGATGATGTCGTTGAGGCTTTCCAGGTGCTGGATGTTGACCGTGGTGTAGACGTCGATGCCGGCATCCAGCAGTTCCACCACGTCCTGCCAACGGCGCTCGTGGCGGCTGCCGGGGACGTTGCGATGCGCCAGTTCGTCCACCAGCGCGACCCGCGGCTTGCGGGCGAGCAGGGCGTCGAGATCAAGTTCCTCCAGCGTGCGGCCCTGATGCTCGACGCGCCGGCGCGGCAGCACGTCGAGTCCGTCCAGCAGCGCCTGCGTCTCCACGCGGCCGTGCGTCTCGACCAGGCCGACGACCACGTCGGTGCCTTGCTTCTTCAGTTCGCGCCCGCGCGACAGCATCGCGTAGGTCTTGCCCACACCGGGTGCAGCGCCGAGGAAGATGGTCAGCCGCCCGCCGCCCTGGCGTTGCAGCTCGCCAAGCAGCGCATCGGCCTGCGCCTGCCTGACGACCTCGCTGCGATCCGCATTCATGGGCGAATTGTGCGCCCGCTCACCGTGGCCGCGCATCCAGCGCCAGGTTCAGCAGCAGCACGTTGATGCGTGGCTGGCCCAGCACGCCGAACTGCGGTGCTTCGGTGGCGGCATCCACGGCCTGCTGGACGATGCCGGCATCGAGGCCACGCGCCTTCGCCACCCGCGCCACCTGCACGCGCGCACCGGCCGGCGTGAGGTGCGGATCGAGCCCGCCGCCGGATCGGGTGACGAGCTCCATCGG
>DAOOCX010000119.1:0-2251 GCA_035408605.1 Thermomonas sp. | reverse complement strand
GGCATTCAGGGGCCAACCGTCGCGGCCAGCGCGAGGTCGATCAGCTTGATGGCGATGAAGGGCAGCAGGACGCCGCCACCGCCGTACAGCAGCATGTTCCGGCGCAGCAGCACGGTGGCGCTGGCCGGGGCGAAACGCACGCCGCGCAGCGCCAGCGGGATCAACGCCGGGATGACCAGCGCGTTGAAGATCAGCGCCGCGAGCACCGCGTTCTTCGGGCTGGACAGGCCCATCACGTCCAGCGTCGCCATCGAGGGAATGGCCGCGGCGAACAGCGCCGGCAGGATCGCGAAATACTTCGAGACGTCGTTGGCCAGCGAGAACGTGGTCAGCGCGCCGCGGGTGATCAGCTGCTGCTTGCCGACTTCGACCACCGCCAGCAATTTGGCCGGATCGCTGTCGAGGTCGACCATGTTGCCGGCTTCCTTCGCGGCCTGCGTGCCGGAGTTCATCGCCAACCCGACGTCGGCCTGCGCCAGCGCAGGCGCATCGTTGGTGCCGTCGCCGACCATCGCGACCAGGCGGCCTCCGGCCTGTTCGCTGCGGATCCGCGCGAGCTTGTCCTCCGGCGTGGCTTCGGCGATGTAGTCGTCGACACCGGCCTCGGCGGCGATGGCGGCCGCGGTCAGTGGGTTGTCGCCGGTGATCATCACGGTCTTGATGCCCATCGCGCGCAGCCGCGCGAACTTTTCCTTGACGCCATGCTTGACCACGTCGGACAGCTCGACCACGCCCAGCGCGAAGCGGCCTTCGCTCACCACCAGCGGGGTGGCGCCCTTGCGCGCGACCTGGTCGACGCGTGCCTTCAGTTCCGCCGGCACGTCGCCGCCCAGCGACAGCACGTGGCGGCTGATCGCATCGCCGGCGCCCTTGCGGATCAACCGCGCACCGCCGTCGAGGTCCACGCCGGACATGCGGGTCTGCGCAGTGAACGGGATGAACTGCGTCGTGCCGGCGTCGAGCTGGTCCGGGTCCTGCATCGGCGTGCCCTGTTCGCGCGCCAGTTTCACGATCGACTTGCCTTCCGGCGTGGGGTCGGCCAGCGATGACAGCAGCGCGGCTTCGCGCAACTGGTCGGCGCTGATGCCGGCCAGTGCATGGAAGGCGGTGGCCTGGCGATCGCCATGGGTGATCGTGCCGGTCTTGTCGAGCAGGAGGACGTCGACGTCGCCGGCGACTTCGACCGCCTTGCCGGATTTCGCCAGCACGTTCGCCGACAGCGCGCGGTTCATCCCGGCGATGCCGATCGCCGGCAGCAGGCCGCCGATGGTGGTCGGGATCAGGCAGACCAGCAATGCGATCAGCAACAGCGGATCGACCTTCACGCCGACGAAGGCACCGATCGCCGGCAGCGTCGCGCAGACGATCAGGAAGGTCAGGGTCATCGCCGCCAGCAGCATGGTCAGCGCGATCTCGTTCGGGGTCTTCTGGCGGTTGGCGCCTTCGACCAGCGCGATCATGCGGTCCAGGAAACTGTGCCCCGGCTCCACGGTGACGCGCACCACGATCTCGTCGGACAGCACCTTGGTACCGCCGATCACCCCGCTGCGGTCGGTGCCGGCCTCGCGCAGGACCGGCGCGGATTCGCCGGTGACCGCGGACTCGTTGATGGTGGCCAGGCCATGCAGGATCTCGCCATCGGCCGGGATCAGCTCGCCGGCGGAGACCACCACCAGATCGCCGGGCCGCAGCTCGGCGGCCGGGACCTGTGCCTCGCTGCCGTGGTGTCCAGGCGCGGCGTCCTTGGCCTCGACCAACTTGCGGGCGACCAGATCCTTGCGCGCACGCCGCAGCGACGCCGCCTGGCCGCGACCGCGCGCCTCCGCCACCGCTTCGGCGAAATTCCCGAACAGCACGGTGACCAGCAGGATCGTGGTGACGCTCCAGCCGAAGCCGGCCGGTGCCGCGCCGGCGGCGGTGATCAGCGCGGACAGCAGGGTGCCGCCGAGCACGATCGCCATCACCGGACTCTTCACGATGTGGCGGGGCGAAAGCTTGAGGAAGGCATCGCGGATCGCGGTGCGCAAGGCGGCGGCATCGAACACGGTTGGATGCTGGCCACGCGGCTTGGCCTCACTGGTCTGTTGGATCATGGGGTGGTTCCTCCATGCACCAGGGTCAGGTGGTCGGCGACGGGGCCGAGCACCAGCGCGGGCATGAACTGCAGCAGGGTCAGGATCACGATCACCGCGATCACGGTGAGCGCGAAGGTCGGGGTTTCGATGTGCAGGCTGCCGGGGCCTTCCGGCGT
>DAOOCX010000118.1:0-6689 GCA_035408605.1 Thermomonas sp. | reverse complement strand
CGCGCGCTGGATGTTGTCGTAGATCGTCCGGCCCAGGCGGATCGCCCGCACCACGGTGACGAAGTCGTCGTCGAGCAGCACGATCGCCGCGGCCTCGCGGGCGACGTCGGTGCCGCGCTGGCCCATCGCGATGCCGACGTGCGCGGACACCAGCGCGGGCGCATCGTTGACCCCGTCGCCGGTCATCGCCACCACCTGACCGTCCTGCTTGAGCGCGGCGACCAGCCGCAGCTTCTGCTCGGGGCGCACGCGGGCGAACACATTCGTTTCGCGTGCGCAGCGCAGCATCGTCGCGTCGTCCATCGCGTCCAGCTCGCGGCCTTCCATCACCGCGCCGTCCGCCGCGATCCCCGCCTGCGTCGCGATCGCCCGCGCGGTGGCGCGATGGTCGCCGGTCAGCATGACCACGCGGATGCCGGCAGCCCTGGCCTCCGCCACGGCATCGGCGACCCCGTCGCGCAGCGGATCGGCGAACCCCACCAGGCCCAGCCAGGCGAAGGCGAAGCCCTGCATGGCGGAGGGCAGGGCGGCGGCATCGTCGTTCCACGCGGCAGCGGCGACGGCCAGCACGCGCAGGCCCCGGCGTCCCATCGCCTCGACGTCTGCGAGCATCGCGGCACGCTGTGCGGCGGTGGCATGGCAGAGGTCGGCCACGGTTTCCGGCGCGCCCTTGCAGGCCACGAACACGCCGTTGCCGCGCTGCCAGGCGTGGGTCACCGCGGTGCAGGCGGGCGACAGCGGGTATTCGCGCAGCAGCACCTGCGTTGGCGCGCCATCCGCGGAGGCGGCCGGGTCCAGTGCCGCGGCGGCCTCGTGCAGGGCGCGGTCCATGGGGTCGATCGAATCCGCGCGGCTCGCCAGCACGCCCGCGTCGAGCAGCGCGCGCAAGTCGGGCGGCAGCGCCGGTTGCACGCCGCTGCGTTGTGCGCCGGCCACCAGCTCGGCGACCGCCATGCGGTTGCGGGTGAGGGTGCCGGTCTTGTCGGCGCACAACACGGTGATCGCGCCCAGCGCCTCGATCGCCGGGGTGCGCCGGACCAGGGCCTGGTGCCGCGCCATCCGCCACGCGCCCAGCGCGAGGAACACCGCGAGCACCACCGGGAATTCTTCCGGGATGGTGGCGATCGCCAGGGTCAGGCCGGCCAGGATCGCGTCCGCCAGTCCGCCACGGCTTGCCAGGAACAATCCCGAGACGAGCACCGCGGTGGACAGCGCCAGGCCGGCGAACAGCAGCACCACGCGGCGGATTTCCCGCTGCATCGGCGTCGGTTCCACGTGCAGGCTGCGCAGCGAGACGCCGATCTTGCCGACCTCGGTACGCGGGCCGGTGGCGGTGACTTCGGCCACGCCGTGTCCAGCCACCACCAGCGTGCTGGCATGGACCAGCGCCTCTTCGCCGGGGCCATCGACCCGACGCCGCAGCGGCACGGATTCGCCGCTCAACAGCGATTCGTCGACCTGGAGGTCGATGGCCTCCAGCAGGCGCGCGTCCGCGGGCACCCGGTCGCCCTCGGCGAGGAAGATGACGTCACCCACCACCAGTTCGCCGGCGGGCAGCAGGCACGGGCTGCCATCGCGCAGCGCGCGTGCACGTGGGCTCCCCAGTTCGCGCAGGGCCTCCAGCGCGCGTTCGGACTTCTGTTCCTGGTAGATCGTCAGGCCGATCACCGCCAGCACCGACAGTGCGAGCAGCAGGGCTTCCCCGGTGTCGCCCAGCACCAGGTAGAGCGTGGTGGCGGCCAGCAGGAGCAGCAACATCGGTTCGCGCACCACGCTGAGCACGATCGCCCAGTGCGAACGCCGTTCGGGTTGCGGCAGGGCATTGGGGCCATCGCGCAGGTGGCGCGCGCTGGCCTCCACCGACGTCAGGCCCGCCCAGCGCCGGGGTGGCGCTGCCGGTCCGGCGTCGTGGCCGGTGGGGCGGTTACCGGCAAGCGATCCGGTCACGTCGCGCTCCAACTGCGTCGATGCGCCGTGTTCAGGCGAGGTCGACCTGTTCGAGGTACTCCGGGAAATGTGCCGGCCAGCCGAGTTCGTGCTCGATGCGGGCACGCAGCGCATCGGCGGCATCCGGCTCGCCGTGGGTGACGAAGACCTTGCGCGGTGGTGTCGGCGCGCTGCGCAGCCAGGCCAGGATCTCGTCGCCATCGGCATGCGCGGAACCGGCGGCGAGCTGCACGACCTCGGCGCCGACCGGCACCTCCTGTCCGAAGATGCGCAACTGCTTCTGGCCCGCGGCCAGCGCCGCGCCGCGGGTGCCGCCGGCCTGGAATCCGCACAGCACGATCGCGTTGCGCGGCTCCGTCGCGAATGCCAGCAGGTGGTGGAGCACGCGCCCGCCGGTGGCCATCCCGCTGGCGGACACGATGATCATCGGGCCCTTGCGCCGATTGAGCGCCTTGGATGCCTCGACGCTGTCGACGACGTGGACATTGCGTTCCATCGCCGCCAGCGCGTGGGCGTCCAGCCGATGCAGTCGCGGGAACGTGCGATAGAGGCCGCTGACGCTCGCCGCCATCGGGCTGTTGAGGTAGACCGGTACCCTGGCGAGCTGGCCGGTCTCCTGCAGTTGCGTGATGACATGCAGCAGCATCTGCGCGCGGCCGACCGCGAACGCCGGGATGACCACCACGCCCCTTCGCGCGATCACGCGCCGCAGCACCGCCAGCAACTCCTCGTCGGGCGCTTCGGCGGGATGGGTGCGGTTGCCGTAGGTCGATTCCACCACCACCCAGTCGGACTCCGCCAATGCAGCAGGCGCCGGCATCAGCGGGTCGTGCGGCCGGCCCAGGTCGCCGCTGAAGGTGATCCGGCGGCCCTCGAACTCCAGGGTGGCGGCAGCGGCGCCGAGGATGTGACCCTGCATGCGGAAGCGCGCGTGGACGCCGGGGGCGGGCTGGAACACGCGGTCGAAGGCGACGCCATGCAGGTGCGCAAGGCTGGCGCGCGCGTCGGCTTCGCGGTAAAGCGGTTCCGCGGGATGGTGCTTCGATGACCCGCTGCGGTTGGCGTGCTCGGCTTCCTCCTCCAGCAGTCTCGCGGAGTCCGGCAGCAGGATGCCGCACAGGCTGCGGGTCGCCTCGGTGCACCAGACCTTGCCGCGGAAGCCGGAGCGAACCAGGCGTGGCAGGTAGCCGCTGTGGTCCAGGTGCGCGTGGGTCAGCAGCACTGCATCGATCGAGGCCGGGTCCACCGGGAACTCCGCCCAGTTGCGCAGGCGCAGCGGCTTGTAGCCCTGGAACAGGCCGCAGTCGACCAGGATCCGGGACGAGCCCGCGGTCACCAGGTGGCGCGAGCCGGTGACGGTCGCATTGGCGCCGAGGAACTGGAGCTGGAATCGGCCCGGGGTGGTCTGGGTGTCGCTCGTTGGCATGTCGGCACTCGTCAGCAAGGGGAGGGGCGTGCGCGCCGCGTCGCCGAGGGTACTCGCCGATGGCTCAGGACCGCTTTGCGGCCTCGCGCCTGACCGCTTCGATGAACGCCGGATCCGGCTTGCTCCCCACCTGTTCGGTGCGGGTGATGATGCGCCCTTCCGCGTCCACCAGGATCAACGCGCTGGTGTGGTTGAACTCGCCATCGGCGAGTTGCCGGTAGCGGATGCCGAGCAGGCCGGCGACCGCGCGAACGTCCTCCGCGGGCGGCGCGGCCAGCAACCAGCCGGCGGCATCCAGCCCGCGCTTGTCGAACACCTTGCGCAGGGCAGCCGGGGTGTCGCGCGCCGGATCCATGCTGATCAGGACGATGCCGATGCGGCCGCGTTCGGCCGGCGACAACTGGTGCTCGATCGCCTTGCCGGAGTCCACGATCAACGGGCAGATGTACTGGCACGACGTGTAGAACATCGACACCACCCGCGGCTTGCCGCGCAGGTTGCGCCAGTCGGCGGTGCGTCCGGCCTGGTCGGTGAGCGGCAGGGCGAGCTGGTAGACGGAGTCGGATGGCAATGGCCTGGCGGTGGGTCCGCCGGCGAAGGCCGGGGATGCGCCCATGGCCAGGGCGATGCCGACCACCGCGGCCCTCGCCGTCGTCGCGAAATTCGATCGTTTCATCGTGGTGCGCTCCAGGCACAGCGGAAGCCCATGTTGGCGGTGGCATCGTGCCCGTCCAGCGAGGACAGCATCGCCACCCGCATCATCACCGCGTAGTTCTCGCGGTCGTCCATCGACAGCGCGCCGGCGCCGCAGAACTTCGCCTTGTCGGGATCGCCCTGGGTGCGGTTGTCGCTGTCCACCAGCAAGGACGATGCATCCTCGGTCCATTCCCAGACCAGGCCGTGCAGGTCCTGCACGCCCCAGGCATTCGGCGCCTGCAGGCCGACCCGCGGCAGCACCGTGTTCGACGGCCGCGAATACCAGCCCAGGATGCGTTCGCGCCAGGCCGGATCCTGGCGCGCGTCGCGGCGGGTTTCGTCGGCCGCGGCGGCATATTCCCATTCGTTCCAGTTCGGCAGGCGCGCGCCGATGGAGTCGCAGTACGCATCCGCGGCGAACCAGCTGACCCAGACCACGGGCCGGTCCGGCAGGGCGTTGTCGCCCAGCGTGGTCGGGCCTGCCCAGTGCGAGAGGTAGCGGGCTTCGGCGAACACCGGCGCGACCTTGCCGCGCTGCCACTGCGGATGCGTGCGCACGAAGTCCAGGAACTCCGTGTTGGTCACGGGCCGCCGCATCAGCGCGAACGGCGCGATGCGCACGCCGTCCTTCGCGTCCTCGTAGCGCAACACCGACTTGAACACCCCACCGGGCAGGCCCACGTAGCGCGACCCCAGCGCACCGGCCGCCAGGCCGGCGAGCGGGATCGCGAGCAACGCGACGGCGAGTACGCGACGCATCGCTCAATGGCCGTCCGAGCTGTTGGCCGGCTTGGCGGCGCGTGCCGCGGCGGCATCGGCCTTGCTCACCTGGCCGCCCGGGTTGCCCCAGCTGTTGAGCACGTAGGTGCCGATGTTGGCGACCTCGTCGTCGGTCAGCTGGCTCATCGGCGGCATGTTGGAGTTGTAGTCCTTGCCGTTGACCGTCACCGGCCCGACCAGGCCGTGCAGGATGATTTCCGGCAGGCGCTTCGGGTTGGCCTTGAGGAAGTCGGAGCCGGCCAGCGGCGGGAACACGCCGGGCATGCCGGCGCCGTCGGGCTGGTGGCAGGTGGAGCAGGTCCCGGCGAACAGCACCTTGCCTGCGGCGATCTGCTCTTCCTTGGTCAGGTTGCCGGACTTGGCCGAGGCCGCGGCGGCGGCCACCGGCGCGCGGCTGGTGCCGGCGGCCTGGTCGCCCAGGTACACGGCGTCGACTTCCTTGCCGGAATAGATCGCCTTGTTCTCCGGGCCTTCGGCCTTGAGGATCGCCAGCGCGCCCTTGTTGAAGGCGCGGAAGATGCTGTGGTCGACCAGCACGTAGCTGCCCGGCACTTCCATGTGGAATTCGGCCATCATCGCGCCGCCCGCGGGGATCAGCGTGGTCTGCACGTTTTCCTGGAACTTGGTGCCGCCCTCGTACCAGACCTTGTCGAAGATCTCGCCGATGACATGGAAGCTCGACACCAGGTTCGGGCCGCCGTTGCCCACGTACAGGCGCACGGTCTCGCCGGTCTTGGCGGTGAGCGCCTTGTCGCCGGTCATCGAGCCTTCCATGCCGTTGAACAGCACGTAGGTCGGGTTCTCGTCGATGGCCTTCTCCATGTTGAAGCCCTGGTGGCCTTTCTCGCGGTACTTGCCGGTGGTGTAGAAGTCGCCCTGCATCACGTAGTACTCGCGGTCGACCTTCGGCAGCCCTTGCGGCGGCTCGACCAGGATCAGCCCGTACATGCCGTTGGCCACGTGCATGCCCACCGGCGCGGTGGCGCAGTGGTAGACGTACAGGCCGGCGTTGAGCGCCTTGAAGGTGAAGCGGCTGACATGGCCGGGCGCGGTGAAGCTGGAGGCCGCGCCGCCACCGGGCCCGGTGACGCCGTGCAGGTCGATGTTGTGGGGCATCTTGCTGTCCGGCATGTTGCGCAGGTGGAACTCCACCGTGTCGCCCTGGCGCACGCGGATGAAGCTGCCCGGCACGGTGCCGCCGAAGGTCCAGAAGGTGTAGGTCACGCCTTCGGAGATCTCCATGTCCTTCTCGACCACGTCCAGCGAGACGATCACCTTGGCCGGCGCGGTGCGCCCGGTCGCGGGCGGCACATGCGGCGGCGAGGTCAGCACCGCTTCGACCGGCGCGCCCTGCGGCGGGCCGAAGTCGCCCTTGGCGGAGCCGCCGGTTTCGGTTTCGGTCGTCGCTGCGCTGGCGTTGGGCTGGGTGGCGGCATCGTCCTTGCTGCAGGCGGGCAGCCCGATGGCGATGGCGATGGCGAGCGTGAGCAACCGGAGCGTGGCGGCTTTCATGGCGATGTTCCCCTTGGATGGCGTGCGCGTTGGGTCGATGCCTGCAGCATCCGTCCCTGGCTGAGCTTACCGCTTTGATCTGGATCAAGTTCCTCCATGCCATGTGACCCGGCATGCGCGTGCTTGACCTGCATCAACGCCGAGCCATAGGCGGCGGACGATGCTCGCCTCAACGCCAAACGGAGCCATCGCCATGTCGCCGCGCCTCGCCCTTCCGTTGTCGATGCTCGCCTGTTGCTGTGCCGCACCGTTTGCTGCGATGGCGGCCGACACCCCCGGCATCCACGTCGAATGGGACCTGCGACTGCGCCACGAACAGGTCGACGAC
>DAOOCX010000117.1:0-6790 GCA_035408605.1 Thermomonas sp. | reverse complement strand
AATTGATCATGGTGATGCCGTCGGCGGTGGCGCTGGGCATCGGCCGGTCCAGGCCCACCACCGGCGCGCCGGTCATCTCGGAGAAGTGGCCGAGGTAACCGCCGAAGTTGGTCAACAGGATGTGTTCGCCGAAGCCGCCCAGCGGCACCCCGGTGTAGCGCGGCAGCCAGTTGTCGACGATGTCCTGCTTGCTCTTCATGCGTTCCTCTCCGTGTTTCGATCCACCATGTTCCCACGCAGGCATGACCTCGGTCATGTGGCGGATGGGCGCCGGCCGGGTTAGGGTTCTGGCTCGCACGCCGTGCGATGGGGAAACCACATGTCGAAACCGATGACCGCCGCGCTCGCCGCGGTGCTGCTGGCTGGCTGCGCCACCACGCCCGCCACCAAGCCCGCCACGGGCGCTGCCAAGCCCGACCTCGGCTTCGCCGCCGACCCCTACCCGAGCACCTATGCGCGGGTCATCGGCCCGGCGGTGCTGCTGCAGCACGCCACCGTGCTGACCGGCACCGGCACCCGCCTGGACGACGCCGACCTGCTGATGCGCGACGGCAAGATCGTCGCGGTCGGCAACGCCATCGACGCACCCGCCGACGCAGTGCGGGTGGACGCGACCGGCAAGTGGGTCACCCCCGGCATCATCGACATCCATTCGCACCTGGGCGTGTATCCCAGCCCGGGCATGAGTGCGCACAGCGACGGCAACGAAGCGACCTCGCCGGTCACCGCGCAGGTCTGGGCCGAGCATTCGATCTGGCCGCAGGACCCGGGCTTCCACGCGGCGCTCGCAGGCGGCGTGACCAGCCTGCAGATCCTGCCGGGCAGCGCCAACCTGATCGGCGGGCGCGGGGTGACGGTGAAGAACATCTCGTCCGTCACCTACCAGGGCATGAAATTCCCCGGCGCGCCGTGGGGCCTGAAGATGGCCTGCGGCGAGAACCCCAAGCGCGTGTACGGCAGCAAGGGCGGCCCATCGACACGGATGGGCAACATCGCCGGCTATCGCGCGGCCTTCGCCGATGCCGCCGAGTACATGAAGAAGCGCAAGGACGCCGCCGACAAGCCCGAGGGTGCGGGCAAGCGCGACCTCAAGCTGGACACGCTGGCCGGTGCGATCAACGGCGACATCCGCGTCAACATCCACTGCTACCGCGCCGACGAGATGGCGATCATGCTCGACCTGGCGAAGGAATTCGGCTTCAGGATCAGCGCGTTCCACCACGGCGTGGAGGCCTACAAGATCGCCGACCGGCTCGCCGCGGAAGGCGTGTGCGGCGCGCTCTGGGCCGACTGGTGGGGCTTCAAGATGGAAAGCTTCGACGGCATCCAGGAGAACATCGCCCTGGTCGACCGGGCGAAGAACGGTTGCGCGATCGTGCATTCGGATTCCGAGGAAGGCATCCAGCGACTCAACCAGGAAGCGGCCAAGGTGATCGCCAATGCCGGCCGCGTCGGCATCGCCATCACCCCGGAACATGCGATCCAGTGGTTGACGACGAATCCGGCGAAGGCGATGGGCATCCTCGACCAGACCGGCACGCTCGAGGCCGGCAAGATGGCCGACGTGGTGCTCTGGAACGGCAATCCCTTCAGCAGCTATGCGCAGGCCGAGCAGGTGTACGTGGACGGCGCGCGCTTGTACGACCGACGCGATCGTTCGCGGCAACCGACCTCGGACTTCCTGCTCGGGCAGGACGCGGCGCGTGGGGGTGTGCGATGAGCCGCTCGCCGATGAAACGCCTCGCCTTGGTCGCTGCGCTGCTCGCCGCGAGCGGCCTCGCCTCAGCGCAGGACCTGCTGATCCGCAACGCCACCGTGCATACCGCCAGCACGCAGGGCACCCTGCGTGCCACCGACGTGCTGGTGCGCAACGGCCGCATCGCCGCGATCGGCAGCGGCCTGGCCGCGGGCAATGCCACCGTGGTCGATGCGCAGGGCCAGCCGCTGACGCCGGCGCTGTTCGGCGGCATCACCGATATCGGCGTGGAGGAAGTCTCCGGCGAGTCGTCCACGGTCGATGCCGCGCTCGCGCTCGGCAGCGGCGCCAGCGACATGCAGGTG
Organism: Thermomonas sp.; assembly: GCA_035408605.1. GTDB lineage: Bacteria > Pseudomonadota > Gammaproteobacteria > Xanthomonadales > Xanthomonadaceae > Thermomonas. The sequence goes on along the minus strand of DAOOCX010000117.1, from coordinate 4,729 downwards.
CGCCCGGAATTCGACGTCACCCTGGCCTACAACCCCGAGTCGATCCTGGTCCCGGTGACGCGCGTGGAAGGCTTCGGCTGGACGCTGCTGTCGGCGGGCAGCCGGCCCGGCGGGTCGCTGGTCGCGGGCCAGGGCGGCGTGGTCCGGCTGGACGGCAGCCTGGATGCGGTGGGGCCACGCGCGCTGTTCGTCACCCTGGGCGGCGATGGCGCCAACCTCAGCGGCAGCTCGCGTGCGGCGCAGTGGATGCTGCTGGACCAGCTGATCGACGAAGTGCGCGGGCGCATTCCCGCGGACTCGCAATTCGCCCTGCTCACCCCGGCCGGCCGCACCACGCTGGCGAAATACGTCGGCGGCGGCGGACGGGTCATGGTGCGCATCCAGCGCGCCTCCGACATCGTCCGCGTGCTGCGCTGGGCCAAGGCGCGCGACGTGCGCATCGCCCTGGTTGGCGCCACCGAAGCATGGAAGGTGGCACCGCAACTCGCCGCCGCCAACGTGCCGGTGTTCGTGGATGCGCTGGCCAACCTGCCGGCCGATTTCGACGAACTCGGCGCGACCCTGGAGAACGCTGCGCGCCTGCACGCGGCGGGCGTGAAGGTCAGCTTCTTCCAGACCGGCGATGCCTCGCACAACGCACGCAAGGTGCGCCAGCTGGCCGGCAATGCGGTCGCCAACGGCCTGCCCTGGGACGCGGGACTGGCCGGGCTGACCACGGTGCCGGCGAGCGCGCTGGGCGTCGGCGGCGAGATCGGCAACACCATCGCGGTCGGGCAGCGCGCCGACCTGGTGCTGTGGAGCGGCGATCCGCTGGACGTGGCCAACGTCGCCCGCCAGGTGTGGCTGGACGGCCGCGCCATCCCCATGCGCTCGCGCCAGACCGAACTCCGCGACCGCTACCTGCATCCGGACACGGGCCTGCCGCGCACCTATCCGAGCGACGCACGCTGAGTCGCCCGGCCCATCGTCCTGCGGCGTCCGGCAGCTGAATCGCAGCCATCCGCATGCTGCAGGACAACATGGCTTCTACCCAAGCACAGATGCAACCAGCGCGCAGTTGCGGTACGTTCGGCGCAACAGTCGGGGGACGGGAGCAAGGCAATGCGGATCGGAATCGTGGCGGACTCGGCGTGTGACCTGCCGGCGGACTTCATCGAGCGCGAGCAAATCACCATCCTGCCGGTCACCATCCAGATCGGGCAGGCCGTGCTGGCGGATACGCGCAACGACGAAGCGACGATGAACTTCCTCAGCGGCGAAACCGCCGCGCGCGCGTTCGAGGCGGAGTCCACCCCGTTCACCGTGCAACAGGTGCATGACCTGTTCCTGACCAAGCTGGTGCACGACTACGATTACGTGTTCTGCATCACCACCACGCGCACCCGCAGCGGCATCTACGACAACGCGGTGCAGGCAAGCTACACCATCCTCAACGACTACAAGCCGGTGCGCGCGGCGTCGGGCAACACCACGCCGTTTGCGCTGCGCGTGATCGACAGCCAGAACGTGTTCGCCGCGGTGGGCGTGCTGGTGGTCGAGGCCGCGCGCCTGCGCGCCGCGGGCGAGACGCCGCCGAAGATCCGCGCGCGCCTGGAGAACCTGGCGCTGTACACCCAGGGCTACATGGTCCCGCCCGACCTGCACTACCTGCGCAACCGCATCAAGAAGCGCGGCGACAAGAGCGTGAGCTTCCTCAGCGCCGCACTGGGCACCGCGCTGGACATCAAGCCGATCCTGCACTGCAACCGCGGCGACACCGCCCCGGTCGGCAAGGTCAAGGGGCTGGGCAACGCGGTCGAGAAGATGCTCGACTTCGCCTCCAGCCGCGTGCGCGCCGGCCTGATGACGCCCACCGTCGGCCTCTGCTACGGCGGCGACCTCGACGAGATGCGCGCCATGCCCGGCTATGCCCGGCTGCGCGAGACCTGCGCCGAGCACAACGTCGAAGTCTTCGAGACGTTCATGGGCCTGTCCGGGCTGGTGAACGTCGGCAAGGGTGCGATGGTCGTTGCGTTCGCCGCGGAAGCGCACAAGTTCGAGTGACGCGCGCGGCAATTACGCCGCGCTAACCGCCGGGCGACTACGCTGCGTGGATTCCCGTCCCCATCGAGTCCACATGGCCACGCGCTACTACATCAACCTGCCTGATCCCGCGCATGCGCGCGGCAACGACCCCGACCTCGCGTTCCGTGCGCAGGGCGCGGAGGCGCTTGCCACCGAGCTGGAGGACGCATTGCGCGGCGATGGCCTGTTCGAACGCTGGCGTGCGAAGCAGGAGGATCCGGACGCGGTCGATCCGTCGCTTGGCGCCACGGATGCCGGCGCCACCGTGATCGGCACGCAGGACGACCTGCATGTCAGCCTGGTGGTGACCACCGCGTTGCCGTCCTCCGTGTTGCGGCAACGGCTTGGCCTGCTCGCCGGAAGTGGCTGGCAGCTGCGCGACGTCACCTCGGCCTGACGCGCAACGCATTGCCGATGACGCCCGCACTGCTGTCGTGGAGCGGCGGCAAGGATGCTGCCTGGGCCTTGCACAGGCTGCGCCAGCGCGGCGAACTCGACGTGGTCGGCCTGGTGACCACCGTCACCGAAGGCGTCGAGCGCGTGTCGATGCAGGGCATCCGCGTCGATGTGCTGGAGCAGCAGGCGCGCGCCACCGGCCTGCCGGTGTTGCAGGCCCGCATTCCGCACGCGTGCGACAACGCCACCTATGAAGCGGCGTTCGCGGCGGCCCTGCGCACTGCGCAGGATCGCTGGCCCGGCCTGCGCGACATCGCCTTCGGCGACCTGTTCCTGGCCGATATCAGGGCTTGGCGCGATGCATCCTGCGCGCGCATCGGCTGGCGTACGCACTACCCGCTGTTCGGCAGCGATACCGCATCGCTCGCCCGCGAGATGATCGCCGGCGGACTGCGCGCCAGCCTCTGCTGCATCGATACCACCCGACTCGATGCGCGCTTCGCCGGAAGCGACTTCGACGACGTCCTGCTCGCCGGGCTACCGCCCGGCATCGATCCCTGTGGTGAACACGGCGAGTTCCACACCTGTGCATGGGCAGGTCCGATGTTCGCCGCGCCGCTCGACCTGCAACGCGGCGAGACCGTGCTGCGCGACGATCGCTTCGCCTACGTGGATTTCGCACTGCGCGGCGCCAGCACGACAACGACGCACTGATGCAGGTCGATCCCTACATCGCCTTCCTGTTCGGCATCGGCGGCATGGTCCTGCTGGCCTCGTGGGCACCGCTTGGCTTGAAGCGCTCGCCATTGCCGATGACCCTGCCGATCATCTGCGTGGGGCTCGGCGTCCTGCTGTTCGGCACGCGTGTCTTCAGCCTGGATCCCAGCCCGCGCACGTGGGACACGCTGACCGAACGCATGACCGAACTGGTGGTGATCGTCAGCCTGATGGGCGCGGGCCTGAAGCTGGATCGGCCGCTGGGCTGGCGGCGCTGGGGCACCACCTGGCGGCTGCTGGCGATCGCGATGCCGCTGACCATCGCCGCCACCGCGTGGCTGGGCATGGTGGGCTTGGGATTCCCGCTGGCGATGGCACTGCTGTTCGGCGCCTCGATGGCGCCCACCGACCCGGTGCTGGCGTCCGACGTCCAGGTCGGGCCGCCCGGCAAGGGCGACGGCGACGAGGTGCGCTTCGGCCTGACCTCGGAGGCGGGCCTCAACGATGCGCTCGCCTTCCCGTTCGTCCACCTCGCGATCCTGGTCGCCGCCGGTGGACTGGGGGCGCAGCGACCCTCGGCGAATGGTTCGGGATCTACGTGGTCTGGAAGCTGTTGGCGGGCCTGGGCATGGGCATGCTGGTCGGGCGCGCGATGGGCTTCCTGATCTTCAGCAGCCGCCGCGGCGGATTGTCGCGCCACGGCGATGGGCTGGTGGCGCTGGCCGCCACCCTGATCGCCTATGCAGCGACCGAGATGGCGCATGGCTACGGCTTCCTGGCCGTGTTCGTGTGCGCGCTGACCATCCGCGCGCGCGAACGCCACCACGAATTCCACGAGGAGCTGCATCATTTTTCCGACCAGGTGGAGCGCCTGCTGATGCTGCTCCTGCTGGTGCTGTTCGGCGGTGCGTTGGCGCGCGGATTGCTGGATGCATTGACGCTGCAGGATGCGCTGGTCTGCCTGGCGATCCTCCTGCTCATCAGGCCGCTGGCCGGCATGCTGGCGATGGCGGGATCATCGCATCCGCCACGCGAACGCTGGCTGCTGGCATTCCTCGGCATCCGCGGGATCGGCTCGATGTACTACGTCGCCTACGGCATCAACCACGGCCGCTTCGGCGACAGCGAGCGCCTGTGGGCCGCGGTCGGCTTCCTGGTGCTGGCCTCGATCATCATCCACGGCCTGAGTTCCGATGCCCTGTTGCGCCGATTGGCGCGCAGGCGGGCGCAGGCCGATCCCGCCGGCTAGGCACCGCCCCGCAATGCGGCCGCATGGTGGGCAACGTGCTCGCCGATGAAGCTGGCGATGAAGTAGTAGCTGTGGTCGTAGCCCGGGTGCATGCGCAGTTGCAGCGGATGCCGGGCGGCGACCGCGGCCGCCTGCAGCAGTTGCGGGCGCAGCTGGCCGTCGAGGAATTCGTCATCACCGCCCTGGTCGACCAGCAGCGGCAATTTTTCCGATGCCTGCTCCACCAGAGCGCACGCATCCCAAGCGCTCCATGTCGCCCGATCTCCGCCCAGGTAGGCGGTGAGGGCTTTCTCGCCCCATGGC
>DAOOCX010000116.1:0-6822 GCA_035408605.1 Thermomonas sp. | reverse complement strand
ACTGCGGCCTGACCGGCCGCAAGATCATCGTCGACACCTACGGCGGCATGGCCCGCCACGGCGGCGGTGCGTTCTCCGGCAAGGATCCGTCCAAGGTCGACCGCTCGGCCGCCTACGCCGCGCGCTACGTGGCGAAGAACATCGTTGCCGCCGGCCTGGCCGACCGTTGCGAAGTGCAGGTCAGCTACGCCATCGGCGTGGCCGAACCGACCAGCATCTCGGTCACCACCTTCGGCACCGGCAAGGTCGGCGACGACGTCATCGAGAAGCTGATCCGCAGCAATTTCGACCTGCGCCCGTACGGGATCATGCAGATGCTCGACCTGGAGCACCCGATCTACCAGCCCACCGCGGCGTACGGCCACTTCGGCCGCAAGCCGAAGGAGATCAGCTACACCGACGGCGCCGGCAAGAAGCAAGCCGCCACCGCCTTCTCCTGGGAGAAGACCGACAAGGCCGACGGCCTGCGCAAGGCGGCGAAGCTGAAGTAAGCGCCGCGCGCGTTGCAAGGCAAACCCGGACGGGCCGCAGCGATGCGGCCCGTTTCGTTTCGGGGGTGCCCCGCGCTTCAACCCCGCTTCACGCCAACGCCTTCGCCTGCGCATGCAGCGCGTCGACCCTGGCGGTGCTCCCGCCTCGCGGAGCGCCGACGGCCCGGGCCCTGCATGCGCATCCTCCTGCTCAATCCACCGCATACCGCGATCGGCAGCCGCATCCCGCGCGAACACCTGCCGCCGCTCGGCCTGTTGAGCGTCGGCGGGCCGCTGCTGGATGCCGGCTTCGACGTCGAATTGCTGGATGCCGAATTCGGGCCGATGGCGGTCGGCGCGATCATCGACGAGATCGCGCGCCGTGCGCCCGACCTGCTGCTGGTGGGCCATTCCGGCTCGACCTCCGCGCATCCGACGATCGCGCTGATCGCCGCAAGGATCAAGGCGCGCATGCCGGCCCTGCGCATCGTCTATGGCGGCGTGTTCCCGACCTACCACTGGCACGATGTGCTGGAACAGGAACCGGCCATCGACTTCGTCGTGCGCGGCGAAGGCGAGCGCACCGCGCTTCGCTTGGTGCAAGCCATTGCCGCGCGCGGCGATCCGGCCAGCGTGCCCGGCATCGCCTATCGCAGCGAAGGTCGCGTGGTCACCACCGGCCAGGCGGAGATGCTGGCCAACCTCGACGATGCCCGCGTGGGATGGGAGCTCATCGACCACGACCGCTATTCGTACTGGGGCGGGCGCAAGGCCGTGGTGGTGCAGTTCTCGCGCGGTTGCCCCTACTTGTGCAGCTACTGCGGCCAGCGCGGCTTCTGGACGCGCTGGCGCCATCGCGATCCGGTGCTGTTCGCGGCGGAGCTGGCGCGGCTGCATCGCGAGCATGGCGTGCAGGTGATCAACTTCGCCGACGAACTGCCGACCGGTTCGCGCAAGGCGTGGAAGGCCTTCCTGGAAGCGCTGGTCGCGGAGAACGTCCCGCTCACCCTGGTCGGCTCCACCCGCGCCGGCGACATCGTGCGTGATGCCGACCTGCTGCCGCTGTACAAGCGCGCCGGGGTGATCCGCTTCCTGCTCGGCATCGAAAGCTATTCGCAGGCCACCCTCGCCGCGATCCGCAAGGGCGCCGACATCGACGAGGACCGCGAGGCGATCCGGCTGATGCGCCAACACGGCATCGTCTCGATGGCGACTTACGTGATGGGCTTCGAGGAAGAGACCGACCGCGACTATTGGAACTCGCTGCGCCACCTGCTGCGCTACGACCCCGACCAGGTGCAGCTGATGTATGTGACGCCACATCGCTGGACGCCCTACTTCGACACGGTCGCCGCGCGCCGGGTGATCGAGCCGGACGTGCGCAAGTGGGACTACAAGCACCAGGTACTGGACACCCGCCGGGTACCACCGTGGCGCGTGCTGCTGTGGGTGAAATTCATCGAGGCGGTGATGCAACTGCGGCCACGTGCCCTGTTCCGCAACCTGCTTCACCCGGACCCCGAAGTACGTTACGCGATGCGCTGGTACACGCGCATGGGAAGGCGCGTGTGGCCGCATGAACTGTGGGACTTCCTCTCCGGCAAGCGCTTGCGTCGCGGCCCGCGCCTGGATGCGTTCTGGGGACCATCGCTGGCCGAGCACGAATACGCGCTTGCGAAACCGGCGCGACGCAACGGCCCAAGCGTGTCCCGGCCGACGATACCGTTGGCTACGGTGGACTGAGCCCGCTGCGCCGACCCGTTATTGCACCGCACCATCCCGCGTGCTATCACGGAACCATCGACCCGGGGACACAGGCTGGCCAGTCGGATGGCGATTGCGTACGACGAGATGCATGACCCGCTGGGCCGGGTGCGCGCGCACTACGGCGCCTTCGACAATTGGCTCAACCGCACGCCGGAAACCGAAATCGCGCACAAGCGGCGCGAGGCGGAGATTTCCTTCCACCGGGTCGGCATCACTTTCTCGGTGTACGGCGAGGAATCCGGCAACGAGCGCCTGATCCCCTTCGACCTGGTGCCGCGGATCGTCCCCGCCGTCGAATGGCGGATGCTGGAAGCCGGGCTGCGCCAACGCGTGCATGCGCTGAACCTGTTCCTGGGCGATGTCTACGGTGAGCAGCGGATCCTCAAGGAAGGCCGCGTGCCGCGCGACCTGGTGCTCGACAACAGCGAATACCGGCAGGAGATGCGCGGTTTCGAAGTGCCCGGCGGCGTGTATTCGCACATCTCCGGGATCGACCTGGTCCGTGCCGGCGATGGCGAGTACTTCGTGCTGGAGGACAACCTGCGGGTGCCGTCCGGGGTGTCGTACATGCTGGAGAACCGCCGGATGATGGCGCGGCTGTTGCCGGACCTGTTCGCGCGCCAGCAGATCGCGCCGGTCGAGCGCTACCCGGACATGTTGCTGGACACCCTGCGCGAGGCCGCGCCGGCCGGCGTGGACTATCCGGTGGTGGCGGTGCTGACCCCGGGCGCGGGCAACTCCGCTTACTTCGAGCATGCGTTCCTGGCCCAGCAGATGGGCGTGGAACTGGTCGAGGGCGCGGACCTGTTCGTGCGCGATGCGATGGTCTACATGCGCACCACCCGCGGCCCGCAGCGCGTGCACGTGCTGTACCGGCGGATCAACGACGACTACCTGGATCCGCGGGTGTTCCGCGCCGAGTCGATGCTGGGCGTGCCCGGCCTGTTCGAGGCCTATCGCGCCGGCAACGTGACCCTTGCGAACGCGCCCGGCACCGGCGTGGGCGACGACAAGTCGGTGTATCCGTACGTGCCGGAGATGATCCGCTTCTACCTGAGCGAGGAGCCGATCCTGCACAACGTGCCGACCCGCATCCTGCGCGATCCGGAGGACCTCAAGTACACGCTGGAGCACTTGCACGAACTGGTGGTGAAGGAAGTCCACGGCGCCGGCGGCTACGGGATGCTGGTCGGGCCGGCATCCACCAAGGCCGAGATCGAGGAATTCCGCCTGCGCATCCTCGCCGACCCCGGCAACTACATCGCCCAGCCCACGCTGTCGTTGTCGACCTGCCCCACCTTCGTCGAGAGCGGGCTGGCACCGCGCCACATCGACCTGCGTCCCTACATCCTGTGCGGACGCCGGATCAACGTGGTGCCGGGTGGACTGACCCGCGTCGCCCTGCGCGAGGGCTCGCTGGTGGTGAATTCCTCGCAGGGCGGCGGCACCAAGGACACCTGGGTACTGGAATCGGATGGAGGGCAAGGGCTTGTCGTCGGTGAACGCACATGACGCGCCGCCGCTATCCGCGTGCGACGCAAGGAAGAAGGAGGGAACGTATGTCGATACGTGACCGAGTGATGACGCCGCGCCGCGCGCGGATAGCAGCGGCCCGTAGGGCGGCGAAGCCGCGCGCCTTGTGCGTTCACCGACGGCAAGCCCTTTGATGTTGTGCCGCACCGCCAGCGATCTGTACTGGGCCGCGCGCAACGTCGAGCGCGCGGAGAACACCGCACGCCTGGTCGACGTGACCCTTCGCATCGCCCTGCTGCCCGAACGCTACGACCGCGGCAGGAAGGAAGCCGCGCCGTGGCGACGCGCACTGGACGCACTCGGCCTGGCCGACGTGGTGCGCAATCGTTACGGGCGCATCGATGCCGAATCCGTGCAGCGGCACCTGCTGCTGTCGGCGGAGAACCCGTCGTCGGTGTACAGCTGCCTGCATGCCGCGCGCGAATGCGCACGCGCGCAACGCGTCGCGATCACCGCGGAGATGTACGAGGACCTCAACGTCTCCTGGCTGGAGATGCGCGGCCAGACCTGGAGCAGGCTGCATGCCGATGGCGTCAACAACATGCTGGAACGGGTGAAGGGACGTTCGGCGTCGTTCCGCGGGGTCACCATCGGCACCCTGGGGCGCGGCGAGGGCTATCACTTCCTGCAGCTGGGCGCTTTCGTCGAACGCGCCGAGTGGGCGATCCGCCTGCTCGACATCGCCGGCAGCGAGGGCGACGACACCGAGACACGCGAACAGGCCGCTGTCGACTATTTCCGCTGGAGCGCATTGCTGCAATCGCTGTCGGCATTCGAGACCTATCGGCGGCTGTATCGCGGCGCGGTGAACGCGGCCGGCGTGGTCGACCTGATGCTGCTGCAAGCAGGCAATCCGCGATCGCTGCTGACTTGCGCGACCACCGCGCACAACGTGCTGCAGACCCTGTCCGGCGACGACAGCCTGGAAGTGGTGCGGCAAGCCGGCGCGCTGTCCGCGCATTGCCGCTACGCGCGCATCGACGAAATCCTCCAGCAAGGCCTGGAACCCTGGCTGCAGGCGGCGATGGCGCGGCTGGACCGGCTGGGCAACGCCATCCACCGGCAATTCATGGTCTCCACCGATGTCGCAACGCCGGTGATGGCCGCGCGTCCCTGGAGCCACGAACAGTAACCCTTCACCCACGGTCGAATGCGCGCGCACAATGCGCGCGCACCGACCCCACTCCGGCGACGCCTCCCGACATGACCTATTGCATCGGCCTGAACCTCGACGAAGGCCTGTTGTTCGCCTCCGATTCCCGCACCAATGCAGGGGTCGACGATGTCCGCCGCTTCGGCAAGATGCGGGTGTTCGCAGTGGACGGCGACCGGGTCATCGTCACCCTGTCGGCCGGCAACCTGTCGCTGACCCAGAACACCCTGAACCTGCTCGAATACCGCGCCAACCACGGCGACGGCGTCGGCCTCTACAACGCGCAGTCGATGTTCGAAGTAGCGAGCCTGGTCGGCGATGCGATGCGCGAGATCCGCAAGCGCGATGCGCCCTACCTGCGCGACACCGGCATCGATGCCTCCGGCACCTTCATCGTCGGTGGCCAGATCAAGGGCGAGGTGCCGCGGCTGTTCCTGGTGTACTCGGAAGGCAACTTCATCGAGTCCAACCCGGACACGCCCTACTTCCAGACCGGCGAGATCAAGTTCGGCAAGCCGATCCTGGACCGCATGGTCACCCCGCAGACGTCGCTCGACCAGGCCACCAAGTGCGCGCTGGTGTCGTTCGACTCGACCATGCGTTCCAACCTGTCGGTCGGCCCGCCGATCGACCTGCTGCGCTACCGCCGCGACGCCCTGTCCATCGACCTCAAGATGCGCCTGGAAGACGACGACCCGTACCTCAACCAGGTCCGCAGCCACTGGAACGACAGCCTGCGCTCGGCGCTGGAATCGCTGCCCACGCCGGCGTGGATGGCCCCGCGCGGCTGAACCGTCGGTCGGCCCGGCGACCACGCGATTCATCCTTTAAACCCGATAAGGCGATAAACTGCGCGCGCCCTGCCGAGGGGCGCTGCAAGTCCGGCCGCCGCCAAGGCGCTCTGCCCGGAATCAGGCTCGGCAAGGTTTCCTGCAACGGCGCCCGTGACTGCGAGTCCATGCCCTGCGCATCGCGACTCCCGACGACGGAGCTACACATGAACGCACAACTGAAGACCTTCTCGACCGAGGGCGACTACAAGGTCGCCGACATCTCGCTGGCCGATTGGGGCCGCAAGGAACTGGACATCGCCGAGCACGAGATGCCGGGCCTGATGTCGATCCGCAAGAAATATTCGGCCAGCAAGCCGCTCAACGGCGTGCGCGTGACCGGCTCGCTGCACATGACCATCCAGACCGCGGTGCTGATCGAGACCCTGAAGGACATCGGCGCCGACGTGCGCTGGGCCAGTTGCAACATCTTCTCGACCCAGGACCACGCCGCCGCCGCGATCGCCGCCACCGGCACCCCGGTGTTCGCGTGGAAGGGCGAGACCCTGGAAGAGTATTGGGACTGCACGCTGGACGCGCTGACCTTCCCGGGCGGCAAGGGTCCGGAGCTGGTGGTCGATGACGGCGGCGACGTCACCCTGCTGATCCACAAGGGCTACGAGCTCGAAAACGGCTCCACTTGGGTCGACGAACCCGCCTCCTCGCACGAGGAAAGCGTGATCAAGGCGCTGCTGAAGCGCGTCGCCAAGGAGCGCCCGGGCTTCTGGCACACCGTGGTCAAGGACTGGAAGGGCGTCTCGGAGGAGACCACCACCGGCGTGCACCGCCTGTACCAGATGGTGGAAAACAAGTCGCTGCTGGTCCCGGCCATCAACGTCAACGATTCGGTCACCAAGTCCAAGTTCGACAACCTGTACGGCTGCCGCGAGTCGCTGGCCGATGGCCTGAAGCGCGCGATGGACGTGATGCTGGCCGGCAAGGTCGCGGTGGTCTGCGGCTACGGCGACGTCGGCAAGGGCTCGGCGCACTCACTGCGTGCCTATGGCGCGCGCGTCGTGGTCACCGAGATCGACCCGATCAACGCCCTCCAGGCGTCGATGGAAGGCTT
>DAOOCX010000115.1:0-6863 GCA_035408605.1 Thermomonas sp. | reverse complement strand
GCGGCGGCGGTGGGCTGGAGCGGCAGGTACAGCGTCACCGTCGCGGTGGGCGGGATCCGCTTCGTCGCGCCGATCCGGATCAGCGACCTGGTCACGGTGGAAACCACGCTGGTCCACACCGGCACCAGCTCGATGCACTTCGCGGTGGACGTACGCGCGCGCGACCCGATGCAGGATGCCGGCGAGCGCCTGTGCACGCATTGCGTGATCGTGTTCGTGGCGCTGGATGGCGTGGAGGGCACGCCGGTCGCGGTGCCGGCCTGGACCCCCGACAGCGAGGAGGACCACCGGCTGGCGGAATACGCGATGCAGGTGATGGCGCTGAGCAAGGACATCGAACAGACCGTGGCGCGCTACCGCGAAGCCGGCAGGAAGCCCTGAAACGCAGGACGCCGCCCGCGGGCGGCGTCTTCGACGGATCGCGTGGGCCGGCTCAGGCGCCGGTGGCGAGGCGCCGGGCCTGCAGGTACTTCTGGCTCCAGTAGCCGCTGTCCAGGCTGGACACGGTCACGTCCCGGCCGGTGCGGGGGGCATGCAGGAACTTGCCTTCGCCGATGTAGATGCCGACATGGTCGACACGGCCGCGCTTGCCGAAGAACACCAGGTCGCCTTCGGCCAGGGCAGTGCGATCGGTCACCGCGGTGCCTTCCTGCGCCATCGAGCGGGAGACCCGCGGCAGGTCGATGCCGATGGTGCGGAACACGTAGCCGACCAGGCCGCTGCAGTCGAAACCGCCTTCCGGGCTGGTACCGCCCCAGCGGTAAGGCGTGCCCAGCAGCGAAAACGCGCGCTGCAGGACCGACTTGATCCGGGACGAGGTGCTGGGCGCGTTCTGTGCGCCCTGCAGGGCGGCGATCTGGGCGAGCAGCGGGGCGTTGTCGGGGCTGGCCAGGTCGACCGGGGCCACGGCATCCAGCGGGGCCTGGGTGGCGACGGTCACCTGCGGCGCGGCATCGGCCGGCGGCGAGGTGGGGGTGATCGCCATCGCCGGGGCGGCGCAGGCGGCAAGCGCCATGGCAAGGAAGAGGGTAAATCCCCGGCGGGCGGGGCGGGCGGCGGTATGGCCGTGGGGCAGGGTTGCTGTCGTCACGCGGTCATCACGATTTGAAACCAGCGGCGACTATGCCCGTGACAGCCGGGTGAAGGGTTCAAAAAACGTTAGCTGGACGCAAATGAATGCGCCGACCGGTCACAAAAGTGACGCTTCGGCGCATTCAGGTTTATGAAAGGCGGCAGGGCCCAAGCCGTTGATTCAATTCAGCAATCGCCTTGCACCGGTGTAGTGGTCGCGCCACCAGCTGCCGTCGAGCCGGTCCAGGCGAACGGTGCCGCCGCTGTTCGGGGCATGCACGAAGCGGCCCTCGCCGACATAGATGCCGACGTGACTGACCAGGCCATCGCTGCCGAAAAACACCAGGTCGCCGCCGGCCAGCCGGTCGGTGGCGATCCGCGGCCCCTGCGTGGCGGCGAGCTCACGCGACGTCCGCGGCAGGCGCAGGTCCAGCATGTCGCGAAAGACATAATTGACCAGGCCGCTGCAGTCGAAGCCACCCTCCGGCGTGTTGCCGCCATACCGGTACGGCGTGCCGACCAGGCTGATCGCGCGCATCAGCACGGCATTGGCCTTGGCCGGATCAGCGGGCTGGACGACGGGCCAATCGCGCGCGGGCGCTTGCCGGCTTGCGCTCGGGCGGACGTTTTCGTTGCCGCCGCAGCCCGCCAGCAGCAGGATCGCAGTCAGGGCGGTCGATAGCGCCAGCCGGGCATTGCGCCAACAAGTGGGCGTATCATGCGCGCCCGGTCGCTGCTGGCAGTCGGCTGGTCCCATCATCCGCGCAGTGTTCCCGCATCGCCGTTCGGCGGCAAGCGCGCAACTGCACCAAGACCGAGAGCGCCCATGAAGATCGAGAAAGACCGCGTCGTCCGTTTCCACTATGCCGTTGCCGAAGCCGGCCAGGAGTCCGTGGAAAATTCCAAGGACGGCGGCCAGCCGCTGGCGATCCTGTTCGGCCACGGCAACATCATCCCCGGCCTGGAAAAGGCGATGGACGGTCGCGAGGCCGGCGACAGCTTCAAGGCCAATGTGCCGGCCAGCGAGGCCTACGGCGAGCGCCGCGACGGCCTGACCCAGCGCGTGCCGAAGAAGCATTTCGGTGCGCAGAAGCTCGAGCCGGGCATGCAAGTGGTCCTGAACACCAACTTCGGCCCGCGTGCGGTCACCATCCAGAAGGTCGGGATGAGCGTGGTCGACGTGGACCTCAATCACCCGATGGCGGGCAAGGACCTGGAGTTCGACATCGAGATCGTCGAGGTTCGCGACGCCTCGGCGGAAGAACTGGCGCATGGCCACGTGCACGGCGACGGTGGCCACCAGCACTGAGCCTGCCTGCAGGCCTGCGCATCGAAACGGCCCGCGACGCGGGCCGTTTTCGTTGGCGGCGACGAAAGGCGCAATGACTTCCGGCCCGCGTGTACGCCCCTGCCGCGTGCGCTAATCGGTGCCTCCATGGGGGAATGTCGAATGAGCCAGGAATTCCAGCCGGTCGCGATCCGCGACCGCATCGAGGTGCTGGACGTCGTCCGCGGGTTCGCCCTGCTCGGCATCGCGCTGATGAACGTCGAGTTCTTCAACCGGCCGATCGCGGACCTGGATGCCGGCATGCCGGCGGGCATCACCGGGATCGACTACTGGGCCGGCTGGTTCGTCCATGTGTTCGTCCGCGGCAAGTTCTGGACGATGTTCTCGCTGCTGTTCGGGATGGGCTTCGCGGTGATGCTCACCCGCGCCGAGCAGGCGGGTCGCGGGTTCTTCGTGCCCTACCTGCGGCGCACCCTGGCCCTGGCCCTGTTCGGCGCGCTGCATTTCATCTTCCTGTGGACCGGCGACATCCTCTTCAGCTATGCGGCAGGCGCGGTGCTGCTGATGCTGGTGTTCTATTCGAAGCCACGGATCCTGCTGTGGCTGGGCGTGTCGCTGCTGGCGCTGGCGGCCGCCTTCGGGGCGGCGGGTTCGTTCGGTCATGAACTCCCCTGGCAACCGATGCTCGGCTTCGGCATCCCGCTGCTGTTGTTCGGGGTGGTGGCGTACTCCCTGCGTCGTTGGCCGCTGTCGGGGCTGCGCGCGGCGGGGCTGGCGCTGTACCTGGTCCCGGCGCTGGCGATGACCATCGGCGGTGCGGTGATGGTCGGCCAGCCGCCCCAAGCCGAACGCGATCGCCTGCAGCAAGGGCAGGCGAAGACGCCGGAGCAGAAGAAGGCGCTCGCGGAGCAGCTGGAAAAGCGCACGGAACAGCGCGCGGAGCATGCGCGGGACGTTGCCGATGAAACCCGCCTGATGAGCACGGGCCGCTACGCGGACGCGACCGCTTGGCGCGCGCAATCCTTCGCCAAGCACCTGGGCCAGACCGTGGGGTTCGCGGTGATCGTGCTGGGCGTCTTCCTGCTGGGTGCGTGGTTCATCCGGTCCGGGGTGATGTCGGATCCCGCATCGCACCTTCGCCTGTTCCGGCAGATGGCATGGATCGGCATCCCGTTGGGGCTCGGCCTGGGCCTGGCCGGTGCGGGTATCTCCATGACCCATGTGCGCGGGCAGAACGACGCTGCGTTCCAACTGGCGTCCGGGCTGGCCTTCATCGGCAACCTGCCGGCATGCCTGGGTTACCTCGGTGCGGTGGTGCTGCTGTTCCACGGCCGCTGGCGCCGCTGGCTTGCGCACCTGGCGCCGGTCGGGCGGATGGCGCTGAGCAACTACATCCTGCAATCCCTGCTGGGCACGTGGTTCTTCTACGGCTACGGACTGGGGCATTGGGGCCTGCCGCGCAGCCAGCAGGTGGTGTACGTGCTGGTCGTGTTCGCGCTGCAGGTGCTGCTCAGTCGCTGGTGGCTGTCGAGGTTCCGCTTCGGTCCGCTGGAATGGGCGTGGCGTTGGATCACCTACGGCAAGCGACCGCCGATGCGGGCGTCCATCCGCTGAGGAACGGTGGCGGAGGTGGATCTTCCCCGGATAATGGTGGCCTTGCCTCCACCGGGATGACCGCGTGACATCGCGATTGAACGACAACCCGATCGATGTGCTGGTGGTCGGTGCCGGGGTCTCCGGCCTGGCCACCGCGCTGGCGCTGTTGAACGATGGGCGCGCGGTCACGGTGATCGATGCCGGCCGCATCGGTGGCGGCGCCTCGCACGGCAATTGCGGCACGCTGACCCCGAGCCATGCAACACCGCTGGCCGCGCCGGGCACCATCGCCAAGGCGATGCGCTGGATGTTCCGGAAGGACGCGCCGCTGTACGTGCCGCCGCGTTTCGATCCGCTGCTGTGGCGCTGGATGGCCGGGTTCGCCCTGCGCTGCAACTTGCGCGACTGGGAAGCCAGTGCGCGCGCGAAGTACACGATGCTCGCCGATTCGCGGCTGCGCGTGCAGCGCTGGATCGAGGACTACGGCCTGGACTGCGACTTCGTCGAGAGCGGCGAGGACTACGTGTTCCGCGACCCGCGCACGATGGCGAGCGAGATGCACGAGCTCCCGTTGCTGCGCGACCTCGGCATCGACGTCGAAGTCATCGACGGCGCTGCGTATGAGGCCCAGGAACCTGCGCTCAAGCCCGGCGTGGCCGGTGCGATCCGTTTCAGCGGCGACGCCGCGTTGCGGCCGGACCGCTACGTCGCGGAACTCGCGCGCGTCGTCCGCGAGCGCGGCGGTCAGGTCGTCGAGGACTGCGCCCTGCATGCGCTGGAGGCAAACAACGACGGCGTGGTCGCGGTGACCGCGCAGGGCACGCTGCGCGCCCGCGACGCAGTGATCGCCACCGGCGCATGGTCGCCGCGGATCGCCCGCGAAATCGGCCTGCCGTGGCTGCGCAAGGCGATCCAGCCCGGCAAGGGTTATTCGATGACCTACAGTCGACCCGCGTTGGTGCCGAAGCGGCCGATGATCCTGCACGGGCCGTCGGTCTGCGTGTCGTCCTGGCCGGGCGGGTTCCGCCTGGGCAGCACCATGGAGTTCTCGGGCTACGACGACAGCCTCAACGAGGCCCGGCTGGGCGCCCTGGAACGCGGTGCGCGCCAGTTCCTGCATGAACCGGTGGGTCCCGAGTTGCGCGAGAAGTGGTTCGGCTGGCGGCCGATGAGCCGCGACGACATCCCGCTACTCGGCCGCGCGCCGGGCCACCGCCACCTGTGGCTGGCGGTGGGCCACGGGATGATGGGCGTGGGCATGAGCGCCGGCACCGGCCAGCTGATGGCCGACCTGATCACCGGCCGAACGCCCGCGCTGGACCCGGCGCCGTTCGATCCCGCGCGCTTCGCGTGACGCAGCGATGAGCGACCTGCCCGACGTCGACGTGTTCACCCTGCATCGCGGCAGCGCGCCGCTGCTGCTCAGCCTGCCGCATGACGGCAGCCTGATCCCGGAATCCCTGCAGGCGCGGATGACCCCGCAGGCACGCGTGGCGCCGGATACCGACTGGCACGTGTCGCGGCTCTACGATTTCGCGCGCGACTTGGGCGCATCGATCCTGGTGCCGACGTATTCGCGCTACGTGATCGACCTCAACCGCGGCGAGACCGACACCAGCCTGTATCCCGGCCAGAACACCACCGGACTGGTGCCGCTGGTCCGCTTCACCGGCGAGCCGATCTACCTGCCGGGCCGGGAGCCGGATGCAGATGAGGTCGCCTCGCGCATCGACACCTGCTGGCGGCCGTACCACGTCGCCTTGCGCGGCGAGCTGGATCGCCTGCGCGCGATGCACGGGCGCGTTGCGTTGTGGGAAGGCCATTCGATCCGCGGCAGCGGCCTGCCATTCCTGTTCGAGGGCCGCCTGCCCGACCTCAACCTGGGCACCGCCAATGGCGCCAGTTGTTCGCCCGCGCTGCAGGCACGCATCGAAACCGTGCTGGCGGGGCAGGGCAGGTACGACTGGGTCGCCAACGGTCGCTTCAAGGGTGGACACATCACTCGCCACTACGGCGCGCCGGCCGATGGCATCGACGCGGTGCAACTCGAACTGAGCCAGCGCACCTACATGGACGAGGACAGCTTCGATTACGACGCGGCCAGGGCTGCCCGGCTGCAGCCACTGTTGCGTGCATTGCTGCAGGCGACGCTGGCGCCCTGAACGACGAAGGGCGGCTTGCGCCGCCCTTCGGGGAACCTCGGGTCGATTGCTTACTTCGCGCCGGGGCCGATGTACTTGGCCAGGAACGCTTCCATGCGGCGGTAGAGTTCCGCGCGGTTTTCAGGCTTCACGAAGCCATGTCCCTCGCCGTCCGCAAGCATCACCTGGGCGGGATTGCCGGCAGCCTTCAGCGCGGCCTCCATGACCTTGAACTGGTTGAAGTCGGCGGTCTTGTCGTCCTTGCCGTGCACCAGGAAGACCGGCACCTTGACGTCGCCCGCACGTTGCGCCGGCGAGACCTTGGCCAGCGCGGCGAGGTCGGTGCCGAGGGTGCGGTCGAAGAAGCGTTCGGTGGCGTCGCTCTGGCCGTTGCGGTTGTCGGTCTTGCGCATCAACGGCAGGTCGTAGACCCCGACATAACCGATCGCGCACTTGTACATGCCGGGGTTGAGCACGGGCTGCACCAGCGCCGAGTAGCCGCCGAAGCTGGCACCGAACATGCAGATGCGGTTCGGGTCGGTCATCTTCTGGTCGATGGTCCACTTCACCGCATCGGTGATGTCGTCCTGGATCTTGGTGCCCCAGCCCTTCCAGCCCGCCTGCTCGTAGGTCTCGCCACGGCCGCTCGAGCCGCGGTAGTTCACCTGGAGCACCGCGTAGCCGCGGCTGGCCAGGAATTGCACTTCCTCGTCGAAGCCCCACGTATCGTCCACCAGGTAGGGGCCGCCATGCGGCAGCACCACCAG
>DAOOCX010000114.1:0-6873 GCA_035408605.1 Thermomonas sp. | reverse complement strand
TCGGCCACATCCACAGGAAGCGCGCGCCGTAGGCGCGGCCGCACATGGCGTAGTTCCCGGCACCGAAGCTGCCACCGATCACCACGGTGAACTTCGGCACGTGGCTGCACGCCACCGCGGTCACCATCTTCGCGCCATCCTTGGCGATGCCGGCCTGTTCGTACTTCTTGCCGACCATGAAGCCGGTGATGTTCTGCAGGAACACCAGCGGGATGCCGCGCTGGTTGCACAGCTCGATGAAGTGCGCGCCCTTCAGCGCCGATTCCGCGAACAGGATGCCGTTGTTGGCGACGATGCCGACCGGATAGCCGTGCAGGTGGGCGAAGCCGGTCACCAGGGTCTTGCCGTAGCGCGCCTTGAACTCCTGGAACTCGCTGCCGTCGACGATGCGCGCGATCACCTCGCGGATGTCGAAGGGCCGGCGCGCGTCCTTCGGCACGATCCCGTACAGCTCGTCCGCTGCGAACAAGGGGTCGCGCGAAGCCACCGCCGCCACCGGCAGCACCTTCCGGCGATTCAACGTGCCGACGATGGCGCGTGCGATCTCCAGCGCGTGGCGGTCGTCCTCGGCGAAATGGTCGGCCACGCCGGACATGCTGGTGTGCACGTCGGCACCGCCCAGGGTTTCGGCATCGACCACTTCGCCGGTGGCCGCCTTCACCAGCGGTGGGCCACCCAGGAAGATCGTGCCCTGTTCCTTGACGATGATCGATTCGTCGCACATCGCCGGCACGTAGGCACCGCCGGCGGTGCACGAGCCCATCACCACGGCGATCTGCGGGATGTTCTCCGCGCTCATCCGCGCCTGGTTGTAGAAGATCCGGCCGAAGTGTTCCTTGTCCGGGAACACCTCGTCCTGCAATGGCAGGAAGGCGCCGCCGGAATCGACCAGGTAGATGCAGGGCAGGCGGTTCTCGCGGGCGATTTCCTGCGCGCGCAAATGCTTCTTGATGGTCATCGGGAAATAGGTGCCGCCCTTGACCGTGGCGTCGTTGGCGACGATCACGACGTCCTGCTCCATCACCCGGCCGATGCCGCAGACCATGCCGGCGGCGGGCGCGGCATCGTCGTACATGCCTTCGGCCGCCAGCGGGGCGATTTCCAGGAATGGCGAGCCGGGATCGAGCAGGGCATCGATGCGTTCGCGCGGGAGCAGCTTGCCGCGTTCGGTGTGCCTGGCGCGGGCCTGCTCGCCACCGCCGCCCGCGGCGCGGGCCAGCCGACGATCGAGTTCGGCGACGAGGTCGCGATGCCAGGAGGCGTTGTCGAGGAAATCCTGCGAGCGGGGATCGAGTTGCGAGGTCAGCGCGGGCATGCGGTCATCGACGGTGCGGTCAATGCGAAAGCATAACCGCTGCGGTGCGCCGGTCCGCCGACGTGCGTGGTTCCAGAAAGAGGAAGGCCCGCCGAAGCGGGCCTTCCAGGGACAGCAAAGCGAAGAAGATTACTTCTTGGCTTCGGCAGCAGCGGCTTCGGCCTTGTCGGCGGTCGCGGCAGCCTTGTCGGCGACCGCATTGGCGGCGTCGGCGGTGGCGTCGGCAGCGGCGGCGGTGGCTTCGTTCGCGGCAGCAGCGGCGGTGTCGGCAGCGCCTTCCACGGCAGCGGCGGTTTCGCCAACGGCTTCGCCGGTGGCGGCGGCAGCGGCGTCAACGCCGGCAGCGGCGGCGTCGCCGGCAGCGGCAGCGGCGTCGCCAGCCGCAGCGGCGGCCTGGTCGGTCGCGGCAGCAGCGTCGGCAGCGGCGTCCTGCGCGGTCGCGGTTTCATTCTTGCAGGCCGACAGAGCGAGGACGCCAGCGGCGAGGAGCACGTAAAGCTTGGTGTTCATGGAAATCTCCTGGATTAGGGGTTGTCTGAAATGCAACGGGTTCGGATCAGGCAACGCCAGTGCGCTTGGCGATCCGGCATGCGTGGCCGGCGGGGCGTTCACTGACTCACAACAGCCCCGATGGTTCGGGGCACGAAAAAGCCGTCGGCGTACCGACGGCTTCTCCGATTCTACAGTAACGAACCGGCGAGCTAGCCCGCCGAGTCGATTACTTCTTCTCTTCAGCCGAAGCAGCGGCGTTCTGAGCAGCGGCAGCAGCCTGCTCGGCCGAGTCAGCGGCGTCCATGGCGGCATCGGCAGCGTCGCCGGCAGCGGCGGTACCGGCAGCAGCGGCGGTCGCGTCGGCCGAAGCGGCAGCGGCGTCAGCAGCGGTGGCGGCGGTGTCGGCAGCGGCCTGGGCGGCGTCAGCCGAAGCGGCGTCGCCGGTAGCGGCAGCGGCGTCAGCGGCAGCGGCGGCTTCGCCGGCAGCGGCGGTGGCGTCGGCAGCGGCGTCAGCAGCCTGCTCCTGGTTGCCGCAAGCGGTCAGGGCCAGGCCCAGCGCCATCGCCAGCAGGATCTTGTTGATGGACATGTGTATTCCTCGTCGTATGAATAGGGTGTTTTCAGAACGCGCATACTGCGCGCCGGTAACATGATGACAAGCCCGTGTCGCGTGTCAAGCGGCTGGCCGGTTTTTTTTGAATCGGCCGTTCACCGCCTAACGGGACTTTTACACCAGCTCGACGGCCAGGGCGACCGCTTCGCCGCCGCCGATGCACAGTGACGCTACGCCCCGCTTGCCGCCGCGGGCCTGCAGCGCATTCAGCAATGTCACCAGCAGCCGCGCACCCGAGGCACCGATCGGGTGGCCCAGCGCCAGCGCCCCGCCATTCACATTCAGCTTGTCGTGCGCGATCCCGAGCTCGGTCATCGGCGCCATCGCCACGCAGGCGAAGGCTTCGTTGACCTCGAACAGGTCGACATCGGCCACCGACCAGCCGGCCTTGGCGAGCACGTTCCGCAGCGCGGTGACCGGTGCCGTGGTGAACCATTCCGGGGCCTGGGCATGCGTGGCATGGGCGACGATGCGCGCCAGCGGCGTCGCGCCGGCGGCGGCCGCAGCCTCGGACGACATCACCACCAACGCGGCGGCGCCGTCCGAAATCTTGGACGAGGACGCCGCCGTCAGCACGCCATCCTTGCCGAAGGCCGCACGCAGGTCGGGGATCTTCGATGGGTCGATCTTGCCGGGCTCCTCGTCCTTGTCGACCACCACCTCGCCCTTGCGGGTCTTGACGGTGACCGCGGCGATCTCGCCGTCGAAGGCCCCGCTGGCTTGCGCGGCCTGGGCGCGCCTGACGCTCTCTGCGGCATAGGCATCGACCGCGGCGCGGTCGTAGCCGTACTTGGCGCAGGCGGCATCGCCGAACACGCCCATCGCCTTGCCGTCATCGGGATTGGTCAGGCCGTCCCAGGCCATGTGGTCGACCAGCTCGCCGGCGCCAAAGCGGATGCCGGTGCGCGAGCCGTTGAGCAGGTGGGGCGCATTGGTCATCGACTCCATGCCGCCGGCGACCACCGTGCTGGCCGAACCGGCCTTGATGATGTCGTGCGCCAGCATCACCGCCTTCATGCCCGAGCCGCAGACCTTGTTGATTGTGGTGCAGCCGGCGGCATCGGGGATGCCGGCGGCGCGCGAGGCCTGCCGTGCCGGGGCCTGGCCAAGGCCGGCAGGCAGCACGCAGCCCATGATCACTTCATCGACCTGGTCGGCGGCCACGCCGGCCTGCGCCAGCGCGCCCCGGATCGCAGCCGTGCCCAGGGTGGGCGAGGGAACGCCGGTGAACTGGCCGAGGAAGGAACCGATGGCGGTGCGCTTGGCACCGACGATGACGACGTCGCTCATGGTGGGGGCTCCGGGCCGGATGGGCCGCTTGGGTCGAATGGCCGATTATGGCGCGAATCCGAGGGGCATGCTGCGCCGCCGCATCCGTGGCCGATCCAGGCTGCCGGCGTTGCGGAAACGGCGGGTGCGGCATACAACACCCGCAGGGCGCATGGCGTCGGCGAGGGGCCGGCGGCGCACCTGGGGAATGACCATGAATGACGCACCCGCACTCATCCTCCGCGACCGTCGCCTGGCGCGCGCGCTCCTCCCCTGCGCGATCGTGCTGGCCCTGGCGGCCTGTGGCGGTGGCGGTGGCAATGTGCGGCCGAGCACGCCAACACCACCCAGCACGCCAGGCGGCACTGTCCTGGACTTCACCCCGACGGTGGCGAACGACAGTGCGATCGTGGTGAACCCGCCAGCGATTCCGACCCTTGGCGCGCCCGTCACCTGGGCCGCACCCGGCATCAATCGACACCTGAGCCTGACCAATGCGGGAGGCGCACTGGGCGCAGGCCTCACCGGTCAAGGCGTGACGATCGGGTTCGTCGATTCCGGCGTGAACCGCAACCATCCCACCCTCAGTGGCCGCGTGACCAGCAACTTCGTCCATGTGTCGTCGCCGCCCAACAACACGAGCGTGGATGACGTGGTCGGGCACGGCACCACCGTTGCGTCGCTGGCGGCGGGCAAGCCCGCAACCGGCGTCTACAGCGCGGGTGGCAGCGACACCTGGGGCGGCGGGATCGCGCAGGGCGCCGGCGTGGCGTCATCGCGCATCATCGGCGATGCGAGGCCCGACGATGATGGCTCCGGCGAAGGCAACGAAATCCGTGCGGGCGAGGGCTACGGCGAGTTCTTCCAGGCGATCAACGCGGAACTTGCCGGGGCAGGCGCGAAGATCATCAACAACTCCTGGGGTGGGCTGTACTGGAACGATCCGGCGCTGAGCATCGAGCTTGCGAATGCCTGGAAGGATTTCGTGGTGACCCGCGGCGGAATCGTGGTGTTCGCCAACGGCAACAGCGGCGACGATCCGCGCTTCGTCGGCAATCCCTCCGACAATGCGGCACTGCCGAGCATCGCCAACGATCCCGTCCTCGAAAAAGGCTGGTTGACGGTCGGCGCGCTGGATCCGCTCAACCCGACCCAGCTGACCGGCTACTCGCAGCAGTGCGGCATCGCCATGAACTATTGCCTGGTCGCGCCCGGCAACGTGGTGTTCATCGATCCCGATGCGACGACCCAGGCGAACAGCGTCCTTTACCAGGGCGGCGGTACGTCGTACGCCGCGCCGCTGGTATCCGGCGCAGCCGCGGTGGTGTGGTCGGCGTTCCCGTATTTCAGCAACGACCAGGTGCGGCAAACCGTGCTGGCGGCCTCCAGGGACCTGGGCGCGCCCGGCGTGGACAGTGTGTTCGGTTGGGGCTTGCTCGATGTCACCAAGGCGGCGATGGGGCCGAGCAATTTCGCGTGGGGCGATTTCAGCGTGGCGTTCAGCGGCAACTCCATCTGGCGCAACCCCATCATCGGCAGTGGCGGCCTCATCAAGGGTGGCAGCGGGACCCTCACCCTGGCGGAGGCCGGCAACTTCACGGGTGCGACGCGCGTGGATGCCGGCGGGCTGGACGTGCGCAAGGGATTGCGCTCCAACCTCGGCATTGCCAGTGGGGCGACGGTCTGGGCCAGCGGCGTCTTCGGCGGGAACGTGAGCAACAGCGGTCGCTTCTACAGCGGCGCCAGCAGCCCGGCCAGCATCAGCGGCAATTTCATCCAGTCCTCGACCGGGAACCTCGGCGTGTGGCTGGGCAGCAGCCTGCGGGTCACCGGCACCGCCACCCTCGATGGGCAGATGTCGATCCTCGGGGTCAGGAGCGGCTACACCACGACCGCGAAGGAAACCCTGCTCAATGCGACCGGCGGCGTCAGCGGCACGTTCTCCGCGCTCAGGGCCGCGTCGAACGTGTTCCTGGACGCCAGCCTGGCCTACGACCCCAACAACGTCTTCCTCAACATCAACCGCATCAACGTGGCCAACGCGGTCGCGGGCATGGGCCTGTCGACGATCACCCAGGTGTCGGCGGCACGGGTGGAATCGGCGATGTCCGCGATCGACGGCCAACTGGCCGGCACCTTGCCGGTGGGCATCGGCGCGGCGTTCATCGATGCCGCGGGCGCGTTGCAGCAGGCTTCCAGCATCGCCAATGCGGATGTGTCGCTGCGCAGCCTGTCGGGCCAGTTGCATGGTGCATCGGCGGCGATGACCTTCGATGCGATCGACGCTGGGCGCCGCGCACTGGACGGTCGACTGGATGCGCTATCGCTTGCCCCGCACGCGACGGGCGGCTGGTATCGGGATCTGTCCAGCGGCGGCACGTTGGCGCAGGCCGGCTTCGACAGCGTCGGCATCGATGCGGCCGGCGAGATGATCGGCAACGACTGGCGCGTCGGTCGCCATGGCGTCGTCGGCATCGCGCTGAACCGGCTGGAGCAGTCCGGCTGGCTAAGCGACTTCGGCGATCGCAGCCGCGGCCGCCAGCGCGAATTGCAGGTCTATGCAGCGACATGGCTTGGCGACTGGCATGCGCAGGCACAACTGGCATCCGGTTCCTTCCAGCGGCAGATGCAGCGCAACCTGCTGCTGGGCGCGATGCGGGACGCGGTGGCGACGCGATTGTCGGGCGATTACGTCGGGGCGTCCGCCGAGCTTGGTCGACGCTTCGATGCCGGCGGCATCGCGCTCACGCCATACCTGGGCACGCACGTCGTGCAGATCCGCAACGACGGCTTCGACGAAGGCGGCGCGAGCGGTTTCGGCCTGCGCGCGAACGCGTGGGACAGCCGTCGCTGGCAGGGCTTCGCCGGGTTGCGCGCGACGCATGGTTGGCGAGTGGGCGACATCGACCTGCGTGCCGACGCGCGCGCCGAATGGCAGCGCACCCTGGCGGCGAGCGGCGCCGCCTTCGATGCCAGCTACAGCGGGCTGGAACAGTGGGCGCCGTTGCAGGGCATCGGGCTGGCCGATCGCGGCAACCTCATTGGCACCGGCCTGTCGGCGAGTATCGGTAGCCGGGCGACGTTCCGCTTCGACCTGAGCCGTCGCTCGAGCCCGGTAGGCGACAACACACTGGCCTCGCTGCAGGCGTCCTGGCGGTTCTGAGCAGGAGAAAAGTGGGGTCAG
>DAOOCX010000113.1:0-6951 GCA_035408605.1 Thermomonas sp. | reverse complement strand
CGCCGGTCATCGGCGCGAGCTCGCCGACCAGGGTCTTCACCAGGGTCGACTTGCCGGCACCGTTCGGGCCGAGCAGGCCGATGCGGTCGCCCGCCTCCAGGCCGAAGTTGACGTTGTGCAGGATCACTGCATCCGCGCCATAGCCGGCTTCGACATCGTGCAGCGACAGTAGCGAATTCGGCAGCTTCAACGGTTCCGGCAGGGTGATGTGCAGCGAACGCTCGGCGCGCACCGCTTCGGTGCCGGCCAGCTTGGCCAGCCGCTTCATCCGGCTCTGCGCCTGCTTGGCCTTGCTCGCCTTGGCCTTGAAGCGGTCGATGAACGACTGCAGGTGCGCGCGCTCCGCCTGTTCCTTCTGGTGGGCGATCTGCTGCTGGCGCAGGTGCTCGGCGCGCTGGCGTTCGAAATCGGTGTAGTTGCCGACGTACAGCTTGGCCTTGCCCTCGTGCAGGTGCAGGGTGTGGGTGGTGACGTTGTCGAGGAACTCGCGGTCGTGCGAGATCACCAGCAGGGTGCCGTCGTAGCGCTTCAGCCATTCCTCCATCCACACCACGGCATCGAGGTCGAGGTGGTTGGTCGGCTCGTCGAGCAGCAGCAGGTCGCTGGGCGTCATCAGCGCGCGCGCCACGTTCAGGCGCACCCGCCAGCCGCCGGAGAAGTCCGAGACCGGGGTTTCGTGCGCAGAGGCGGCGAACCCGAGACCGTGCAGCAGCCGGCCGGCACGCGCGGAACCGTCGTAACCGTTCACTTCCTCCAGCCGATGGTGGGCCTCCGCAACCGCTTCCCAGTCCTCGTTGGCGAAGGCGTTGGCCTCCATCTGGATGGCGGCGTGCACGGCTTCGTCGCCGGACAGCACGAAGTCGATGGCCGGGTCAGGCAGGTGCGGGGTTTCCTGCGCCACCGAGGCGATGCGCGCCTTCGTCGGGAGATCGAGGTCACCCTTGTCGGCCTCGACCTCGCGCATCAGCGCGGCGAACAGGGACGACTTGCCGGCGCCATTGCGGCCGATCACGCCGACCCGCCACCCGGCATGCAGGGTCAGGTCGACATCGGACAGGAGAAGGCGTTCGCCCCGGCGCAGGGCGAAATTGCGGAAAGAGATCATCCGACCATTGTATCGGGCCGCGGTGCCTGAACCGCCGCTCATGCGCGCCGCTGCCGGGATGCGAAGATAGGGGCCGATCCCCGCCGAGGCGCCGCATGCCGCACCACACCTCGCTGATCGCCCTGCTCTGCGTCGGCTTCGTGATGGCCTTCGCGCTGGGCATGCTGGCCCAGCGGCTGAAGCTGTCACCGCTGGTCGGCTACCTGCTGGCGGGCGTGATCGTCGGCCCGTTCACCCCGGGCTTCGTCGCCGACCAGACCCTGGCCCCGCAGCTGGCCGAGGTCGGCGTGATCCTGCTGATGTTCGGCGTGGGCCTGCATTTCTCGCTACGCGACCTGCTGGACGTGAAGAACATCGCCGTGCCCGGCGCGCTGCTGCAGATTGCCTTCGTCACCTCCATCGGCACCGCCTTCGGCCTGATGCTGGGCTGGGAGACGATGGGCAGCATCGTGTTCGGGCTATCCCTGTCGGTGGCCAGCACCGTGGTGGTGATGCGGGCGATGGAAGATCGCCGGCTGCTCGATACCCGGCGCGGGCGCATCGCGATCGGCTGGCTCATCGTCGAGGACCTGGCGATGGTGCTCGCGCTGGTCCTGCTGCCCGCCATCGCCGGGGCGCTCGGGGCTGGCGAGAAAGTGGGCACGGCCGGCATCCTCGGCGCGCTCGGATGGACCCTGCTGAAGGTGGCCGCGTTCGTGGCCTTCATGCTGGTGGTCGGTCGGCGGGTGATCCCGCGGGTCCTGGAACACGTGGCCGGGCTCGGCTCGCGCGAACTTTTCACCCTGTGCGTGCTGGCGATCGCGCTTGGCGTGGCGTTCGGCGCGGCGGCGCTGTTCGATGTCAGCTTCGCGCTGGGCGCGTTCTTCGCCGGCATGCTGCTCAACGAGTCCGAACTCAGCCACAAGGCGGCGGCCGATTCGTTGCCGATGCGCGATGCATTCGCGGTGCTGTTCTTCGTCTCGGTGGGCATGCTGTTCAACCCGTCGATCCTGGTCGACCACCCGCTGCTCGTGGTCGCGACCGTGGCCATCATCGTGTTCGGCAACGCGCTGATCGGGTTCACCGTGGTGCGCCTGTTCAGGCTGCCGCAGCTGACCGCGCTGACCATCGCCGCCAGCCTGTCGCAGATCGGCGAGTTCTCCTTCATCCTCGCCGGCCTTGGCCTCAGCCAGAAGGTGCTGCCGCAGCAAGGGCACGACCTGATCCTGGCCGGCGCGCTGCTGTCGATCATCGCCAACCCGCTGCTGTTCGCCTGGCTGGACCGCTGGCAGAAGCGGCAGCAGCCGGGCGAGGCGGTCACCCAGGTGCTGGCCGACAATTCCGAAGTGCCCGAGGACATGGGCGGCCACGCCATCGTGGTGGGCTACGGACGGGTGGGACGCGAGCTGTCGCGCCTGCTGCAGGACCGCGGCGTGCCGCTGGTGCTGGTGGAGAGCGACCCGGACAGGGTGGAACAGGCGCGCAACCGCGGCCTGGTCACGGTGCGCGGCAACGCCGCCTCGGAAGCGATCCTCAAGGCGACCCGCCCGGATACCGCGCAACTGGCGATCCTGGCGATCCCGCAGGCGCTGGAAGCCGGCGAGATCATCGCCCGCTTCAAGGCGATGAATCCCGCGATCAGCGTGCTCGCGCGCGCCCACAGCGAGGCGGAAGTGAAGCACCTGCTCGAACACGGCGCCGATGCCGCGGTGCTGGCCGAACGCGAACTCGCCTATTCGCTGGCGGACATGGTGATGGCCACGCCGCCGTATCGGCCGGCGCGCGTCGAACCCGCCGCCGCGAGCTGATCCGCGCTCACAGCGCGCCGGGAATGGCGGCCGGTGCCGCAGCGCTGCCGGGCCGCGCGACGGCATGCATCTCCCACGCGATCTTCTTCAGCAGCGCGCGGCGGTCATCGCCTTCCACGTACAGGTCGAAATGGGTCTTGCCGGGCAGGAAACGGAAATCCGCCTTCGCGCCCAGGCCATCCAGCACGGCCTTGAGCCGGCGCGCGGCGCCATCCAGGTAGAAGGTATCGGCATCGCCGACGATGACGCGGATCTTGCCGTCCAGGTCGGGCTTCAACGCCGGCCATAGCGCCTGCAGCCTGTGGGCGATGTCGTAATGCTCGCGCCAGTAGGCCACCACGGCAGGATCCACCTTGCCGGTAGCGCGATCGAACATCGGCATCGGCCGGCCATCCGCGCCGCGCGGCGAGAACACCCAATCGAACGATGCCAGTTGCCCACCCACCTCGCCCTTCACCGACTCCTGGCGCGCGTACTGCTCGAACGTGGAGACGACCTTGCCATCGACGCGGACCAGCGGCCATCCACTGCCATCCGGCCGGCGATAGACATTGGCATCCGGCGCGTACAGGTCGGGGCCGGTGAAGTCATGGAAGTCGCTGGAATCGGGCGCAGTCGACCAGGTGCCGCCGAACAGCTTCGGATAGGTCACCTGCAGCCACAGCGTCGCCCAGCCGCCTGAGGAATGGCCGTTGAGCAGGCGCCCCGAGGCCTTGCCGTCCATCCGGTAGCGCGCCTCCAGCGACGGGATCAGTTCGGAGGTCAGCGCATGGCCCCAGGGGCCGTTGTTGACCGAATCGGCGAACTCGTGGGTGCCGGTGGCGCTGGATTCGTCCAGGAACACCCAGATCATCGGCGGCATGCTGCCCTCGCGCATCGCCGCCGCCACCGAGGCCACGGTCCGGACCAGGCCCGGCAGGCTGCCGCCGAAGCCGTGGGTGAAATACGCGCTCGGATAACGCGTGGCCGCGTTCCCGGCATCGGCATAGCCCGGCGGCAGCAGGACCCAGCCGCGCATGCGGATGTCGCGGCCCCAGAACGCGCTCAGGGCCGGGCTGGCGAAGTCGAGCAAGTCGGTCTGCGCACGCGCGGCGGCCATGGCCTCGCGCACGTCCGCGGGCGCGTCGTCGGCGACGGCCCAAGGATCCGGCCGCGCCGGCTGCACGCGGGTCAACGCCAGCAACGGGATGCGATGCGACTTGCCCAGCCGAACCCGGGTTGGTTCGCTGACGAGGTCGCCCTCGCCACGGCCGCCGTAGTTGTAGTCGTGGTTGGCATCGAGCACCGCCTGCAGGTAGTAGTCGCCCTTGGGCAGGCGCGAGAACGGCTGCGGGAAGGCGATCGCATCGGCATCCAGCACCACGCTCGCACCGGCGGCCAGCGACGGCACCTCCATCGCGGCGATGGCCACCGCTTCGGGCGCCATTGCGCTTGCATCCACCTCCTCGACCTTGCCGCCCTTCGCCGCGGCTTCCGCCATGCCGGCAGGCATGGCGAACACCAGCAGCCGGCCGGCGGCTCGGGGTTGCATCGCGGCGGCGTCCAGCCGGACCTCGACGTGGCGGGACACCTGCGCGTTCGCCAGCACCGGCGACAACACGCTGCACAGCACCAGCACGACCCGCGCTGCGCGCGGCAAAGCTGAAAGCGACATGGCCAATCTCCCCGGATCCGTCCCGGATTAGACACCATGCCCCGCCACGATGCGCAGCACCGGGCTAGTCGGCCAGCGGCACCAGCACCTCGGCTCGCAACATCGGTTCCGGCACCGTCTCGGGGTCATCCAGGAACTCGAAGCGGATCGGCAGGTCGCGCAAGCTGCGGCCGCTGCCGGGCAGCCAGTCGGCCAGTAACCGGTCGACGACATCGTCCAGCCGGTCGTAACCGCCGACGTGTCGCACGCGGGCATGCATGCCGCCCTCCACGGGCAGGAGGCGCAGCGGGGCGTCGGGATCCGCCGGTGAAGACAGCCGGATCGCGCAATCGAATTCGAGGTCGCCCGGCGGCACGTCGCGATGGTCGCCACGCGGGATACCGTGCAGGCCGATGATCGACTCGACCAGCCCGGCACCGGCGGCCCACTCGAACAGCGCGCCGTAGGCCTGGTCGAGGTCGGCGAACGCGCCGCGGTTGCGCAGGGCGACGACTTCGAACGGCTCCAGCGACACCACTTCGACCTGCAGTGCCACGGGCTCGGTCGAAGCGGGGAGCGGACGTTCCAGGGTAGCGAGCAATGCGGCGCGGCGGTCGGCATCCTCGCGCAGCTCGCTGGGGCTTGCGTGCAACTGCTCGCGGCACGCCCGCGCCAGCGCCTGCGGGGTGTCGTAGCCGACCGACAGGGCGACGTCGGCGATCGCAACGCCTGCCGACCCCAACAGTTGCAGCGCACGCGCCAGGCGCAGGCGGGCGACGGTGGCGCCCAAGGTCTCGCCGGTCAGCGCGCGCCAGACACGGTGGAAATGGAACTGCGAGAGGTGCGCTACAGCGGCGAGGTCACCGAGGTCGGGCAGCTCGTCGCCCGCCGCGATCGCCCGCTGCAGGCGGGAGAGCACGGCATCGACGCGGCGGGCATAGGCATTGCGGGTGTCGGACTTCATGGCGGTCTCCGGTGCGATGAGGATGCATCAGCACGATGCATCCCGTCGCACCCGGCCCGCGTTCCCGATCTTGCGCAATCCACGAGCCGGGTTACGAACCACGGACGGCTGGCGTGTCCTGCAAGTCGCGTCAGCCGAACACCAACTTGCCGTCCTCCGCATCGACCCTGACCGTATCGCCATTGCCGAACTGGCCGGACAGGATCGCCTGCGCCAGCGGGTTCTCGAGCTGCTGCTGGATCGCACGCTTGAGCGGACGCGCGCCGTACACCGGGTCGAAGCCGACGTTGGCCAGCAGCTCGAAGGCCTTGTCGGTCAGCTCGATGCGGATGCCGCGCTCGCCCAGGCGCTTCTCGAGGCCGCGCAACTGGATGCGCGCAATCGACTTGATCTGCTGCTTATCCAGCGAATGGAAGACCACGATGTCGTCCAGCCGGTTGATGAACTCCGGACGGAAATGCGCCTGCACCACGCCCATGACCGCCGCCTTCATCTGCGTGTAGGCCTGCGGGGAGTCATCGCCATCCAGCTCCTGGATCTGGTGCGAGCCGAGGTTCGACGTCATCACGATCACGGTGTTGCGGAAATCCACCGTGCGGCCCTGGCCATCGGTCAGGCGGCCATCGTCCAGCACCTGCAGCAGGATGTTGAAGACATCCGGATGCGCCTTCTCGACTTCATCGAGCAGGATCACGCTGTACGGGCGGCGACGCACGGCTTCGGTGAGGTAACCACCCTCTTCATAACCGACGTAGCCCGGAGGCGCGCCGACCAGCCGCGACACCGCGTGCTTTTCCATGAACTCGCTCATGTCGATGCGCACCATCGCGTCGGTGCTGTCGAACAGGAACTCGGCCAGCGCCTTGCACAGCTCGGTCTTGCCGACGCCGGTCGGGCCCAGGAACAGGAACGAGCCAGACGGACGATCCGGATCGGACAGGCCGGCGCGCGAGCGCCGCACGGCGTCGGACACCACCTTGATCGCCTCTTCCTGGCCGACCACGCGGGTGTGCAGCTGCGACTCCATCGCCAGCAGTTTCTCGCGCTCTCCTTCCAGCATCTTGCTCACCGGAATACCGGTCCAGCGCGCGACAACCTGTGCGATTTCCTCCGCAGTGACCTTGTCCTGCAGCAGGGTGAAGCCCTTGTGCTCCACTTCCTGCGCAGCGGCCAACTGCTTCTCCAGTTCCGGCAGGGTGCCGTACTGGATCTCGCTCATGCGCGCGTAATCCTGGGCACGCTGCGCTGCTTCCAGTTGCAGGCGAGCAGCCTCGATCTGCTCCTTGAGCTTCGTGGCGCCCTGCAGGGTCGCCTTCTCGGCCTTCCACACTTCCTCCAGGTCGCTGTACTCGCGCTCGAGCACGTCGATCTGTCCCTGCAGGTCGGCCAGGCGCTGCTTCGATTCGGCGTCCTTCTCCTTCTTCAGCGCCTCGCGCTGGATCTTGAGCTGGATCAGCCGGCG
>DAOOCX010000112.1:0-6951 GCA_035408605.1 Thermomonas sp. | reverse complement strand
ATCGTGCCGTGGCTGAAGACGCTGGATTCCTCGGTGGCGGCGGTCAACCAGGGCGGCAAGCGCAAGGGCGCAGCCTGCGTGTACCTGGAGCCGTGGCATGCCGATGTCGAGGAATTCCTGGAGTTGCGCGACAACACCGGCGACGAGGCCCGCCGCGCCCACAACCTCAACCTGGCCAACTGGATCCCCGACCTGTTCATGCAGCGGGTCGAGGCCGATGCCGACTGGTCGCTGTTCGATCCGCGCGTGGTGCCCGAATTCACCGACCTGTTCGGCGGGGACTTCGAGCGCGCCTATGCGCAGGCCGAGGCACAGGGCAAGGCGGTCAAGACGATCAAGGCGCGCGAGCTGTACGCGCGGATGATGCGTACGCTGGCGCAGACCGGCAACGGCTGGATGACCTTCAAGGACACCTGCAACCGCGCGAGCAACCAGACCTTGCGGCCGGGCAACGTGATCCACCTGTCCAACCTGTGCACCGAGATCCTCGAGGTCACCTCCAACGACGAAACCGCAGTGTGCAACCTGGGTTCGATCAACCTGGCGCGGCATTTCGACGACGACGGCCTGTTCGACTTCGACAAGCTGGCAGAGACCGTGCGCCTCGCGGTGCGCCAGCTCGACCGCGTCATCGACCTCAACTTCTATCCGATCGAAACCGCGCGCCGCGGCAACCTGCGCTGGCGGCCCGTGGGTCTTGGCTGCATGGGCCTGCAGGACGTCTTCTTCAAGCTGCGCCTGCCGTTTGATGGCGACGAGGCCCGCGCGTTGTCCGCACGGATCGCCGAGACCATCTACTTCCATGCGCTGGAAACCTCCTGCGAGTTGGCGGAAGAACGCGGCCAGCATCCTTCGTTCGCGGATACGCGCGCCGCGCGCGGGGAACTGCAGTTCGATGCCTGGAACGTGGTGCCCGCGAACAGCGAGCGCTGGGATGCCCTGCGCCAGCGGATCAGGCTGCATGGCCTGCGCAATTCGCTGCTGGTCGCGATCGCCCCGACCGCGACGATCGCCTCGATCGCCGGCTGCTACGAATGCGTGGAACCGCAGGTGTCCAACCTGTTCAAGCGCGAAACCCTGTCCGGCGATTTCCTGCAGGTGAACCGCTACCTGGTGGAGGAGTTGAAGAAGCTCGGCCTGTGGACGCCGGAAATACGCGACGCGATCAAGCAGGCCGAGGGCTCGGTGCAGGGCGTGGTGCAGATCCCCGAGACGTTGCGTCATGTCTATCGCACGGCGTGGGAGATCCCGATGCGCGCCCTGATCGACATGGCGGCCGGTCGCGGCGCCTTCATCGACCAGTCGGCCTCGCTCAACCTGTTCATGGAAAGCCCGAACATCGGCGCGATGTCGTCGATGTACATGCATGCCTGGAAGCAGGGCATCAAGACCACCTACTACCTGCGTTCGCGCCCGGCGACGAAAATCGCCAAGACCACATTGGCCGGCGCTACCGTTGCCGCACCGAAACCCGAGGTTGCGCCGGTCGATGCCATCGCCTGCTCGCTGGAAAACCCGGAAACCTGCGAGGCCTGCCAGTGAGCGCACAACGCCGACAATTGCTGCTCGACCCCGGTTTCGAACTCACCCTTCGGCCGATGCGGTATCCACGGTTCTACGAGATGTACCGCGACGCCATCCGCAACACCTGGACGGTGGAGGAAGTGGATTTCTCGCTGGACACCAGTGACCTGAAGACCAAGTTCGGGCCGGCCGAACGCCACCTGGTCGAGCGCCTGATTGCGTTCTTCGCCACCGGCGATTCGATCGTGTCCAACAACCTGGTGTTGAACCTGTACCAGCACATCAATGCGCCGGAGGCGCGCATGTACCTGTCGCGGCAGTTGTACGAGGAAGCGCTGCATGTGCAGTTCTACCTGACCTTGCTGGACACGTACCTGCCGGATCCGAACGAGCGCGCCAGGGCGTTCGCCGCAGTGGAGAACATTCCGTCGATCCGCCGCAAGGCGGAGTTCTGCTTCAAGTGGATCGACTCGTTGCAGGGCATCGCCCGCATCGAGACGCGCGCGCAGCGCCGGCAGTTCCTGCTCAACATGATCTGCTTCGCCGGCTGCATCGAAGGCCTGTTCTTCTTCGGTGCCTTCGCCTATGTGTACTACCTGCGTTCGCGAGGGTTGCTGCATGGCCTGGCCAGCGGCACCAACTGGGTTTTCCGCGACGAGAGCGCGCACATGGCCTTCGCCTTCGAGGTCATCCGCACCGCCCGCGAGGAAGAACCCGACCTGTTCGATGAGGAGATGAAAGCGCAGGTCGTGCAGATGATGTCCGAAGCGGTCGACTGCGAAGTCGCCTTCGCCGAAGACACCCTGAGCGGCGGCGTGGCCGGCCTGTCGATCCGCGACATGCGCCACTACCTGGAATATTGCGCCGACCAGCGCATGGTCCAGTTGGGCATGCCACGGCACTTCGGGTCACGCAACCCGTTCCCGTTCATGGACCTGCAGGACGTGCAGGAGCTGACCAACTTCTTCGAGCGCCGCGTGTCCGCGTATCAGGTCGGCGTTCAGGGCGAGGTCAGCTTCGACCACGCGTTTTGATCGGCCCTGCTATTGCGTCGCTGTGGCCTCCGTATCCGGGTGCCGCAGCATCCACGCTGCAAGCGCCTGGCGATGCGCCATCACTTCCTCTGCGTACAGGTCATGCACGCAGACCGCGCAACCGCTGTCGCAGCAGTCCGAGGGCAGCGGGCGTTCGGGCGGCAGCGGACGCGGGTCGGGATCGGCGCTGGAGAGCGGGCTGGTCATGCGATCGGTGCGTTGGTGTGGCGATGATTATCCATGCAGGTTGGCGTGGGCGCTTGCGGCATCCGTGACGAACCGCTCCAATGCGGCATGACCGATTCCACACTGCCTGCAATGTCGCGTCGCCACCTGCTGGCCGGCGGCATTGGATTGGCGTCATTGGCGGCCTGGCCCGCACGGGTCAATGCGGCGCAGCCCTGGAATGACGATGCCGATTGGATTCCCGGCGATGCGCTCCTGCAGGACTTGCCAAGGCAGATGCAGGCGCTGGGCGTGCCCGGCATCGGCATCGCAGTGGTGGAGGCGGGCCGGCTCGCATGGTCGCGCGGCTTCGGCGTGACCCATGCGGAACGCGGTACGCCGGTTGAAGACGGCACGCTATGGGAAGCAGCATCCCTGAGCAAACCGGTGTTCGCCTACATGGTGATGCAACTGGTCGATCGCGGCGAGCTGGCGCTGGATGCGCCGCTGGTGAAATACGTACGGCCGGCTTACCTCGGCCAATCGCCGTGGATCGAGCGCATCGCCGTGCGCGACGTGCTGCGTCACACGACCGGGTTGCCGAACTGGCGCAAGGATCCGGCCAACGAATGGCTGGTGCCTGCCGTGGCGCCGGGCACGCGCGTCGACTATTCCGGCGAAGCCTTCGTCTGGCTGCAACTCGCGGTGGAAGCGGTCACCGGCGAAAGCCTGGACCAGGCCATGCATCGCCTGCTGTTCGCGCCCGCCGGCATGCACGACAGCAGTTATGGCTGGGATGCCGCATTGGCGGCGCGCTCGGTTTACGGTCATCGCGCACCGGATGACACCCAGCCGGGCATGCCGGCACAGGGATTGCGCGAGGCCTGGGACGCGGCACAGCCCGTCGCGGATCAGTGGGGCAAGCCACTCTCTTCTTGGCGCTATGCGGATGCCGAACGCGCGTTGCCGCAGGCCCGCGCGAATGCGAAGCCGGGCGTGGTGAACTGGCCCAGCGATATCCTGGCCAATTCGGCAGCCAGCCTGCGCTGTACGGTGCAGGACTACGCGCGCCTGATGGCATTGGTGGTGCATGCAGCGCCTGCCGCGTGGGAATTGAAACCCGCGACCCGTGCCGCAATGCTGGCATCGCAGATCGCATTGCCCGGTCGATGGACGGAGAAGGGCCTGGGCTGGAACCTCGAAGCGACCCGGATCGGCCCGGTGCTGTACCACTCCGGCAGCAACGCCGGCGTCTTCAAGACCTTCGCCCTGGGCGATGCCGCTCGCCAGCGGGCCATCGTCATCATGACCAACGCCGCCAACGGCAACGTGCTGTACCGGCGCATCGTGCGCGCCTCGACAGGGCTGGATCTGCTGGCATTCGACCTGTGACATAGTGGCGCGCCCCGCGCGACGCCCACCGCATCCCCCATGCGCCACGACCACATCCTGACCCTGTCCTGCCCGGATCGCACCGGCATCGTCCATCGCGTCTCCGGCTGCCTGTTCGACGCCGGCTGCAACATCCTGGATGCCCAGCAGTTCGGCGACGGCGAAACCGGGCGCTTCTTCCTGCGCGTGCATTTCGATGCGCCCGCGGCGAACGCGATCGAGGCGTTCCGCGCCAGCTTTGCCGCGCTGGCCGACGACTTCGGCATGGACTGGCAGTTGCACGATGCGCGTCGCCGCGCGCGATTGTTGATGCTGGTGAGCAAGCAAGGCCATTGCCTCAACGACCTGCTGTTCCGCACCCACAGCCGGCAACTGCGCGCCGATATCGTCGCGGTGGCGTCGAATCACCAGGACTTTTCCGCGCTTGCGTCCTCTTACGGCGTGCCGTTCCACCACCTGCCGGTGGACGCCGGCAATCGCGAGGCGCAGGAGCAGGCGATCATCGACCTGGCCAAGCGCGAACAGGTCGACCTGGTGGTGCTGGCGCGCTACATGCAGATCCTCTCGCCGCGCCTGTGCGAGGCATTGGCTGGCCGCGCGATCAACATCCATCACAGCTTCCTGCCCAGCTTCAAGGGCGCGCAGCCATACCACCAGGCGCACGCGCGCGGGGTCAAGCTGATCGGCGCCACCGCGCACTACGTGACGCCGGACCTGGATGAAGGCCCGATCATCGAACAGGACGTCGCCCGCGTGGACCATGCGATGACCCCGCGCGACCTGGTCCGCATGGGCAGCGACATCGAATCGCAGGTGCTCGCCCGCGCGGTGCGCCACCACATCGAACACCGCATCCTGCCGAATGGGCATCGCACGGTGGTGTTCCGCTGAAGCCGCCGCGCCACCCGCGGTTACCATGCGCGGCATGAGCACGTATTTGCCCGACTGGTTGCGTCCGTGGTTCGCCGAAGTGGCGATCGTCCTGCAGGTGTTGTTGATCCTCGTGGTCGCGTCCGCCGTCCGTTGGCTGCTGAGGCGTCTGGTCGCACGGTTGGCGCGGCGCTACGACCTGCCGCTGGAAGTCAGCATGGGCGTGCGCCGGGTGAGCGGCTTCCTGGTCGGATTCGCCGCCCTGCTGGCGATCCTGCACGTGGTCGGCGTGTCCGCCGGCGTGCTGTGGGGCGCGTTCACCGGCTTCGCCACGGTGGCGGCGGTGGCGTTCTTCGCTGCGTGGAGCGTGCTGACCAACGTGTTCTGCGCGTTCCTGATCATGACCAGCCGCCCGTTCCGCCTGCACGACCACGTGGAACTGCTGGAAAGCGGCGAGCGGCCGGGCCTGCGTGGCCAGGTCATGGACATCACCCTGGTCTACGTCACCCTGCGCGAGACCCATGCCCACGGTGGCCACAGCCTGCTGCGGGTTCCCAACAGCATGTTCTTCCAGCGCGCCGTGCGCCGCTGGGAGCCGGGTGCGCCCGACGTCGCCCTGCAGGCCGCGGAGCCAATGAACAGCCGCGACCAGCGGCGCACCGTCGCGATGGGCGGCGGCGCATCGGCGAACGCCGTCGATCCAGACTGAGCGCGACCTCAGCCGCGCTTCAAGCCCTTCAACGCGTCGGCCATCGCGCTGTTGAACGGTGCAGCCTGCTGCTGCGGTCGCGGCACATGCGGGCGGTTGCGATCGTTGCCACGCGCGCCGTCGCGTCGCGCGTCGCGTTCGCCGCCTGGTGGGCGTGACGTCGCCTGTCCAGGTTCGTCGCCCATGCGCCGGGTCAGGGCGATGCGCTTGCGCGCCACGTCGACCTCCAGCACCTTGACCTTGACGATGTCGCCGGCCTTGACCACCTCGCGCGGATCCTTGACGTAGGTATCGGACAGCGCGGAGATATGGACCAGGCCGTCCTGGTGCACGCCGATATCGACGAAGGCGCCGAAGGCGGCGACGTTGCTGACCACGCCTTCCAGCACCATGCCGGGGCGCAGGTCCCGGATGTCCTCGATGCCGTCGGCGAAGGTCGCGGCCTTGAACTCCGGGCGCGGATCGCGGCCGGGCTTTTCCAGCTCTTTCAGGATGTCGCGCACGGTCGGCAGGCCGAAGGTGTCGTCGGTGAACTGCTCGGCCTTGAGCGAGCGCAGGAAGGCCGTGTCGCCAATGACCTGCTTCACCTGCTTGCCGCCAGCAGCGAGGATGCGCTCGACCACCGGATAGGCTTCCGGATGTACCGACGATGCATCCAGCGGCTGCTCGCCATCGGCGATGCGCAGGAAGCCGGCGCACTGCTCGAAGGTCTTGTCGCCCAG
This sequence comes from Thermomonas sp., assembly GCA_035408605.1. Taxonomy (GTDB): domain Bacteria; phylum Pseudomonadota; class Gammaproteobacteria; order Xanthomonadales; family Xanthomonadaceae; genus Thermomonas. Next base: position 535 of record DAOOCX010000112.1, on the reverse strand, counting down.
GCGAGGCACCTTCAGCAACGCCTTGCGCGAGGCGAATGCGCCGTGTGCGTCGCGATACACCACGATGTTCTCGGCAACCGTGGCGGACAGGCCGGAGACGCGCGCCAGCAAGGCGCTGGAGGCGGTGTTCACGTCCACGCCGACCGCGTTCACGCAGTCCTCGACCCTTGCGTCGAGTGCGCGCGCAAGCCGGTACTGGTCGACGTCGTGCTGGTACTGGCCCACGCCGATCGCCTTGGGCTCGATCTTGACCAGTTCCGCCAGCGGGTCCTGCAGGCGGCGCGCGATCGACACCGCGCCGCGCAGCGACACATCGAGGTTGGGGAATTCCTTCGCCGCGAGTTCCGATGCCGAATACACCGAAGCGCCGGCCTCGCTGACCACGATCTTTTGCGCCTTCAGTTCCGGCACCAGCTTGAGCAGGTCGCCGGCCAGCTTGTCGGTCTCGCGCGAGGCGGTGCCGTTGCCGATCGCGATCAGTTGCACGCCGTGGGCGATGCATAGCTTCTTCAGCGAGGCGAGCGACTGGTCCCAC
>DAOOCX010000111.1:0-6997 GCA_035408605.1 Thermomonas sp. | reverse complement strand
ATGAACGACCTGGTGACCCTGCGAACCTCGAGCCCGCAATCGCCGCAGAATTTCTACCGGCTCGCCGTGCAGGTGCTGCGCAACTATGGGGTGGCGACGGAGTACAGCTCCGGCATGGTCATGTTCAGCCGCGCGCAGGGCACCGCCGGGACCGTGCCACCGCTGATCGTGAGCGGCCGCACGCTGCCGGAAGTGCCGATCAGCCATCGCCCGCTGTTCCAGTTGGTGGAATTGCAGTCGATCCGCGTCAACGACGTGATCAGCCTGCTCAATGTTGCGTTCAAGTCGGACGCGCTCACCATCCAGTCCGACAGCGCCCGCAATGCGGTCATCCTGATGGGTCGTCCGGAAATGGTGCGGCAGGCGCTGGATGCGATCCGGGTGTTCGACCGTCCGTCGATGCGGGGACGCCAGAGCGCGCGGCTGGAACCGGCATTCGTCACCGCTGAGGAGCTCGCCAAGCGCCTGGTCGAAGTGCTGGGGGCGGAAGGTTATGGCGCCTCGCTGTACAGCGGCAGCGGTGCCGGTGGCGGTTCGATCCTGGTGCTGCCGCTGACTGCCGCCAACACCGTGCTGGTGTTCGCCGGCGACAAGGCCGTGCTGGAGCACACGGTCGAATGGGCGCGCAGCATCGACCGACCGAACCCCACCGCGGGCACCGACGGCCTGTTCTACTACATGGTCAAGAACACCCGCGCCGACGAAATCGTGAAGACGATCACCGGCGTGCGCACCGGCTCGACGACGCGGAATTCCTCGCGCGATGCGGTTGACGGCAGCGGCGTCGGCGCGCCGCCCGCTGCGCCCGCCGCGGGTTCGGCCACGCTCACCGCCGCGGCCAGCGCGGCGTCCGGTGGCGACCTGAGTGGCGGCAAGCTGACCCTCGACGAGACGCGCAACGCGTTGATCTACCAAGGGTCGGCGACCGACTGGGGGAGGCTGTTGCCGTTGATCCAGCAGATGGACAAGGCGCCGCGGCAGGTGATGATCGAAGTCACCGTGGCGGAAGTGACCTTGACCAACGACCAGGAATTCGGGGTTGCATGGCTGGCCAACAACTCGGACCTCGGCAAGTTCAACGGCAACATCAGTTCCGGCGTCCTGAGTAGCGCGACGAGCGGTGCCGGGTTGAACTACCTGCTGGACATCGGCGGGCAGACCCGGGCCTCGCTGAAGGCGCTGGCCAGCCAGGACCGGATCAGCGTGCTGTCGACGCCCCGCCTGATGGTGAAGAGTGGCGAGGAAGCCAACCTCGACGTCGGCACCGAAGTGCCCACGATCAGCTCGCAGGCCACCTCCGGCATCACGACCGGTGGCAACACCGGCATCATCCAGACCGTGCAGTACCGCAAGACCGGCATCCTGCTGAGCATCAAGCCGGTGGTGTATTCCAACGACCGGGTGGATATCGAATTGCGCCAGGAAGTGAGCGAGGCGCTGCCGGTCGGCGCGGACTCCACGGTGAATTCGCCGGCCATCTTCAACCGCTCCTACAGCACCAGCCTCAGCCTCAAGGACGGTAGCGCGATCCTGATCGCCGGCCTGATGTCGCAGCGGCAGACCAATGGCAACAGCGGTGTGCCGTTCCTCAAGGACGTGCCCTTGCTGGGCAACCTGTTCAAGACCCAGAAGCAGGGGCGCAACAAGACCGAACTGGTGTTGATGATCGTGCCCTACATCATCGAAACCGATACCCAGGCGGAGGAACTGACCCGCTCGCTCAGCCAGCGCTTCGAGTTGCTGGAACTGCCGCTGTCGACCACCCAGCCGCGCGAGATCCGGGTCGAGCCGTCGGTGCCGGTGGACGGCAAGGGCCAGTTCCCCGCGAAGCGCACGCAGTGAGTTGACCGCAGGCGGCAGGGGCATGGCAAGACAGGTTCAGGGGAGGGCCACGGCGAGTGCGCCGGTGGCGCTGCTGGTGCTGGGCATGCATCGCAGCGGCACCTCGGCGCTGACCCGCGTGCTCAACCTCTTGGGTGTGGCGCTGGGCGATGACCTGATGCCGCCCGGCCCGGACAACCCGCTTGGCTTCTGGGAGCACCAGGGCATCGTCTCCGTGCACGAGGCCCTGTTCGCCGAGCTCGACCGGCGCTGGGACGACCCGCGGCCGATGCCTGACGGCTGGCTGGACAGCGACGCGGCGCGCGAAGCGGGCGAGGCGATCACCGCGATCCTGCATCGCGATTTCGCCGGCACGCCTGCCTGGGCGGTCAAGGATCCGCGCCTGTGCCGGCTGATCCCGTTGTGGCGACGCGTGCTGGGCGGGCTGGGCATCGAGCCGCGGGTGCTGCTGGTGTCGCGTCATCCACGCGAGGTCGCCGGCTCGCTGTTGCGCCGCGATGGCCTGCCGGTCGTGATCGGCGAACTGCTGTGGGCGCGCTATCTGCTCGATGCGGTGCGCGGCAGCGCGGGCTGCCGTCGCGACATGATCGCCTACGACGACCTGCTGGACGACTGGCGCGCCAGCGTGCGCCGCATCGACCAGTCGCTGGCGCTGGACCTGGTGGCGGATGCCGAGCAGGCGCGCGCGATCGACGCTTTCCTAAGCCCGCAACTGCGCCATCACCATGCGTCGGCGAGCGCGCTGGATGGCTCCCTGGCGCCATTGGCACCGCTCGCCGCCGGTGCCCTCGACGCGTCCGGCGTGGACACCGCGGAACAGCGGTTCAGCACCGGCATCGCCACGGCCTTGCCGCTCGTCGACGCCTATGCCGGCCTGCTTGCGCGCAGTCGCGACGAAGTCGCGGCGCTGCGCAGGATCACCGACGCCATGCGCGGCGAACTCGACGAGCAAGGCCGCTGGGCCGCGCAACTCGACGAGGCCCTGCATGCGATGCGCGACCTGCAGGGCGCGCAGGTCGGCGAACACGAGGCCGTGGTTGGCTGGGCGACATCGCTACGCGACGAGTTGCTCAAGCTGCAGGGGCTGTACCGGCAGGCGGAAGACGATCGCGACGAAAAGGCGGACTGGGCGCGTGCCTTGCAAGCGGAGCTGGCGTCGCTGCAGGGCGTGTACCGCCAGGCCGAGGCGGATCGTGCGGAGAAGATCGCCTGGGCGACGTCGTTGCAGCACGAATTGGCATCCTTGCAGGCGTTGTACCGGCAAGCCGACGCCGATCGCGAGGCGAAGACCTCGTGGGCCATGTCGCTGCAGGGCGAACTGGCCGCGCTGCAATCGCTCTATCGGCAACTGGAGGCCGATCGCGACACCAAGACGCAGTGGGCGCAGGCTCTGGGCCGCGAGCTGGCACGATCGCGCCTGGACTACGAACGCGTCGACGCCGATCGCCTGGAGAAGCTGGCCTGGGCGCAGTCCCTGGATGCGGAACTGGCGGACAGCAGGGGACGGATGGCCGCGCTTGAAGCGACGGTGGCCCGGCAGGAACGGCAGGAACACGAGATGCGCGACCAGCTGGACAAGATGGCTGGCGAGTTGACGCACTTGCAGGCATCGCTTGCGCGCGAAGAGGCGGCGCTCGGACGCGAACGCGCGGCCCGGCAATCGCTGGAGCGCTATGCCGACCAGATGGAGCAGGTGCTGGGAGGCGTGCTGGGCTCCTCCAGTTGGAAGCTGGCGCGCCCGCTGCGACGCCTGCTGGCCCGATTGCGCGGCAGTGGCGCCGAGCCCACGTTGCCACAGCGCCCGCGCGCGCTTGCCCTGCCCGCCGCGAACCCGGCGGACGCGGTCGCTGCGCCGCTCGAGGGCGACCCCGGGTTGGCGACAACGGGGGATGCCATCGAGTCGGCGGCGACGCGCGAGCCGGCCAACCCGTTCGCTGGCCTTGCCTTCGAGGCGGTCCCCGCGCCGCGGGTCAGCATCGTCATCCCGACCTACGGCAAGGCCGACTACACCGCGCGCTGCCTGCACTCGCTGCAGCAGGCAGGCGCGCATGCCAGCTTCGAAGTCCTCGTGCTGGAGGACGCCTCGGGCGATCCCGCGATGACCCCGCTTCGCGACGTGCCCGGCCTGCGTTACCACGAGAACCCGCGGAACCTGGGCTTCCTGCGCTCCTGCAACCAGGCGCTGCAACTGGCGCGCGGCGAGTACATCTGCCTGCTCAACAACGACACCGAAGTCACCCGCGACTGGCTGGACGCGTTGCTTGACGTGTTCGCCATCCACCCCGATGCCGGCGTGGCCGGTTCCATGCTGGTGTATCCCGACGGGCGCTTGCAGGAGGCGGGCGGGATCGTCTGGCGGGATGCCTCGGCATGGAACTACGGCCGGCTGGGCGATCCCGACGCCAACGAATTCAACTACGTGCGTCGCGCCGATTACTGCTCCGGCGCGGCGCTGCTGCTGCCGCGCGCGTTGTTCGAGCGACTGGGCGGTTTCGACGAGCGCTACGCGCCGGCGTATTGCGAGGATTCCGACCTCTGCTTCCGCGTGCGCGAAGCCGGCCTGCAGGTCTACTACACGCCGTTCTCGCGCGTCGTCCACCACGAAGGCGTGTCGCACGGCACCGATACCGGTGGCGGCATCAAGGCCTACCAGCTCGCCAACCAGCAGACCCTGCGCACGCGCTGGCAGGATGCGCTGCAGGCGCACTATCCGAACGGCGAGCAGGTCACCCGCGCGCGCGACCGCGCCTGGGACCGGCCGATGGTGCTGGTGGTCGACCACTACATCCCGCAACCGGACCGCGATGCCGGCTCCCGCACCATGCTCGCCTTCATTCGCGCCCTGCTGGATGCCGGCGCAGTGGTGAAGTTTTGGCCGGACAATCTGTATTACGACCCGAACTACGCGCCTCAGCTGCAGGCGATGGGCGTGGAAGTCTTCCACGGCGTCCGCTGGCGTGACGGCATCGGCGCGATGCTGCGCGAATACGGCGACGTGTTCGATGCGGTGCTGCTGTCGCGGCCGGATGTGGCCGATGCCCATCTCGATGCGATCCGTGCCTGCAGCCGCGCGCGTGTCGTGTACTACGGCCACGACCTGCATTTCCGCCGCATGCGCGACCAGGCCGCGTTGCTGCCCGAGGGCGATGATCGCGATGCCTTGCTGCGCGCCGCCGCGGCGATGGAACGACGCGAACGCACCATCTGGCAGCGCTGTGATGGCGTGCTGTATCCGAGCGAGGACGAGGCCACGCAGGTGCGCACGATCGAACCCGCAGCGGATGCGTGTGCGATCACCCCGTATGCGTACGAGCGCTTCGGCGACGACGCGGTCTTGCAGCAACGCGAACACCTGCTGTTCGTCGCTGGCTTCGCCCATCCGCCGAACGTGGATGCCGCGCGCTGGCTGGTCGACTCGATCATGCCGCGCGTGTGGGAACGCCGCCCCGAAGCGCGGCTGTCGCTGGTTGGCTCCAACCCGACCGCGGAAGTGCTTGCGCTGGCCGGCGAACGCGTCGAAGTCACCGGTTTCGTCGACGATGCCGAACTGCAGCGCCGCTATGCGCATGCGCGCGTTGCGGTGGTGCCGCTGCGCTATGGCGCGGGGGTGAAGAGCAAGGTGGTGGAAGCCTTGCAGCAGGGCTTGCCGCTGGTGACCACCTCGGTCGGCGCGCAAGGGCTTCCCGATGTCGAAACGACCTGCGCCGTCGCCGACGACGAGGCTGCGCTCGCCGGTCATCTGTTGCGCTTGCTGGACGACGACGCGGCATGGGCGCGCCAATCCCGCCTCGGCGCGGCGTATGCGCGCGCGCATTTCTCGCGCGACACGCTGCGCACGCAACTGGCGTCCGCGCTCGCCATCGCCGCGGAGCCCGCGCAATGATCATCCGCGCGCGCGCGCCGCTGCGCCTCGGCCTGGCCGGCGGTGGTACCGATGTCGCCCCGTACTGCGACCTGCACGGCGGCTGCGTGATGAACGCCGCCATCGACAAATACGCATACGCGACCGTCGATGCCGGGAGCGATGGCCTGGTGGTCTTCGAGGCGCTGGATCGCGGCGCGCGCGTCGCTGTTGCGCCTGCCGAGCTGGACGCGAATGCCGGGCCGGTGCAGTTGCTCGCGGGTGCCTACCTGCGCATCAGCCACGACTATCTGGGTGGCGAACGCCCGCCGCTGCGCATCCGCACCTGGTCCGACGCGCCGCCGGGATCCGGCCTCGGCTCGTCATCGACCCTGGTGGTCGCGCTGGTGGCAGCGCTGGCCGAGTACTTCTCGCTGGCGCTGGGCGAATACGAGATCGCCCATCTTGCCTACGACATCGAGCGTGTCGACCTCGGCCTGGCCGGCGGCAAGCAGGACCAGTACGCCGCCGCGTTCGGCGGGTTCAACTTCATGGAGTTCCACGCCGGCGACCGCGTGATCGTCAATCCGCTGCGGATCAAGGACTGGGTGTCGGCGGAACTCGAGGCATCCCTGCTGCTGTACTTCACCGGCGTGTCGCGCGAGTCGGCGCGGATCATCGACGAGCAGGCGCGCAATGCCGCCAGCGGCGCGGTGAATCCGATCGAGGCGATGCACCAGCTCAAGGCCGAGGCCGTGCAGATGAAGGAGCACCTGCTGCGCGGCGACCTGCCCGGTTTCGCACGCACATTGCAGCAGGGCTGGCAGGCGAAGAAGCGCATGGCCAGCAGCATCAGCAACCCGATGATCGACGCGCTGGAAGCGCTGGCCATGGACAATGGCGCGGTCGCGACCAAGGTGTCCGGCGCGGGCGGCGGTGGTTTCATGATGTTCGTCTGCGACCCGGTCGATCGAGTGCGCCTTTCGGCCGCATTGTCGACACAGGGCGGCAGCCTGTTGGATTTCCATTTCAACCCCGGCGGCGCGACCGCATGGAGGACGCCATGAGCGACGCGATCCAGCAAGTCATCCATGGCGAATTCGACAAGGCGCTGGCGAACATGCAGGCATTGTCGGAGGACAGCGCCCTGCATGCGCAACTCGAGGATGCCGTGGCGCGGTGCATCGACGCATTGCGCAACGGTCGCAAGCTGCTGTTCTGCGGCAATGGTGGCAGCGCCGCCGACGCGCAGCACTGGGCCGGCGAGCTGGTCAGCCGGTTCGGCCCGTGCCGACGATCCGGTGATGACCATGG
>DAOOCX010000110.1:0-7105 GCA_035408605.1 Thermomonas sp. | reverse complement strand
GCCGGTGAACACCATCGCCAGGCCGTGTTCGTCGGCGGCGGCGATCACTTCGGCATCGCGCATCGAACCGCCCGGCTGGATCACGGCCTTGATCCCGGCTTCGGCGGCGGCGTCGATGCCGTCGCGGAACGGGAAGAACGCATCGCTGGCCATCACCGAGCCTTCCACCTGCAGGTTGGCATCGTGCGCCTTGATGCCTGCGATGCGCGCGGAATACACCCGGCTCATCTGCCCGGCGCCCACGCCGATCGTACGGTTTTCCTTGGCGTACACGATGGCGTTCGACTTGACGAACTTCGCCACCTTCCAGGCGAACAGCAGGTCGGCGAACTGCGCCTCGGTTGGTGCCAGTTTCGTCACGACCTTGAGGTCGTCGCGCGTGATCACGCGGTCATCGGCGGTCTGCATCAGCATCCCGGAGCCGACGCGCTTGGTGTCGATGAAGCCGGGCGAGGGCTTCGCCATCGGGATGCGCAGCACGCGCACGTTGGCCTTCTTGCGGGCGTACTCGAGCGCGCCGTCCTCGTAGTCGGGGGCGATCAGCACCTCGACGAACTGGCGGTCGAGGATCGCCTTGCAGGTCGCCGCATCGAGTTTCGTGTTGAACGCGAGGATGCCGCCGAAGGCCGACGTCGGGTCGGTGGCATAGGCGAGCTCGTAGGCATCGCCGCAGGCCGCGCCGACCGCCACGCCGCAGGGATTGGCGTGCTTGACGATGACGCAGGCCGGCGCATCGAACTGGCGCACGCATTCCCATGCGGCGTCGCTGTCGGCGATGTTGTTGTAGCTGAGCTCCTTGCCTTGCAACTGGGTGAAGGTGGCGAGCGAGCCGGGTGCCGGCCACAGGTCGCGGTAGAACGCCGCCTGCTGGTGCGGGTTCTCGCCGTAACGCAGGTCCATCACCTTGACGAAATTGCCGTTGGCCTGCGCGGAGAACTGCGCATGGCTGCCGTCCTCCTGCTTGGCGGACAGGAAGTTGCTGATGCAGGCGTCGTAGAAGGCGACGTTGTTGAACGCGGCCACCGCCAACGCGAAGCGGGTCTTCGCCGACAGCGTGCCGGCGCTGGCATTCAACTCGTCGACGATGCCGGCGTACTGCGCCGGATCCGTGGCCACCGCGACGCGGGCGAAATTCTTGGCCGCGCTGCGCAGCATCGCCGGGCCGCCGATGTCGATGTTCTCGATCACGTCCTCGAACGTGCTCGATGGATCCATCGACACCTTCGCGAACGGATACAGGTTCAGCACCAGCAGGTCGATCGCGTCGATGCCGTGCTCGGCCATCACCGCATCGTCGATGCCTGCGCGCCCCAGCAGGCCGCCATGCACCTTCGGGTGCAGGGTCTTGACCCGCCCGTCCATCATTTCCGGGAAGCCGGTGTGCTCGCTGACGTCCTTGACCGCCAGGCCGGCATCGCGCAACGCCTTGGCGGTGCCGCCGGTGGAGAGCAACTCCACGCCGCGCGAGGCGAGCGCTTTCGCGAGGTCGAGCAGGCCGGTCTTGTCGGACACGGACAGCAGGGCGCGGCGAATGGCCACGGACGGACCTTCGGACAGGTTGGTGGTCATGCGGGGGTCGCGCGGTGGGGAACGCGGATTATAGGCCGTGCGAGCGTGCCGGTGCCCTTGTGGGAGGGGCTGAAGCCCCTCCCACAAAAGCGGATATCGATGGCGTCAGGACGACAGCCCGTAATCCTTGAGCTTCTTGCGCAGTGTGGCGCGATGGATGCCCAGCATCGACGCGGCGCGGCTCTGGTTGCCGTCGCAGTGGCGCAGCACTTCCGCGAACAGCGGGATTTCCAGCTCGCGCAGGGCGATGTTGTAGAGGTCGTCGGTGTCGCAGCCGTCGAGGTCGCGCAGGTAGCGGCGCACGGACGTGGCGACATGGTCGCGCAACGGCGCGCGGCTGGCGTCCTGGCGGTCGGCGGAAACGTTCAAGCGGGAGCCCCTCGGTGCGGCCGCATCGGCTTGGCCTCGATGCGGGGGAGCGAGTCTAGCGCGAAGGATGGCGAGGCGTGAGTGCGTCGCCGCATTCATCGCGAAAAAAATGTCGCGTGCGCCGAGGCAGTCCGTCGCGGTCGCCGCTCAGTCGAACCTTCTCAATCGAACCTGAAGTCGAAGGCAACCACGTTCGGCGCCGGCTCGACGATGTCGAACGCCAGTTGCGAGGCCTGTCCCGGTGCCAGAAGCGTCGAGGACGGCGCATCGCCCAGGTAATCGCGCGGCAGGAAGCGGCGCGCGCCCAGGGTGCGATTGTCCGCATCCGACAAGGTGAGGACCAGGGCTGGCCACGCCTGCGCCCAGCGCGCGTCGTTGCGGAAACTGGCCTGCACGCGCAGCACCCCGGGATGTTGCGGCACCGCGATGACGTCGCGCGCCAGCATCGTGAACGCCGTCGGTTCGCGCCACGGCGGCAGGCTGCAACGGGCGACGTCGCAGGCGGCCACGACCAGCGGCCGCCACTGCGCGTTGGCGGCCAGCACGGCGCGTTCGCCGAAGAACAATTGGCCTGCGAACGCCAGCACGAGCACCGCGAGTGCCAGCCATTCGCCACGGCGGCGCGTGGCGGCGGGCGCATCGCGCAGGGCGAAACTCGGGGTCCGGCTCATGCGCTCACCGGCCGCGCGTTGCGCACGCCCTCGATGCGCATCCAGTCGTCCTCGCGCGCCACGCGCAGGGCGTCGAACCACGGGGCGAAGCGGAGCAGCAGATCGTCTTCCTGTCCCGCCAGGATCCCCGACATCGCGATGCGGCCCGCGGGCGCGGTGCGCGCCGCCAGCGTCTCCGCCAGTGCATCCAGCGCGGACGCGAGGATGTTGGCGACGACCACCGGATAGGTCGCGGCCGGTTCGTCCGCGGGCATGAAGGTATCGATGCGGACGCCGTTGCGTTCGGCGTTGTCTGCGGTGGCGATGATCGCCTGCGGATCGTTGTCGACGCCGATGGCGCGCGCGGCGCCGAGCTTCATCGCGGCCAGCGCCAGGATGCCGCTGCCACAACCGAAGTCGAGCACGTCGCGGCCCTGCAACGCGCCCTCCGTCGCCAGCCCATCGAGCCAGCGCAGGCACAGCGCCGTGGTCGGGTGCGTGCCGGAGCCGAAGGCCAGGCCGGGATCCAGCCGGATGACCGCGGCGCCGGGCGTATCCGCCTCGCCGGGAAGGTCATGGTTCCAGGGCACGATCCAGGTGCGCGCGCCGAACTGCATCGGCTGGAACTGGTCCATCCACGCGCGTTCCCAGTCCTGGTCTTCGACCGTCTCGAAGCGCACCTTCGACCAGTCCAGGCCGGGATCGAAGGACTCCATCGCCGCCAGCAGGACGAGTCCGTCGGTCTCGGCCGGGAACAGTGCGGTGATCGTCATCTCGTCCCACAGCGGGATCTCGCCCACGCCAGGTTCGAAGATCGCCTGCTCGTCGGCATCGTCCAGGTGCGCATCCTGCAGGCTCACCGCGAGCGCGCCGACGTCCTCGAGCGTGCGCTCGTAGCGGGGCTGGTCGGTTTCGCTGCAGGGCAGGGTCAGTTGCAGGTAGGGCATGGCGGCAAGTATTGGCCATCGCGGCCGCGGCGGGAATGGCCGGCGTGCTCAGGCCTCGTGCAATTCCTGCGCGTGGCGGGCCACGATCCATGCCTGCCGGCGGTGCAGGATGCGCACCCCGCCGACCAGGTAGTTGAGGCTGAAGAGCAGGGTCAGCCCGATCAGCAGCAGGTGCCAGCCGCGGTCGATGAAGGCGTGGGGATAGGCATGCACGAGCCACCAGGCCAGGCCCTGGAACGCGACTGCGGCCGGCATCATGAAGCGGGTGTTGACCCGTTGGTCGCGCAGGATGTCGGCCAGCAGGGCCTGTTCGTCCGCGGTGCCGAAGTCGGCGGCGTGCGCGCGCACCACCCGCGTGTCGTAGGCGTAAAGCCCCCACACCGCCACCGCATACAGCGTATTGAGCGCAAACCAGCGCTCGGGATGGGCGACCTGGCTGAGCGCCACCGCCTCCAGCAACGTGGCGCCGAAATAGACGAAGGTGTGGCCGAACTCGAGCGGCCAGCCGATGAAGGACAGCGTGTGCACCAGCGCGCGCGACCAGAAGATCAGCACCACCAGCAGGCCGGTCAGCACGTACGGCCACGCCTGCCATTGCAGTTGCACCAGCGGCTCGACGCTGGCGGCGGCCAGCACGCCCAGGGCCAGGCCCTGGATGATGCTGATGAGGGTCAGCTCGATGTTGACGACGGCCGCATCCAGCGCCCGCTTCGCGCCGGAACGCGCGGAGGCCGGTGGCCCCTCCTGCACGGCGTCGCGTGCTGTCGTCTGCGGCATGGCGGCTTGCCCGGTGGCCTGCCGCCATGGTCGCCGCGCAGGCACGCGGCGACAAGCCCGCTGGCGATCAGCCGCCCAGGATGCCCTTCAGCAGGCCCTTCATGCCCGGCTTCTTCTGTGGCTGCTGTTGCTGGTCCTCGCCGTCCCCGTCATCCATTTGCTGCATGCCGCCGAAATCCAGGCCGAGGATCGCGGTGGCGCTGGAACGTGCGCGCAGGCGGACGCTCCATTCCGGGTTCCACGGCTGCTTGGGATCCGCCGGCTTGGGCGGGTAGGTGATCCAGCTCTCGGGGCCATAGGCGGTCATGCTGAGCATGCCGGGCATGGTCGCCTGCTGGCCTTCCACGTTGGAGGCACCCGAGAAGATGCCCTTGGGAATGGTGCAACTGGTCGCGGTCGAGGCCAGCAGGACCTTCTGCTTCAGCCATTTGTCCAGCTGGCCGGCGCTGAGGTTGGTATGCAGGTCCTGGCCGGCACCGGGGACTTCGGCGCTGCTCCAGAGCGTCATCGCGTAGGAATTCTCCCCCAGCACCTGCATGTGCATGCCGGTGATGTGGTAACCGCGGGCGCGCTCGACCATGGGCCAGCTCAGGCCAATCGCGTCGGTCGCCTCGCCCTGCGTGCGCAACGCGAGCTTGGGCATGAAATCCGCGTTTTCCTGGACCTGGAACTGCATCGAGGCGGGGATGCCGTCACCGGTGATCCGGTGGTCGCCGGCGAGGCGCGCGCCGTTCGGCACCTGCTTGCCGTGCTTGCGATTCGGCCAGTACACCCAGCCCGGTTTCAGGTCGATGTCGCGATCCTGCACCGGGATGGTCTTCGAGAGGCTGCCGCTCTGCTGGAAATCGACCCCCTGCATGCTACCCATCGGGTTGTTGGGGTCGATGCTCTTGTTGCCGCCCTTGATCGTGAAGGAGGCGACCTTGGGCTGGCCCTTGCGCACGCTGGCACCGCAGCCCCAGTACTCGGTGATCTTGATGGTCACGTCCGGGATCTTGCCGGGCGGCGTGCTGCCTTCGGTCGGTTTGCTCGGGTCGATCGGGATCAGGGTCAGCGACTTTCCGAGCTTGAGTCCGCCCGGGATCTGGTCGGCCGCCTCGATGCCCGGCTTGAGGCTGTTGTGCAGGGCGATGTCCAGGTACTGCCCGGTCATGCCGCCAGCGCGCGTGGTCGGATACGTCGGCTTGCCGGTGTCGGCGCCGCCCATGCGGCGGGCCATGAAGCCGCCGAGGCCCCCCATCATCCCGCCCATGTCCGGCATCCCGGCCATGTTGTGGGTGAGCACGTCGATGTAGAGGTTGGTCGGCGGGTTCTTGCCCTGCTGGCTGGAGGCGGGCAGGGCGACGAGGGTGGCGGCGAAGGCGAGGTACAGGGCGTGGCGGCGTTGCATGGCGGCTCCGGACGACGGGTCGATACCCACAGTAAAGCGGAAAATCGGCCCCGAAGCGGTCACGCCACCTCGGCTCAGAGGATCGACAGCGCTTTTTCCTTGCGCTCGGCCAGGCGCTTTTCCAGGTAATGGATGTTCTGCCCGCCCTGCGCGAAACCGCCATCCGCAAGGATGCGTTGCTGCAGCGGCACATTGGTCTTGATGCCGTCCACCACCATTTCGCTCAACGCCACGCGCATGCGCGCGATCGCCTGCGCGCGGTCGGCGCCGTGGACGATGAGCTTGCCGATCATCGAGTCGTAGTTCGGCGGCACCCGGTAGCCTTCGTAGATGTGCGAATCGACGCGCACGCCCGGGCCGCCCGGCGAATGGAAGTGGCTGACCAGGCCCGGCGAAGGCATGAAGGTGTCCGGGTCTTCCGCGTTGATGCGGCACTCGATCGCGTGGCCCTTCAGCACCACATCCGACTGCTTGATCGAGAGCTTGTGGCCAGAGGCGATCAGCAACTGTTCGCGGACCAGGTCGATGCCGGTGACCAGTTCGGTGACCGGATGCTCGACCTGGATGCGGGTGTTCATTTCGATGAAGTAGAAGCGGCCGTCTTCGTACAGGAATTCGAAGGTGCCGGCGCCGCGATAGCCGATGCGCAGGCAGGCGTCCACGCAGACCTTGCCGATCTCCGCGCGTGCCTGCTCGGTGATGCCGGGCGCGGGCGCTTCCTCGACCACCTTCTGGTGGCGGCGCTGCATCGAGCAGTCGCGCTCGCCCAGGTGGATCGCGTTGCCCTGGCCGTCGGCCAGCACCTGGATCTCCACGTGGCGCGGGTTCTCCAGGAATTTCTCCATGTAGACCATGTCGTTGCCGAACGCGGCCTTGGCTTCCTGCTTGGTCGTGCTGATGGCGTTGGCCAGCGCGGCCTCGGTCTGCACCACGCGCATGCCGCGTCCGCCACCACCGCCGGCGGCCTTCACGATCACCGGGTAGCCGATCTCCGCGGCGATGCGGATGTTGGTGGCGGCGTCGTCGCCGAGCGGGCCGCCGCTGCCGGGCACGCAGGGCACGCCGGCGGCCTTCATCGCGCGGATCGCCTCGACCTTGTCGCCCATCAGGCGGATCGTGTCGGCCTTCGGCCCGATGAAGACGAAGCCGGATTGCTCGACCCGCTCGGCGAAGTCGGCGTTCTCGGAGAGGAAGCCGTAACCGGGGTGGATCGCCTGCGCATCGGTCACCTCGGCGGCGGCGATGATCGAGGCCATGTTGAGGTAGCTCTCGCTGGACGGCGCCGGGCCGATGCAGACGGATTCGTCGGCCATCGCCACGTGCTTGAGGTTGCGGTCGACGGTGGAATGCACGGCGACCGTGCGGATGCCCAGCGCGTGGCAGGCGCGCAGGATGCGCAGCGC
>DAOOCX010000109.1:0-7106 GCA_035408605.1 Thermomonas sp. | reverse complement strand
GGCGGCATCGACGGCCTGCTGCACATCACCGACATGGCGTGGAAGCGCGTGCGCCATCCGTCCGAAGTCGTTGAAGTCGGCGCCGAGCTCGACGTGCGCGTGCTCAAGTACGACAAGGAGCGCAACCGCGTGTCGCTGGGCCTGAAGCAGCTGGGCGAGGATCCGTGGGACAACATCGCCCGCCGCTATCCGTCCAACAGCCGCGTGTTCGGCAAGGTCAGCAACGTCACCGATTACGGCGCGTTCGTCGAGATCGAGCCGGGCGTGGAAGGCTTGGTCCACGTGTCCGAGATGGATTGGACCAACAAGAACGTCAACCCGGCCAAGGTCGTGCAGGTCGGCGACGAAGTCGAGGTCATGGTGCTGGACGTGGACGAGGAGCGTCGCCGCATCTCGCTGGGCATCAAGCAGGTCACCAGCAACCCGTGGGAGACCTTCGCCGCGATCCACAAGAAGAATGACAAGGTGTCCGGCCAGATCAAGTCGATCACCGACTTCGGCATCTTCATCGGCCTGGACGGCGGCATCGACGGCCTGATCCACCTGTCCGACATCAGCTGGAACTCCACCGGCGAAGACATCGCCCGCAACTACAAGAAGGGCGATACGCTCGAAGCGGTGGTGCTGGCGGTCGACCCGGAGCGCGAGCGCATCAGCTTGGGCGTCAAGCAGATGGAACAGGATCCGCTGGGCCAGTTCATGGCGGCGAATGCCAAGGGCACCAAGGTCACCGGCACCGTCAAGGAAGTGGACGCCAAGGGCGCGACCATCGACCTGGGCGATGGCGTGGAAGGCTACGTGATGGCCCGCGACGTCGCCGACGAGCGCGTCGAGGATGCCAGCCAGTACCTGAAGGTCGGCCAGGAAATCGAGGCCAAGTTCGTGGGCATGGACCGCAAGGGCCGCAGCCTGCAGCTCTCGATCAAGGGCAAGGACGATGCCGAGACCGCCGAGGCGATGGCCGAGTACAACAAGGCCGCTTCCGACGCTTCCAGCGGCACCACCAAGCTGGGTGCGCTGCTGCGCGAGCAGCTGAACAGCAAGTCCGAGTGATCCTGACGGCCTGACGATCATGGCGGTCCGGCCCAGGCCGGGCCGCCATTTTCTTGGCAGCACACCGCGTGGCTCCATGACCAAGTCCGAACTCATCGAATTGCTGGCGCGACGCCAGCCCCACCTCAAGGCCGACGATGTCGACATGTCGGTCAAGTCGCTGCTGCAGATGATGGGCAGCGCGCTCGCCGTGGGCGAGCGCATCGAGGTGCGCGGGTTCGGCAGTTTTTCCCTGCACTACCGGCCGCCACGTACCGGCCGCAACCCGAAGACCGGCGATGCCGTCGCGTTGCCGGGCAAGCACGTGCCGCATTTCAAGCCCGGCAAGGAACTGCGCGAACGGGTGAGCCCGGTCGTCCCCTTGCCCACGGACGACTGAACCGCCGCAGTCCGTTATGCTGGCAGGCGATCCCGGAGTCCCCGATGCGCCTGCTCCGCCTCATCGCCGCGTTCGCCTGCATCGCGCTCGGCGCCATCGTCGGCGCACTCAACACCCAACACGTCGTGCTCGACCTCGGTTTCACCACCATCCCCACCAGCCTCGGGCTTGGCATGCTGCTGGCCTTGCTGCTGGGTGTCCTGGTCGGTGGCACCATCATCGCCGTGGGCGTGGTCGCTCCGATGCGCCGCCGCCTGCGCCGGGCCGAAGCCACCGCACGCCTGCCGCGCCACCAGGACTGACACGCCATGGAATTCCTCGACCAATGGGTCTGGTTCGTCGTCCTGCTGCCGTTGGCGGCGCTGGCGGGCTGGGTGATCGGCCGCCGCGGTGGCGAACGCCACAGCGACAGCCAGGTCAGCAAGTTGTCGACCACCTATTTCCGCGGCCTCAACTACCTGTTGAACGAGCAGCCCGACAAGGCGATCGAGTTGTTCCTGCACATCGCGGAACTCGACAAGGACACTTTCGAGACCCAGGTCGCGCTGGGCCACCTGTTCCGCCGGCGCGGCGAGGTGGATCGCGCCATCCGCCTGCACCAGGCGCTGGCGCAGCGCACCGACCTGAGCGATGCGCAGAAGGTCCAGGCGCTGTCCGCGCTGGGCGAGGACTACATGCGATCGGGCCTGCTGGACCGCGCTGAAACCGTGTTCAGCGACCTCGCCCAGCTCGACCAGCGCGCGCCGCAGGCGTTGCGCCACCTGATCGGCATCTACCAGGCCGAGCGCGATTGGGAAAAGGCGATCGAGAACGCACAGCGCTTCGAGGCCGCCACCGGCGAGTCGATGGGCAAGCTGGTGGCGCAGTTCGAATGCGAACTGGCCGATCGGCTGCGATCCGCCGGCGACAGCGAAGCCGCGCGTGGCGCGATCAAGCGTGCCTATGCCGCCGATTCGACCTCGGTGCGCGCCGGCATCACCGAAGGCCGGATCGAAGCCGAGGCCGGCAACCCCGCTGGCGCGGTGCGCGCCTTCGAACGCGCGGCCCGCCACGACCCGGACTACCTGCCGGTGATCCTGCCGGCGCTGCTGGAGAGCTACGCAAAGGTCGGTGAACGCACCGGCGCGCGCGCCTTCCTGGCCGAGATGAGCGAACACTATCGGGGCATCTCGCCGGTGCTGGCGCTGACCCGGATGATCGAGGCCGAGGAGGGCGTCGGCGCGGCGCGGCGCTACCTGGGCCAGCAACTGAAGGATCGCCCGTCGGTGCGCGGCGAAGCGGCATTGATCGACCTGACCATCGCGGAACACCCCGAAATGGAGCAGGCGGACGCACGCGCGACCCTCCACGACCTCAAGCACATCACCGACCAGTTGCTGGTGCGCAATCCCAGCTATCGCTGCACCCGTTGCGGCTTCGGCGCACGCAGCCATCACTGGCAATGCCCGAGTTGCAAGGAGTGGGGCACGGTGAAGCCATTGCTGAACTATGCGGTGGTCTGAACCGGTCGTGCTGGCCGCCTGCGCGGTCGCTGCGCTGGTGGTCTCGATGGCATGTACCGCGTGGGCGATCGCCTACGCGCGCCGGTGCGGGATGCTCGACCAGCCTGGCGAGCGCCGCAGCCATGCGACGGCGACGCCGCGCGGCGGCGGCGTCGGCATCGCGGTCGCGCTGTTGCTGGCGATGTGCCTGCTCGGTGGATGGGTGGATGCCGGCTGGTGGCCGATCGCGGGCGGCCTGCTATTGGTTGCCGGGGTGGGGTGGGGCGACGATCATCGCCCGCTGCCGATCGCGCTTCGCCTCGGCGCACACGCCCTGGCCGGCGTGGCACTGGCGTGGGGGCTGCACCTGCAGGACGCGGGCCTGCCGGCGGTGCTGGCCGCGCTGGTGCTGGTGCCGGTGCTGGTCAATGCCTGGAACTTCATGGATGGCATCGATGGCCTGGCCACAAGCCAGGCGCTGCTGTGCGCCGCCGCACTGGCCAGCCTGCTCGGTGGAGGCTGGCAGGTCCTGGGCGTCGCGCTGGCGGGCGCCTGCCTCGGGTTCCTGCCGTTCAACCTGCCGACGGCGCGGATCTTCCTGGGTGACGTGGGCAGTGGCGCACTTGGCTACGGGATGGCGGCGATGCTGGGCGGGGCCATCGCCACGCTACCCGCGGCGACGTGGCCACTCGTCTTGTTGCCGCCGATGGCCATGCTGGGCGACAGCGGCCTGACCCTCTGCTGGCGCGTGGCCACCGGCCAGCGCTGGTGGGAGCCGCACGTCCAGCACCTGTTCCAACGCAGCAGCCGGCGGTGGGGACATCGGTGGGTGACCACCGCGTATGCGGTATGGACGTGCGTGGCAATCGGGATCATGCTTCGCGCGCATGGCATGCGGATGCCCGGCACGCTGCTGGTGGCCGCCGTGATGGCGGCGGCCTGGCTGGCGGCTTGGACCTGGATGCACCGGCGCAGCGACACCACGACCGAAGGATTCGGCACATGAGCACATGGAAGGATCGCCTCAAGTACCGCCTGCCACGCCTGGCGGTCGTGCTGCATGACCTGGTCATGGTCTGGGTCTGCTGGCAGGGGCTGCACTACATGCGCTACGCGCTGCAGCCAAGCCCCCTGTCACTGGCGCCTTTCTCCAGCACGGTGCTGATCGTGCTGGTCGCGCAGGGCCTGGTCTCCTGGCGCGTCGGCCTGTACCGCGGGCTGTGGCGGTTCGCCAGCGTCCCGGACCTGATGAACATCTTCAAGGCCAGCCTGCTTGGCCTGCTGGCGGTGGTCGTCGGCTTGTTCTTCTACAGCCGGCTGGACCTCGTGTCGCGGGCGGCGCTGCTGCTGTATCCGTTCGCGTTGACCATCCTGCTGGGGGCGCCACGGCTGATCTTCCGTGCATGGAAGGACCACCGCCTGCTGCAGACCGCCGACGGGGCCGAGCGCGTCCTGATCCTGGGGGCCGGCCAAGCCGGCGAAGCACTGGTGCGCGACCTGCGCCGCACCGGGCGCTACGACCCCATCGGCTTCCTGGACGATTCGGTCGGCCTGCGCGGCACGCGCCTGCAGGGCCTGCCGGTGCTCGGCAAGGTCGATGACCTGCGCCGCATCGCCCGAGAGACCGGCGCGCAGCTGCTGGTGATCGCGATGCCGTCGGTCTCCGCCACGGCGATGCGGCGGGTCATCGGCCTGTGCGAGCAGAGCGGGCTGCCGTTCCGCACCGTGCCGCGGTTGGCCGACATCCTCGAGGGCCGCTCGTTGCCGGGCCAGCTCAAGGAAGTGGCGATCGAGGACCTGCTGGGCCGGCAACCGCACACCCCGGACTGGAAGGCGATCCGCGGCTGGCTGGGCGCGCGTTCGGTGCTGGTGACGGGCGCTGGCGGCTCGATCGGGCTGGAATTGTGTCGGCAATGCGCGCGCCATGGCGCGCACCGGATCACCCTGGTCGACATCGACGAACTCGCGTTGCTCACGGCGGAAACCGAACTCAAGCGCGATTTCCAGGGCATCGAGTGCATCCTGGTCCTCGGTGATTGCGGGGATCCGGCGGTGATCGCGCATGCCTTGCGCAAGGCCGAACCGGAAGCGGTCTTCCACGCCGCCGCTTACAAGCAAGTGCCCCTGCTGCAGGGACAGCTGCGCGAGGCCGTGCGCAACAACGTGCTGGCCACCGACGTGGTCGCGCGTGCCTGCCGCGACGCCAAGGTCGCTACCTTCGTGCTGATCTCCACCGACAAGGCGGTGGATCCGGTCAACGTCCTCGGCGCGACCAAGCGCCTGGCCGAAATGGTCTGCCAAGGACTCGTGGACCCGCGTTCGACGCGCATGGTCACCGTGCGCTTCGGCAACGTGCTGGATTCGGCCGGCAGCGTGGTGCCGCTGTTCCGCGAGCAGATCCGCCGCGGCGGCCCGGTCACCGTCACCGACCGCGACGTGACCCGCTACTTCATGACCATACCCGAGGCCTGCCAGCTGATCCTGCAGGCGTCCTCGATCGGTGCGCAGCAGGCGGTCTATACGCTCGACATGGGCGAACCGGTGTCGATCTCGATGCTGGCCGAGCAGATGATCCGGCTGGCGGGCAAGCAGCCGGAGCGCGACATCGCGATCGAGTACACCGGTTTGCGCCCGGGCGAGAAGCTGCACGAAACGCTGTTCCACGCGGACGAGCGCTACAGCGCCACGACCTATCCGAACATCCTGCAGGCGGCGGCCCGCAGCGTGGTACCGGAGCGCGTCGAGCACGCGCTCGAGGTGCTGCGCGCGGCGGTGCGCGACTACGACCTGGAGCGCCTGGCGGATGCCCTGCGCGATGCCGTCCCCGAGTTCAACCCGAGCGACGATACCGAGGTGGCCCATGTCGCCACGGTGGTCGCGTTCCCCGCGCGTCGCGCCCGCCAGCCGCAGTGACGTCAATGTCCGTACCCGCCAACCCGCGCATCCGCGTCGCCGTGTTTCCGGTCGCTGGCCTGGGAACCCGGTTCCTGCCGGCCACCAAGACCGTGCCGAAGGAAATGCTGCCGATCATCGACAAGCCGCTGATCCAGTACGCGGTGGACGAGGCGATCGAGGCGGGCTGCGACACCCTGGTCTTCGTCACCAACCGCTACAAGCATGCGGTCGCGGACTATTTCGACAAGGCGTACGAGCTCGAACAGAAGCTGGAGCGCAGCGGCAAGCTCGAACAGCTGGAGCTGGTCCGCAACGTGCTGCCATCGCATGTCCGCGCGGTCTTCGTGACCCAGGCCGAGGCGCTGGGGCTGGGGCATGCCGTGCTGTGCGCCAGGCCCATCATCGGCGACCAGCCGTTCGCCGTGCTGTTGCCCGATGACCTGATCTGGAACCGCGGTCCCGGCGCGCTCAAGCAGATGGCCGACCTCGCGGAAGCGTCCGGCGCCAGCGTGATCGCGGTGCAGGACGTGCCTCGTTCGCAGACCGGCAGTTACGGGATCGTCGCCACCGACTCCTTCGAAGGGCGGTCGGGGCGGATCAACGCGATCGTCGAAAAGCCGGCGCCCGAGGCATCGCCAAGCACCCTGGCCGTGGTCGGCCGCTACGTGCTGGATGGACGGATCTTCGACCTGCTGGAACAGACCGCGCCGGGTGCCGGCGGTGAGATCCAGCTCACCGACGCCATCGCTTCCTTGCTGGCGGAAAAGCCCGTGCAGGCCTATCGCTTCCAGGGCACGCGCTTCGACTGCGGCACCCACATCGGCCTGATCGAGGCGACCATCCGCTACGCGCTGGACCACGAGACGCTGAGCGATGCCGCGCGCGACCTGATGAAGAATGCGCTGGACGAAATGGGCGTCGTCGAGACCTGATCGCGGCTACGGGTCACCAACGAAAACGGCGCCTCAAGGCGCCGTTTTCGCATCCAACGACAGCAAGCTCAGAGTGACTCGAAGATTCCCGCCGCGCCCATGCCGGTGCCGATGCACATCGTCACCATGCCGTACTTCTTCTGGTGGCGGCGCATGCCATGGACGATGGTCGCGGTGCGGATCGCGCCGGTCGCACCCAGCGGATGGCCCAAGGCGATGGCACCACCCAGCGGGTTGATCTTCGATGCATCCAGTTCGCTGTCGCGGATGACCGCCAGCGCCTGTGCGGCGAAGGCTTCATTCAGTTCGATCCAGTCCAGCTGATCCTTGGTCAGGCCCGCCTGCTTCAGCGCCTTCGGGATCGCC
>DAOOCX010000108.1:0-7183 GCA_035408605.1 Thermomonas sp. | reverse complement strand
GCCGCTCGCTTCGCCCGCCGCCCGGATCCGCGCCGCCACCAGGCGCGCCTTCTCGGGGGTGTCCACGAACGGCAGCCGGTCGGTCTGGAAGCGCATCCCGCTGAACTGGGTCAACATGCTGTGGCCAATGGTTTCCGCGGTGATACCGGTGCCATCGGAGACGTAGAACACGGGGCGTGGGTGATCCATGTGCATTCGTGGCCAGCGTGCGGGGCGAGGGTTGTAAAATAGCCGCTTCGGCGCGGTCGCGCCGCCCTCCCCTGCACTGGAGCCTGTCTTGAGCGCCCCCGCTTCGATCAACAACGTCCTGTGGCTGAACGACCTGCGCCTGACCGACCTCGCCCAGGTGGGCGGCAAGAATTCCTCGCTCGGCGAGATGATCGGCGAGCTCTCGGGGCTCGGCGTCTCGGTGCCAGGCGGGTTCGCCACCACTGCCGACGCGTTCAAGGCCTTCATCGCCCACAACGACCTGCATGCGCGCATCTACGACAAGCTCGCCACGGTCGATGTCGAGGACGTGCCCGCGCTGACCCGCGCTGGCGCCGAAATCCGCGGCTGGGTGATCGACGCGCCGCTGCAGCCGGAACTGGATGCCGACATCCGCAGTGCGTACGCGAAGCTGTGCGCGGATGCCGGATCGAACGACATCGCGGTGGCGGTGCGTTCCTCGGCGACCGCGGAAGACTTGCCCGATGCAAGCTTCGCCGGCCAACAGGAAACCTTCCTCAACGTGACCGGCGCCGACGACGTCGTGCACAAGGTCAAGGAAGTGTTCGCCAGCCTGTACAACGACCGCGCCATCGCCTATCGCGTGCACCACGGCTTCGCCCACGAGGACGTGTTCCTGTCCGCCGGCGTGCAGCTGATGGTGCGCTCCGACGTGGGGTCATCCGGCGTGCTGTTCACCCTCGACACCGAATCCGGTTTCCGCGACGTGGTCTTCGTCACCGCCAGCTACGGCCTGGGCGAGATGGTCGTGCAGGGTGCGGTGAATCCCGACGAGTTCTACGTCTACAAACCCACGCTCAATGCCGGCAAGCCGGCGATCCTGCGCCGTTCGCTGGGCAGCAAGCAGTTGCGCATGGTGTATTCCGACGCGCCGGGCGAACGCGTGCGCACCGAGGAAACGCCGGCGGCGTTGCGCAGCACGTTTTCTATTTCCGATGCGGACGTGCAGGAGCTGGCGAAGCAGTCGCTGGTGATCGAACGTCACTACGGCCGGCCGATGGACATCGAGTGGGGCAAGGACGGCCATACCGGCAAGCTCTACATCCTGCAGGCGCGTCCGGAGACGGTGAAGTCGCGCGCGCATGCGACCCAGATCGAGCGCTACACGCTGGGCGAGCGCGGCGACGTGCTGGCGGAAGGCCGCGCGATCGGCAGCAAGATCGGCAGCGGCACCGCGCGCGTGGTGCGTTCGCTGGCCGACATGGAGCGCGTGCAGCCCGGCGACGTGCTGGTCGCCGACATGACCGATCCCGACTGGGAGCCGGTGATGAAGCGCAGCGCCGCCATCGTCACCAACCGCGGTGGCCGCACCTGCCACGCCGCGATCATCGCCCGCGAGCTGGGCGTGCCCGCGGTGGTCGGCACCGGTAACGCGCTCGACAGCGTCAAGGACGGCGATCCGATCACGGTCAGCTGCGCCGAGGGCGATACCGGCTTCATCTATGCAGGCGCCCTGCCCTTCGAACGCACCACGACGGACCTCGGCAACATGCCGCCGGCGCCGCTGAAGATCATGATGAACGTGGCGAACCCGGACCGCGCCTTCGATTTCGGCATGCTGCCGAACGCGGGCATCGGCCTGGCCCGCCTGGAGATGATCATCGCCAGCCACATCGGCGTGCATCCGAAGGCGCTCCTCGAATACGACCGCCAGGATGCTGCGACCAAGGCGAAGATCGACGCGCGCACCGCCGGTTATGCGGGGCCCGTGGAGTTCTACGTGGACCGCCTGGCCGAAGGCATCGCCACCATCACCGCATCGGTGGCGCCGAACCCGGTGATCGTGCGCCTGTCCGACTTCAAGTCGAACGAGTACGCCAACCTGATCGGCGGCAGCAAGTACGAGCCGCACGAGGAGAACCCGATGATCGGGTTCCGTGGCGCCTCGCGTTACATCGACCCGAGCTTCAAGGATGCCTTCGCGCTGGAATGCCGGGCGGTCAAGCGCGTGCGCGAGGACATGGGCCTGGACAACCTGTGGGTGATGATCCCGTTCGTGCGCACGCTCGGCGAAGGCCGCAAGGTAATCGATGTGCTGCGCGAGAACGGCCTCGTCCAGGGCGAGAATGGATTGAAGGTCATCATGATGTGCGAGGTGCCGTCCAACGCGCTCATGGCCGACGAATTCCTCGAGCTCTTCGACGGCTTCAGCATCGGCTCCAACGACATGACCCAGCTGACACTGGGCCTGGATCGCGACTCGGCCATCGTCGCCGGCCTGTTCGACGAGCGCGACCCGGCGGTCAAGAAGATGCTGTCGATGGCGATCTCCGCGGCGAAGGCCAAGGGCAAGTACATCGGCATCTGCGGCCAGGGACCGAGCGATCACCCGGACCTGGCGCTGTGGCTGATGGAACAGGGCATCGAGTCCGTCTCGCTGAACCCCGACACCGTGGTCGATACCTGGTTGCAACTGGCCAAGGCCAAGGGCTGATCCTTGCGATTCACCTCCCTTTCGCGCAGCGAAGGGGAGGTGGCGAGATCAACCGCAGATGCGGTTGCGCCCCGCCCGCTTCGCCTCGTACAGCAGCGCATCCGCGCGACTGACCAGTTTCTCGTGGTGCGCCAGGCCCGTGCGTTCGGTGACGCCGGCACTGATCGTCATCGACCAGCCGGGCGCGAACTCCGTGCAATCGATGGCCTGCACGCGCGCGCGCAACTGCTCGCAGAGCTGGCGCGCTTCGTCCAGCGGCATGCCCTCGAACAGCACGGCGAACTCCTCGCCGCCCCAGCGCGCGATGCTGCCGCGGCCCTCGATGCCTGCCTGCAACGCATGCGCCACCGCCACCAGGGCGTGGTCGCCGGCGGCATGCGAGTACTGGTCGTTGATCCGCTTGAACTCATCGACGTCGAACAACGCGAAACTCAACGGCTGCCGCGTTTCGACCGCGCGATCGAAGGCGTGCGACAGGCGCGCATCGAAGTGGCGCCGGTTGCCGATGCCGGTCAATGCATCTTCCAGCGCCATCCGCTCGAACGCCTCCGACTGTTCCTTCAGCCGCGCCAGCAGGATCGACTTCTCGCGGTCCGACTCCATCAGCCGGTCGGTCTGCTCGCGCAGCGCGCTGGTGCGCTGGTCGATGACGTCTTCCAGTTCGGTGGCGCGCTTGCGCAGGTTGCCCAGCCGCCAACGGTAGATGGCGAACAGCAGCAGGCCGAGCAGCAAGGTCGCCACGGCCAGGAACCAGGCCTGCTGCCATGGTTGCGGCTTGATCTCGATGTCGATGACGGTGGGTTCGCCGCTCCAGTCGCGGCCCACGGTCGGTGCCGAGACGTCGACCAGGAACCGATAGCGCCCCGGCCGCAGGTTGGTGTACTGGGCCACGCGCAGGTTGCCGCGTTCGATCCACGCGGCGTCCTCGCCTTCCAGCCGATAGCGGTAGCGCAGGAAGCGCGGCATCAGGAAGCTGAGGGCGGCGTAGCGGAATTCGAGCTTCCGCGTGCCCG
Organism: Thermomonas sp.; assembly: GCA_035408605.1. GTDB lineage: Bacteria > Pseudomonadota > Gammaproteobacteria > Xanthomonadales > Xanthomonadaceae > Thermomonas. The sequence goes on along the minus strand of DAOOCX010000108.1, from coordinate 3,508 downwards.
GAGGCAGGCGCAGCAGCCCGTCCTCGGCGGAGACCGGCTTGTCGTCGGCGTACGCCTGTTCGATGACGACCTGCGGCAATTGATGGCGGTATGCCTGCAGGCGGGCCGGATTGGTGACCGCCGCGCCGCGCGACGTCGCCACCCAGATGTTGCCGCGGCTGTCGCGCAGTGCCGCGGGCCCGGAGCCACCGTTGCATTGCGCGCTGACCAGGCCGTCGGCCTCGCCGAAATGATCGTAGGGCAGTTGCGCCAGGCGCCCCTCGAGCACCGCTTCGGCATCGCTGCGCTTGATCCGCAGCACGCCGCGGTTGGAGGTCATCCACAGGTGGCCACGCTCGTCATCGACCACGCTGAACATCGTGTCGACCGGCAGGCCTTCCTTCAGGCCAAGCCCGCGCAGCACGCCATTCCGGTAGCGCAGCAGGCCGCGATCGGTGGCCAGCCACAAGGTGCCGTCGGCGTCCTCGTGGAATGCGAACACGTCCTGCGCGCCATTGACCGGGCGCATGTCCAGGCTGCGTACCTTGCCGGCGACGATGTTGGCGGCCCCGTTCGCGGTCCCGACCCACAGGCTGCCGTCGCGGGCGATGTGCAGCGAGATGATGAATTCGCGGGGGAGTCCCTCGGCCAGGCCGTAGGCCTTGAACGTGCCATCGCGATAACGCGCCAGGCCACGCGAGGTGCCGATCCACAGGGTGCCGTCGGCTTCCTCGGCCAAGGCGCGCACCTGGTTGCTGCCGGGCATGCCACGGGCATTGTCGTAGTGGCCCACGACCTTGCCGTCGCGCATGCGCAGCACGCCGTCGGTGTAGCTGCCGACCAGCAGCGAACCATCGCGGGATTCCAGCAGGCTCAGCACGGAATCGCTGGGCAGGCCGTCTGCGGCGCTGTAGGTGGCCTCGATGCGGCCGTCACGCCACAGGTTCAGGCCGCGGCTGGTGCCGATCCACATGCCGCCACGCGGCGCTTCGTACAACGCACGGACGTAGTCGTCGCTGAGCCCCTGGTCGCCGTTCCAGGTGCTGAACGAGGCATCGCTCAAGCGCAGCAGGCCGGCATTGGTGCCCGCCCAGATGCTGCCCTCGCGATCCACCAGGAGCGCGGCGACGCGATTGTTGGGCAGGCCGCGCACGCTGGTGAAGCGCTCCGCGCCGGATTCGCCGAGCCGCACCAGTCCGTTGTTGACCGTGCCGACCCACAGGTTGCCGGCGGTATCCCGCGCCAGGCTGGGCACGCCGTCCTCGGGCAGCAGCGGCGATTGCAGGACGAAGCGTTCGCCCTGCATGCGGTAGACGCCGCGCTCGGTGCCCACGAACAGCGTGCCGCTCGCGTCCTGCATGACCCGGAAGATCGGCGCCGCGGGCAAGCCGGCCTGTTGCGTGTAGTTGCGGATGCGGCCCTTGGCGAAATGGGCCACCCCGTTCGCAGTGGCCGCCCACACGCTGCCATCGCGGTCCAGCAGCAGGCCGTAGACCACGTCGCTGGGCAGTCCGTTGCGTTCGTTGAACTGGACCGGCACCTCGCCGTCCATCCGGGTGATACCGGCGCTTTCGGTCGCCACCCAGAGGCGACCCTGGCGATCCAGCAGGGCATCCATGACCTCTTCCTGGGCCAGCCCGTCCTTTTCCATCCAGGTGCGCCAACGATCCCCGCGCTTGACCGTCACCCCGCCGCGGGAGGTGCCGATCACCACCGCACCGTCGGAGGCGGCACGCACCGAGCGGATGCCGTTGTCCTTCAGCTCGGGGGTGTTGGCTCGGTCGAAGACATGGAATTCAAGGCCGTTGTAGCGGACCAAGCCTTCCCAGGTCCCCAGCCACAGGTAGCCGTCCGGGGATTGCGCGATCGCGTTGACCTGGTTGTGCGGCAGGCCCTGGCGAGTCGTCCAGGTCTCCCGGTAGAACGCCGAGAGCGGCTTGTCCTGCGCAGCGGCCAAGAGCGGCAACAGGCAAAGCAGCGCCAGCAGGCCGACCAGCGCCTTGCCCCGCCATCCCTGCACAGACGCCATCGGCATCCGCCCCATCCCGACCCCGCTTTACGCCGCCGGCAACCCGGACAGCGCCCCCATGTAGCGACGATAGTGCCGCAATTCCGCGATCGAGTCGCGCACGTCGCTGAGCGCGGTGTGCGCCGATGCCTTGCGCACGCTGGCCAGCACCTCCGGCGACCAGCGCCGGGCGAGTTCCTTCACCGTGCTCACGTCCAGGTTGCGGTAGTGGAAGTGGCGTTCCAGCGCGGGCATCAGCCGGTGCAGGAAGCGCCGGTCCTGGCAGATTGAATTGCCGCACATCGGCGATGCACCGGCGGGCACCCATTCGCGCAGGAAGTCCAGGGTGCGCGCCTCCGCTTCGGCCAGCGCCACGCCCTCGTCCAGCACCCGTCGCCACAGGCCGGACTTGCCGTGCTGGGTGCGGTTCCAGTCGTCCATCGCCTCGAGCGTGGCCAACGGATGGGCGATGGCGCATTCCGGCCCCTCGGCGAGCACGTTGAGGTCGCCGTCGGTGACGACGGTGGCGATCTCGAGGATGCCGTCGCGGTCGGTGTCCAGGCCGGTCATCTCGAGGTCGATCCAGATCAGGCGATCAGCGTGGGAATCCGCGTTCATGCGCTCGCAAGCGTGGTGGGCAGCGGGCATGATACCGGCTCGCCCCCGGAGAACCTGCATGCTCCAGAACACCGGCGCGCTGAGCCACTACGCCATCCTCACCGCGATGCTGGCCCCCGCCTTCTTCCTCACCGCCACCGCCGCGTTGCTGGCGTCCGCGAACACGCGCCTGGCCCGCGTGGTGGATCGCTTGCGCAGCCTGATCGTGGCCTGGGAGCTGGATGCGCCGGATCGTGCCGAACGGGACGAGCAGATCCTCCGTCACCGCCAACGTGCCCATCTCGTCCTGCGTGCCTGCCGCCTGCTGTACGGCGCCGTGGCCAGTTTCGTCGGCACCAGCCTGTCGCTGGCGATGGATGCGTTCCTCGGCTTCCGGCTGGGCGTGGTCCCCACGCTGCTGGCCGTGTTCGGCGTGCTGTTCCTGCTCGGTGCAAGCTTCGCGATGTGGCGAGAAGTGAGCCTGGCGGTCGTCAGCTTCGATGCCGAACTGGACCAGGAACTGGCGCGGCGGCGCAACTAGATCGCAGGCTTCGCCCGCTTCGCTCGAAAGTAGTTCGTCAACATCGTACCGGCCTGATCGCCCAGCACGCCGCCGACGATTTCGACGCGATGGTTGTGGCGCGCATCGCCGAGCAGGTCGAACACGCTGCCCGCCGCGCCGGTCTTCGGATCCGCGGCGCCATACACGACCCGTTTCACGCGCGCATGCACCATCGCCATCGCGCACATCGCACACGGCTCCAGCGTCACGTACAAGGTGCAGCCGACCAGACGGTGATTGCCGATCGCGGCACCCGCGCGGCGCATCGCCACGATCTCCGCGTGCGCCGACGGATCGTGTTCGGCGATGTTGCGGTTCCAGCCTTCGCCGACGACATGCCCTTCTGCATCGACGACCAGCGC
>DAOOCX010000107.1:0-7205 GCA_035408605.1 Thermomonas sp. | reverse complement strand
CCGCAGGTGGTCTTCGCGTTCGGGTTGCGGATCACGAACTGCGCGCCGGTCAGCGACTCGGTGTAATCGACGGTGGCGTCCATCAGGTACTGCAGGCTGAGCGGATCGACCAGCAGGGTCACGCCATCGGTGACGATGGGCAGGTCGTCCTCGTTCTGGCCCTCGTCGAACTCGAAGCCGTACTGGAAGCCCGAGCAGCCGCCGCCCTGGATGTAGACGCGCAACTTGAGGTCGGCATTGCCTTCCTCGGCGATCAGTTCGCGCACCTTCGCCGCGGCCGCGGCGGTGAACTGCATCGGCGTGGTCGGCGGCGTGGTCGGGGCGGCGAGGACGCCGGGCAGCGGGTGCAGGGACTGTTCCATCCGGTCAGGATGGGGCGCGAGGCCGCGCGATTCAACCGTGGATCAGCGCGTGGCGGGCACCGTGGCGCCAGCAGGCGATGTCGCCTCGCCCCAGGTCAGGCTCTGCTCCACCGGCGGACCGGATGCCGGCACGAGGCGCGCGATCAGGCGCACCGGCTTGACCCCCGGCGGCAGGACGATGTCGCCCTCCACCTGCTGGAAATACTTGAACGAGTAATCGACGCCCGGTGCGTTCTGTTGCTGGCGCAGCTCGCTCCAGGCCAGCTTGCGCATGCGTCCGTCCTCGCTGGCCTCCACGGACAGTTGCAGCTTGCCGGTGCTGACCGCGCCACGGTTCAGGTTCTGGGTGAGGGTGGCGACGAAATGCCAGAGCTGCGGGTCGCGTTGCGGCTCCAGCACGAGTTCGTGGAGGCTCAGGCCGTGGCGCTGCGCGGTGGCCCCGACGAAGCGCTCGTAGAAGGCGATGTCCGCGCGCAGGCTGGCGATTTCCTCATCGCGCTCGGCCAGCGTGCCCTGCAGGTCGGCATTGGCTTGCCGGCTGATCTGGTCGGAGCGGGTCAGGGTGGCGACCTGCTGCTCCAGTTCCTCGATCCGGTCGCCCTGGTCGCGCAGCCGCTCGCCGGCATTCGCGGGTTGCGGGCCGAAACTGCGCCACGCGCCCCAACCGCCGAACGCCACCGACGCCAGCACCAGCAGCAGCAGGGCCATGCGTGGATGGCCGGTGTCGCGCTGGTGCGGCGGGGCATGCGGTGTCGACATGGGCGTGGTATCGCACCGCGTCCGAGCCTGCGTCAAGCCGCAGCGCCGTATAGACTGCGGTGGAGGGTGCCACGGGGCATCGCCTGGGCTGCGGGATGGAGCTGGAACAATCGCATCTGTTCGCCATCGGCGTGTTGCTGGCCTGGCTGGCAGGCGTGCGCGTGTACCTGACCGTGTTCGGCGTGGGCCTGGCCGGCGCGCTCGGCTGGCTGCAATTGCCGGATGCGCTGCAGGCCACCCAATCGGCCTGGGTCCTGGGGACGGCGGGCTCCCTGGCCGCGGCGGAGTTCTTCGCCGACAAGATCCCCGGCGTGGATTCGATCTGGGACCTGCTGCACACCGTCCTGCGGGTGCCGGTGGGCGCATTCCTGGCCGCGGCGGCGATGTCGCCCGACGGAGAACTCGGGGCCGGCATGCTGGCCACCGGCGCCGGCGTGGCACTGACCAGCCACGTCATCAAGGCCGGCTCGCGCGCCCTGCTCAACACCTCGCCGGAGCCGGTCAGCAACTGGACCGCATCGGTGACCGAGGACGCCGCGGTGGTCGGCGGCCTCGCCCTGGCCTTCACCCATCCTTGGTTAGCCTTGGCGATCGTAGTGGCGATCAGCCTGCTGTTCGCCTTTTCCGTATGGTGGTTGTGGCGCCGGCTGTTCCGTCGCGCACCGCGGCCGGAACTCGCTTGAGCGCTGGCACGATGACCTCCAGCCAACGCTTTTTTCGTCAGAATCGTTCGACGGATGCCGCTTGCAAGGGCATCTCCAGGGGTAAGCCATGACCATGTCCGCCGAACCGGCGACCGAAAACGACAAGACCGATCCGTACCGGGTCGTGATCGTCGAGGATGACCGCAGCCAGGCGCTGTTCGCTGAGGCGATCCTGCGTGGCGCCGGGATGCTGGCGGAGGTGGTATCGGCGCCCGAACGGCTGATGGCGACGATGGAACAGTTCGCGCCCGACCTGGTGTTGATGGACCTGCACATGCCCGGCACCAGCGGCACCACCCTCACCGTGCAGATTCGCGAACATCCACGCTTCGAGCAGATCCCGGTGGTGTTCCTCACCGGCGACCAGGATCCGGATCGCCAGTTGGAGGTGCTTGAACTCGGCGCCGACGACTTCATCCTCAAGCCGGTGCGCCCGCGCCACCTGATCGCTGCCGTGCAGAGCCGCGTGCGCCGCGCGCGCGCCGCGCAGAACCGCCAGGTCGTGGCCGAGCCCGAACACCATCCGGTCACCGGACTGTTCACCCGTGCGGCGTTGATGCAGAAGCTCGGTGCCAGCATCCCGTCCACTACCGGCGGTGCCCTGCTGGTCGAGATGGGTAATGCGGTCGCCCTGCGCAACCGCTACGGTTACGCCGGCTTCGAATCGCTGATGAACGATGCCGGGCGCCTGCTGGGCACCATCACCAAGGGCAAGGCCGCGGCGCGCCTCAGCGACAACGCGTTCCTGGTGCTGGCGCCGGACCTGCAGCCCGGCCAGCTCGATGCCTATGCGCGCACCCTGCGCGACGGTATCGGCTACCACGATTTCCACGTCGAGCAGGAACCGCTGCGGCTGCGTTGCGCGATCGGCTATGCCGCGTTGTCGCACGGCTTCGCCGACGGCGGCGCGGTCCTGGCCGCCGCCGAGGACGCCGTGCGCATCGCGCGTGAGCAGGTGATCGGCATCGCCGCCTACGTGCCGCCGCCGGACGTTGCCCCACCTACTGGCGGGATCGCCGATGCCCTGCGTGGATCGCTGTCCGGCGAGGCCGACCTCATCCACCTGGCCTTCCAGCCGGTGGTCGCGGTGGCAGGCGGCGAGGACGCACAGTTCCAGGTACTGGTGCGGATGCGGGATGCCAAGGGCGTGGAGCAGATGGCCCGCGACTTCCTGCCCGTCGCGGAAGCATCCGGGCTGTTGCCCGCCCTGGACCGCTGGGTCATGGAGCGCGCGCTGGTGCTGTTGCAGAAGCGCCGCGCCGAGAGCAAGCCGATGCGCCTGTTCGTTTCGCAGTCGCCGCGCACCCTCGCGCAGGACGCCTACTCGGGCTGGCTGGTGCATGCACTGGAACAGGCCAGCGTCGAGGGCACGTCGCTGGTGGTGGACATCCGCCTGGACGACGCGCTGGTGCATTCGATGCTGCTGCGCCAGTTCTGCGAACGCATGGTGCCCGCTGGCGTGCAGTTCTGCCTGAGCCAGTACCGCCACGGCGCGGATGCCGACATGCTGCTGCAGCAATTGCCGCTGGGCTACCTGCGCCTGGCCGCCGATTTCGCGCGCCAGCCGCTGCCGCCGGAACTGCGCGACGAGATGCGCGAAGTCATCGACCGCGCGCACCGGCTCGGCCTGCAAGTGATCGGCCAGGCGGTGGAGGATCCGCAGGCCGCGGCCGCGCTGTGGATGGGCGGCATCGATTTCATCCAGGGCAATCTGGTACAACGCGCCGAGCAGGCCCTCGACTTCGACTTCCAGCACGCAACCCTGTGACTTCCGGCGACGAACGCGGTTTCAACCTCCTCACCGCCCGCTGGCTTGCGCTCGGCGCGGCTGCGGGTGCCACCCTGTCCCTGCTCGCCGCACAGCTCGGCGTGCAGGGCCCGTGGCAAGGCACCGGCCTGGTGCTGGCCTTCCTCGCCCTGTTCGGCAGCACCGCGATGGCCTTCGCGGAACACCGCCGCGAACGCGAACTGCATGACCAGACCGACCTCAACCGCCGCGGTGCGGCAGAGATCAGTGCCCTGCAGCAGGAGATCGACCGCCATACCCAGCTCGAGGACGAACTGACAAAGGCCAAGCAGGCAGCGGAATCGGCGGTGATGGCCAAGGGGGAATTCCTGGCCACCATGAGCCACGAGATCCGCACCCCGCTCAACGGCATCGTGCCGATGCTCGACCTGCTCTCGCATTCGCGGCTGGCCCCGGACCAGCACGAGCTGCTGCGCACCGCCACCGCCTCCGCCCAGCAGTTGCTGCGGATCGTCGACGACATCCTGGACTACTCCAAGCTGGAAGCCGACCGGCTCGACCTGGAAACCACAGGCTTCAACCTGCGCGACCTGATGCAGAGCGTGCTGACCCTGATGGAGCGGACCGCCGAGGCCAAGGGCCTGCGCCTGGTGCTCAACATCGATCCGTCGGTGCGCCTGCCGGTGCGCGGCGACCCGGTCCGGCTGCGGCAGATCCTGAGCAACCTGATCAGCAACGCGGTCAAGTTCACCGAGCGCGGCAGCATCACCCTGCATGTCAAGCGCCTGCGCGAAACCGCGGCCCAGCACCAGTTGCGCTTCGAAGTGCAGGACACCGGCATCGGCATCGAACCCGCCGCCCAGGAAAAGCTCTTCCGCGCCTTCACCCAGGCGGATGCCTCCACCACGCGGCTCTACGGCGGGACCGGTCTGGGCCTGGCCATCTGCCGGCGCATCGTGACCCTGATGGGCGGACGGATCGGGCTGGAGTCCGAATTGGGCCACGGCTCCACCTTCTGGTTCGAGATCCCGCTGCTCAAGGTGCAGGGCGACATGCCCTTGCAGCCTGAAGAGTTGCATGGCGGCCGCGTATTGCTGATCACCACCGACCAGCGCCTGCGCATGCGCCTGACCCTGCTCCTGCCCAACTGGGGGCTGCGGGTGACTGCCGTGGAGAACACCCACGATGCGCTGGAACGCCTGCGCCAGGCGTCCTCGCAGGGCGAGCCGTGGTCGTATTCGGTGGTGCTGGCCGACCTGGGCAGCATCCGCAGTACCGCCGTGTCGCTGTCCCGCAACATGGAGCGCAAGAACCAGTACGGCGACGCGCGCCTGGTCTACCTGCGCGGCGACGATGCCACCTCGCTTGACCTGCCGGTCTCGGCGATCGTGATCCCGCGCAATGCCGAGGACGCCGACCTGCGTTCGGTACTGTCGGCCTCCGGCGTGTCCTGGGCGCGCCACGACCAACATCCCGCGCCCGCGGCGAAGGCGCCCCCGCCGGATCCGGAACGCAAGGCGAAGATCCTCCTGGTCGAAGACAACCCGGTGAACCTGATGGTCGCGCAGCGCCTGCTGCAGGTCCTGGGCGCCGAATGCGACACCGCCGGCAACGGCCAGGTCGCACTGGAAAAACTGGAGGCCGGCGGCTTCGACATGGTCCTGATGGACTGCCAGATGCCGGTGCTCGACGGCTACAGCGCCACCCGCCGCTGGCGCGAGCTGGAACAACAGCGCAACGCCGACCACCGCGTGCCGATCGTCGCGATGACCGCCAACGCGATGGCCGGCGACCGCCAGAAGTGCCTGGACGCCGGCATGGACGACTACCTGGCCAAGCCGGTCACCCGCAACGACCTGGAGCGCTGCATCGAACGCTGGCGCGGGGTCAGCATGGTGGTACCGGCGACCCTGCCGCCGATCGAGCAGATCGCCGCCCGCTCGCCGGTGGTGATCAATGCGTCCGTGCTCGATGAATTGCGCGAAGTTCTCGGCGGCGAAGTCGACAAGATCGTCGCCGTCTACCTGGAAGACGCACCGCGCCTGATCGCCCAACTGGAACGCGCGGCGGTGGGCAACGACCCGATCGCGTTGCGGGTGGCGGCGCACACGCTCAAGTCGTCCAGTGCGAATGTCGGCGCGACCACGCTGTCCGATGCCGCGCGCGACCTGGAACACGGTGCCCGCGATGGCACCCTGACCCAGCCGGCGACCGCAGTGGCGCGCATCGTCGGCGAATTCGCCCAGGTCCGCGCCGCGCTGCAGGCGCAGCTCGACAAGACCTGACGCCTGGCGCGATCAGCCCTTGTCGAGCTGCTGCGCCAGGTAATTCGCTTCGCCGATCCGCTCGATCAGCGACAGTTGGGTCTCGATCCAGTCGACGTGTTCTTCCTCCGACACCAGGATGTCGGAGAACAGCTTGCGGCTGCCGAAATCGTTGACGGCTTCGCAATGCGCGATCGCCTCGCGCAGGAGCGGGATCGCCTCCAGTTCCAGCGCCAGGTCGGCGCGCAGGACTTCCAGCGGGTTCTCGCCGATGCGCAGGCGACCCAGCGCCTGGAAGTTCGGCAGGCCGTCGAGGAACAGGATGCGCTCGGACAGGGCGTCCGCATGCTTCATCTCGTCGATCGACTCGTGGTATTCGTGTTCGGCGAGTTCCTTCAATCCCCAGTTCTTCAGCATCTTGGCGTGCAGGAAGTACTGGTTGATGGCGGTCAGCTCGTTGTAGAGCGCCTTGTTGAGGAATTCGATGACCTTGGCGTCGCCCTTCATGGCTGCAGTCCGTGTGCGGGGAGTGCTGGCAATCTAGCGGTTACACCCGATCGGCGGCGAAACGCGAATCGTCCGCATCATGCCTCGCGTCACGCTGGCACCCACTTGCCTCTTCGCGGATCGATGGCAAACGCGGAGCACGCGGCTGCGAGTCGGATCAGGCGGCCTGGGCCAGGATGGGCAACGGCAAGGCGCGTCGCGCCCGGTGTTCCTCCAGCAGGTCGGCAGCCAGGCCGATGCAGGAACCGCAGTTGGCGCCGGCACCGGTGCGCATGGTCAGTTCGGCCACCGATGCGCAACCGGCCTCCGCGGCATCGCGGACCTGCTGTTCGGTGACGCCATTGCAGATGCAGACGTACATCGCACCACTCGCAAGATCGAGGACGCGATTTGATCTCAAACGCGAATGATTGTCAATCGTTAGGGTTTCGACGCTCAGCCCGGGCCACGATAGCGACAACCCGACGTGCAGGTTTCGTGTACCACGACCTCCGACAGCAAAGGCACCAGCGGCTTCAGCCGCTCCCAGATCCACGTGGCCAGGCGTTCGCTGGTCGGGTTGGCCAACCCCTCGACATCGTTGAGGTAATGGTGGTCCAACTGGTCGTAGAGCGGCTGGAACGCGGCCTTCAGCTCGGAGAAATCCATGATCCAGCCCAGGTGCGGATCCGGTTCGCCGGAGGCGTGCAACTCGATCCGGAACGAATGCCCGTGCACGCGCGCGCACTTGTGGCCTTCGGGCACGTTGGGCAGCCGGTGCGCGGCCTCGATGGTGAAGACCTTGAAGATGTCCATGCCGGCATCCGCGGGAAGAGAAACGAAAAACCCCGCCGGAAGCGGGGTTGCGTGCTGCGCCGTGGTG
>DAOOCX010000106.1:0-7378 GCA_035408605.1 Thermomonas sp. | reverse complement strand
GCCGACATCGACAAGGAAACCGTCGATTTCCAGCCGAACTACGACGAGAAGGAACAGGAACCCACGGTCATGCCGACCCGGTTCCCGAACCTGCTGGTCAACGGGTCCGCCGGCATCGCGGTGGGCATGGCCACCAATATCCCGCCGCACAACCTCAACGAAGTCGTGAACGCGCTGCTGGCGCTGATCGATGATCCGTCGATCGACATCGACGGCCTGATGGAACACATCCCCGGCCCGGACTTCCCCACCGCCGGCATCATCAATGGCGTGGGCGGCATCCACCTGGCCTATCGCACCGGTCGCGGCCGCGTGCGCATGCGCGCCCGCGCGGAGATCGAAGTGGCCGACAACGGCCGCGAGGCGATCGCGGTCAGCGAGATCCCGTACCAGGTCAACAAGGCACGGCTGATCGAGAAGATCGCCGAGCTGGTGAAGGAGAAGAAACTCGAGGGCATCAGCGAGTTGCGCGACGAGTCCGACAAGGACGGCATGCGCATCTACATCGAGGTCAAGCGCGGCGAGTCCGCGGAGGTCGTGCTCAACAACCTCTATTCGCAGACCCAGATGGAGTCGGTGTTCGGCATCAACATGGTGGCGCTGGTCGATGGCCGCCCGCAGCTGCTGAACCTCAAGCAGATCCTGCAGGCCTTCGTCCGCCACCGCCGCGAAGTCGTGACCCGTCGCACCATCTTCGAGTTGCGCAAGGCCCGCGCCCGCGCGCACATCCTGGAAGGCCTGACCGTCGCGCTGGCCAACATCGACGAGATGATCGAGCTGATCAAGACCTCGGCGAATCCGAACGAAGCGCGCGAGCGCATGCTGGCCAAGACCTGGCAGCCGGGCCTGGTCGGCGCGCTGCTCGCCGCCGCGGGCAGCGATGCCTCGCGTCCCGAAGACCTGCCGATGGGCGTGGGCCTGGTCGATGGGGCGTACCAGCTCACCGAGATCCAGGCGCAGCAGATCCTGGAGATGCGCCTGCACCGCCTGACCGGACTGGAGCAGGAGAAGCTGACCGAGGAATACAAGCTGCTGCTGGACACCATCCGTGGCCTGATCGAGATCCTCGAGGATCCGGACGTGCTGCTGCAGGTGATCCGCACCGAGCTGGAGAACGTCAAGGAAGAGTTCGGCGACGCCCGCCGCAGCGAAATCCGCGCGTCGGAAGAAGACCTCGACATCCTCGACCTGATCGCGCCGGAAGACGTGGTGGTCACGCTGTCGCATGCCGGCTATGCCAAGCGCCAGCCGGTCAGCGCGTATCGCGCGCAGCGCCGTGGCGGTCGCGGGCGCAGTGCGGCGGCCACCAAGGACGAGGATTTCATCGACCAGTTGTGGCTGGTCAACACGCATGACACGCTGCTGACCTTCACCAGCAGCGGCAAGGTGTTCTGGCTGCCGGTGCACCAGTTGCCCGACGCCGGTTCCAATGCGCGTGGTCGCCCGATCATCAACTGGATTCCGCTGGAAGCCGGCGAGAAAGTGCAGGCCGTGCTGCCGGTGCGCGAATACGCCGAAGGCCAATACGTGTTCTTCGCCACCCGCGATGGCACGGTCAAGAAGACCCCGCTCACCGAATTCGCGTACCGCCTGGCGCGCGGCAAGAAGGCGATCAACCTGGACGAGGGTGATGCCCTGGTCGGGGTGGCCCTGACCGATGGCCAGCGCGACGTGCTGCTGTTCGCCAGCAACGGCAAGACCGTGCGCTTCGGCGAGGGCAAGGTGCGTTCGACCGGCCGCACCTCGACCGGCGTGCGCGGCATCCGCATGGCCAAGGGCGAGGAAGTGGTCAGCCTCATCGTGGCGGAGTCCGCCGGCGGGATCGAGCTGGACGACGATGTCGGCAACGAGGTGGCTGAGGAGGAGGCCATCGAGACGGCAACCGACGTGGTCGAAGTCGCCATCGACGACGGCGCGACTGCGTACATCCTGACCGCGACCGAGAACGGCTACGGCAAGCGCACCCCGCTGGCCGAATACCCGCGCAAGGGTCGCGGCACCCAGGGCGTGATCGGCATCCAGACCAGCGAACGCAACGGCAAGCTGGTCGGCGCGGTCCTGCTGGGCAGCACGGATGAAGTCCTGCTGATTTCCGATGGCGGCACCCTGGTGCGCACCCGCGCGTCGGAGATCTCGCAGGTGGGTCGCAACACCCAGGGCGTGACCCTGATCCGGCTGTCGAAGGGCGAGAAGCTGCAGGCGGTCGAACGCCTCGACGGCTCGCTGGTGGAAGACGTGGAGGTATCCGGCGAGGCGGCTGCCGTGGATGCAATCGATCCACCCGCGGCGCCCTGATCGCACCGTCCCTGGAAGACGAGAGCCCGGCTGAACGCCGGGCTTTTTCTTTGTCCCGGCGTGGGCCGCTTGCCTCCCCGATCCGCGTCCTATACTCCAGACCGCCTGGCATGGATGGAAGCGAAATGCGAACCGAACGGATGTCGATGGTGCGCGCCTTGCGCCCGGTACTCGCGGCGCTGCTGGCGGCAGCGCTGGTCGTGTGCTTGCCAGCCTGCAAACGCAACCCGTCGGGTGACCTGCCCGCGACCAGCGGCGAGGCGATCCAGGCCAAGCGCAAGGAGGTCAAGGGCTTCGCCGTCGTCCGCGCCTATCCCGACCAGGGCCGCGACACCCTGGCGATCGCAGTGGAGTTCTCGCGGCCGCTGGTCGGCACCCAGGATTTCGACAAGCTGCTGACCTTCGACGCGGCCGCCAGCAACGAGGAAAGCAGTTGGACGCTGGACGACGACGGCAAGATCCTCCGCTTCCCGCACGTCGAACCCAACAAGACCTACACCCTCACCATCGCCGCTGCACTGACGGCTGCAGACGGCAGCAAGATCGGCCGCGACATCGAGATGAAGGTGTTCACCGGCGAACTGGAGCCGGCGGTCGGCTTCGCCTCGCAGGGCAGCGTGTTGCCGGCGAAGGATTCGCGCGGCTTGCCGGTGGTCTCGGTCAACGTGGCCGAGGTCGATGTCGAATTCCTGCGCGTGCGCGAAGCTTCGCTGCCGCGCTTCTTCGCCGAATACCAGCGTGGCGGCCGTCGCGGCAGTTGGGAACTCGACCCGTCCTGGTACGACGAAAGCGACGAGGACAGTCGCCCGCCGATCTCCAAGCTGGCCGAGCCGGTCTACGTCAATCGATTCGTACTGGGCGGCGCACGCAACGAGCGCGTGGTGACCCATCTGCCGGTGCAGGACATCGCCGAACTGCAGCAGCCCGGCCTGTATTTCGCGGTGATGAAGAAGGCCGGCGCGTTCAAGGACGATTACGACACCGCGTTCTTCACCGTCAGCAACATCGGCCTGCACGTGCGCGCCTACAAGGACAAGCTCTTCGTGCACACCGCCTCGCTGGCGGACGGCGACCCGCTGGCGAATGCCGAGTTGCGGGTTCTGGATGCGCGCGGCGAGCCGGTGTTCAAGGGCAAGACCGACGGCAATGGCAACGCCCTGCTGGACTACACCCTGGATGCCGGGCACGTGCTCACCGCGGCGCGCGGCAAGGACGTGTCGATGCTGCCGTTCAACCAGCCGGCACTGGACCTGTCCGAGTTCGCGGTCAGCGGTCGTGGGCAGGCCTGGTTCGACGTGTTCGCCTGGTCGGGTCGCGACCTCTATCGTCCCGGCGAAACCGTGCGGGTCTCCGCGCTGCTGCGCGACAACGACGGCAAGCCGGTGGTGACCAAGAACGGCAAGGCGCAGTCCCTGTTCGTGCGCCTCAAGCAGCCGGACGGCAAGACCTTCGTCGAGTCGCGCATCGAATCCGGCGCACAGGGGTATTTCCGCTTCGAGAAGGCGATCCCGGTCGAAGCGCCGACCGGCAAGTGGCAGGTCGAATTCCGCACCGACCCGGCCAGCAAGGAAGCGGTGCAGGGCATGGCCCTGCGCATCGAGGAATTCCTGCCGGAACGCATGAAGCTGGACCTGGACAGCGCGGATCCGCTCCTGCATCCGGGTGAACCGTTGCGCCTGCGCGCCACCGGCGCCTACCTCTACGGCGCACCTGCATCCGGCAACCGCTTCACCGCCAAACTCGCGGTCATGGTGGACCAGCATCCGCTGGCACAGGCCAAGGGCTATTTCTTCGGCGACCCCACGGTGGAATTGCCGAAGGAAGCCAAGGACGTGGTCGAAGGCACGCTGGACGCCGAAGGCAAGCTGGCCCAGGACATCGCCCTGCCGGTGGAAGTGAAGGGCAATACCCCGGTGAAGGCGATCGTCTCCGGCAGCCTGTACGAATCCGGCGGCCGCAGCGTCAACCGCAGCGTGGAACGCGTGCTGTGGCCGGCTGATGCGCTGGTGGGCGTGCGCCCGTTGTTCGATGACGAAGATGGCGCCGACGTGAATGCCAACGCGCGCTTCGAGCTGATGCGCTTCGGCCCCGATGGCACGCCGCGCCCGCTGAAGGGCCTGAAGGTGACCCTGGTGCGCGAGCATCGCGATTACCACTGGAGCCATGACGACGACACCGGCTGGGACTACGACTTCACCCGCCGCTTCGAGAACGTGCAGGTGCGGACGCTGGATGCGGGCACGACCGCGGTGCGCTTCGATTTCCCGGTCGAGTGGGGCGAATACCGCATCGACGTGCTCGATCCCGTGACCAAGCTGACGTCGCGCTATCCGTTCCACGCCGGCTGGGGTTGGGACGATGCCAACCGCGGCCTCGACGCGCGTCCGGACAAGGTCAAGCTGGCGCTCGACAAGACCGCGTACCGCGCCGGCGACACGCTGAAGGCGACGCTCACCCCGCCGCATGCGGGCAAGGGCCTGCTGCTGGTGGAAAGCGACCGCATGCTGTTCGTGCAGGCGATCGACGTGAAGCCGGGGACCGTGGTCGAAGTCCCGGTGACGAAGGAGTGGGAACGCCACGATGTCTATGTCACCGCCCTGGTGTTCCGCGGCGGCAGCGCGACCAGCAAGATCACCCCGGCACGCGCGGTCGGCGTGGCCTTCGTGCCGATGGACCGGCGTGACCGCAAGGTCGCGGTGGGCCTGGCGGTGAAGCCACGGGTGCGGCCCGAGCAGCCGTTGCAGGTCACCGTCAGCGTACCCGCGCTCGCTGGCAAGCAGGCGTATGCGACGGTGTCCGCGGTCGATGTCGGCATCCTCAACATCACCCGCTTCCCGGTGCCGGATGCGAACGCGCATTTCTTCGCCCAGCGCCGGCTTGGCGTGGATGCGTACGACATCTATGGACGGGTGATCGAAAGCTTCGAAGGCGGCATCGCCAAGCTGCGCTTCGGTGGCGACATGCCGCTGGCCGCATTGCCGCAGGCGCGGCGACCGACGGCGCGGGTGCAGACCGTCGACCTGTTCGCCGGACCGGTGACGCTCGATGCGAAGGGCAATGCGCGGGTCTCGTTGGCGGTGCCGGATTTCAACGGAACCCTGCGGGTCTCGGCGCTGGTGTACTCGGACACGCAATACGGCAATCGCGATGCCGAGACGGTGGTGCGCGCGCCGATCGTGGCCGAGGCCAGCATGCCGCGGGTGATGGCGCCGGGCGACCGCGCCACGGTCACCCTGGACATCACCAACTTCACGGGCAAGCCCGGCGAGTTCAAGGTGCGGGTGGACGGCATCGGCCCGGCATCCGTCGGCGAGGGCAGCCGCACGCTGCAGCTTGCCGGCGAAGCCAAGTCCACGTTGAGTTTCCCGCTCGCCGCGCAAGAGGGTTATAGCGTGGCGCAGGTGCGCGTGCGGGTGGATGGCAACGGGGCCAAGGTCGACCGCAAGTACGACCTGCCGGTGCGACCGGCGTGGCCGTCGGTGGTGCGTTCGCGCACCCAGGTGCTGGGCGAAGGGGCTGCCGCGACGATGGATGCCGGCTTCGCTGAAGGCCTGATGCCGGGCTCCGTGAGCGCGCGGATGCAGGTCAGCGCGGTGCCGCCGATCCCGTTCACCGCCGCGCTCAAGGGCGCGCTGGACTATCCGTATGGATGCGCAGAACAGACCACCAGCAAGGGTTACGCGGCGCTGCTGCTGGATGCCGCCAGTGCAAAGCAGTTCGGCGTGGGCGGGCTGGATGCGGCCAAGCGGCGTGCGCGGATGGAAGGCGCGTTCGGACGGCTGGCGTCGATGCAGGTCGCGTCCGGGCATTTCTCGATGTGGGGCAGCGACGATTACGTCGATCCCGCGTTGACGCCGTACATCGTCGAGTTCCTGCTGGACGCGCGCGAGGGTGGCTTCGCCGTTCCCGACGCGGTGCTGCAGAAGGCCCTGCAACGGCTCAGCGAGGACCTGCTGGCCGGCGGCCACGAGTTCTACGGCCGCGATCATCGCGAGTACCTGAAATTCGCGTACCAAGCGCATGCGGGTTATGCGTTGGCACGGGTGAATCGCGCGCCGCTGGGCACCCTGCGCGCGTTGTACGACAACGAGCGCAAGAAGGCGTTGAAGGGCCTGCCGCTGGTGCAGCTTGGCCTGGCGCTGGCGATGCAGGGCGACAAGGTGCGCGGGCAGAAGGCGATCGCCGAAGGCTTCGCGTTCGCGGGCGACCGCGTGGGCTACCTCGGCGACTACGGCAGCCCGCTGCGCGACACCGCGTTGATGATCGCGCTCACCCACGAGCGTGGTTACGCCAAGCCCGCCTTCGACGCCAGGGTGATCGACCTCGGTCGCGACCTCGACGCACGTCGCAACGCGCCGTGGTTCTACCTCAGCACGCAGGAGCAAATCGCGCTGGCGCGCCTCGGCAAGGCCTTGCTGGCCGACCAGAAGAAGCAGGTGGCCGGCACGCTGACCACTGCGGCAGGCAACGAAGTCATCGCCGCTGCCAAGGCCTTCGGTCGCGATTTCGATTTCACCGCGCTGGCCAGTGGCGTGCGGTTCCTGCCGCAGGGCGAGCCGCCGTTCTACGCCAGCCTGGACGTGGCCGGGGTGCCACGCAGCGCGCCGGCGGCGGATGCCAGCGTGATCAAGGTCGAGCGCAGCCTGTTCGGCACCGATGGCAAGCCGTGGACACCGCGGCCACTGAAGGAAGGCGAGGCCTTGATCGTCCGCGTCAGCATCACCGCCGACCGCGACATGCCGGATGCCTTGCTCACCGACCTGTTGCCGGCCGGCCTGGAGATCGAGAATTTCAACCTGGGCGACGGCAAGCAGTGGGCCGACGTGGTGGTGGACGGCATCGACATCACCTCGCGCGGCAGCGAAGCCGAGATCCGCCACGAGGAGTTCCGCGACGACCGCTACATCGCCGCCTTGAAGCTGAGTGCGGGGAGCCCGGCGCGCCTGTTCTACCTGGTGCGCGCGGTCACGCCGGGCACCTATACCGCGCCACCGTCGCTGGTCGAGGACATGTATCGACCCGCACTGCGTGGCGTGGTATAGGTGCCCGGCGTGACCGCGCGCACGAGGTAGAACAGGCGCGC
>DAOOCX010000105.1:5771-7387 GCA_035408605.1 Thermomonas sp. | reverse complement strand
GGCATCGCGGTGAAGTCCGGCAGCTCGCCCAGCGCGACATTCATGCGGAACGTGCCGGACCCATTGCGATAGCGTTCGATGCGCTGCGCGGTGTCGTCGTCCAGTTGCCTGCGCTCGACCAGCTTCGTGTACAGCAGCTTCGGATTGAGGTTGCTGACGATGGTGGGCGCGCGCAGTTCGCGGCCATCGGCAAGCACGACACCAATCGCTCTTTCGTTTTCGACAAGCAGCTTCGCGACCTCGGCATCGGTGTCGATGGCGACGCCGCGCGCCTCGCATTCCTTGCGCATGGCCTGGGTGATCGCGCCCATGCCGCCGATCGCGTGGCCCCACACGCCGGTCTTGCCGTTCACCTCGCCGAACAGGTGGTGCAGCAACACGTAGGCGCTGCCCGGCGTGTACGGGCTGGCGAAATTGCCGACCACCGAATCCCAGCCCAGTACGGCCTTCAGCGGCTCGCCTTCGAAATAGTGATCCAGCAATTCGCCGGCGGACTTGGTGAACAGGTCGAGCAGGTCGCGGCGGCCGCGCAGGTCGAGGTGCTTCAGGCGCTTCGCGACCGCATACGAGCCCAGCCAGTCGGCGAAGGCGATGCGTTCGCCGATGTTGGGCGGCGTGAGGTGGATGAGTTCCTTCAGCACCGCCACCACGCGGTCGAGCATCGCGGTGTAATCGGCCAAGCGCGCGACATCGCCCGGTGCGAACTTCGCGATCTCGCTGTCGGTGTGAGCGCCGCCGAGGCGGAAGCTGCGGCCATCCGGCAACGGCAGGAAATTCGCGTACGGCCGCTCCACTACCCGCAGGCCGTGCTGCGCCAGGCGCAGGTCGGCGATCACCTTCGGGTTGAGCAGGCTGACCGTGTAGCTGGCCACCGAATTGCGGAAGCCGGGATGGAATTCCTCGGTCACCGCCGCGCCACCGACGAGGTGCCTGCGCTCGAGCACGCGCACCTTCAGGCCGGTGGCCGCGAGATAGGCCGCGCAGACCAGGCCGTTGTGTCCGCCACCGATGATCAGGACATCGGCGTTCGTTCGTGTCGTCATGAAACCCTCCAAGGCCGGCAGCATAGCCGGCCTTGGAGGCCCCTCCCTACTTCAGGCGCGCCACCAGTTCGGCGTTGAAGGCCTTGCCCGCGGCGAGCATCGCCGCCTCCGCCCTGGCCCAGTCGGGGGTCATCTGGTAACCGGTGCGGTCCACGCCGCCCATGCCGCCGATGAAGCGGATCACGTTCTCCGCGGTGCCCGCCTTGGAGCCGGCGATTTCGCCGAACGTGCCGATGTCCGGCGCGACCACGAGGCCTTCGGGCTTGGTGTTGATGTTGCCCCAGCCGCCGCGTTCGGCGCCGATGAAATCTGCGCGCGCGTTGAACCACAGGCCGGCGCCGGCCTCCGTACCGAGCATGCGCGAGTCGGTCTCGGCCACGGTGCCGGGCGCGAATTCGTAGACGATGCTGGCGTTGAGGCCTTGCTTGCCTTTCAGGAAGCGCTGGATCGCCATGCCGTTGCTGATCGCCTTGGTATCCACCGGCGCGCGGCCGGGCAGCGAGACCACCACGAAGTCCTGCGCGTTCACGGTGTTGTCCAGTTTCAGGACCGGCACGCCCAGCTCGGCATTGG
>DAOOCX010000105.1:0-5671 GCA_035408605.1 Thermomonas sp. | reverse complement strand
AGATAGGCGATCTGCGCTTCCTTGCCCTGGATGCGGCCCATGTACGCTTCCATCTGCTTGGCCGGCAGGGTGACCGCGGTGGCTTCCTGCGCCTGCACGGGAGCCACCGCGCACACGCCGAGGCAGGCGATCGCCAATGCGACCATCGGTGTCCTGACGTTTCCCATCGCTCGCTTCCCGATCGCCGGGCCCGTCGCCCGCAACGCAGTGTCCCTGCGCCTTTTGCCCGATTGAATCCCGCAGTTGCGGGAGGCGTGATCGCGGTCAGGCCAACAGATGCGCCAGGTGGCGGGCCATCCGCCAATCGTCGGCGGTGGTGATCTTGAGGTTGCAGGCTTCGCCGGGCACGACATGCACCTCGACGCCTGCCGCCAGCGCAAGCTGCACCGGCGACTGCGCGAACCAGCCCGGCACGCTTGCCTGATGCTGCAGCATCCGCTGCATGTCGGCGCGCGCATACACCTGCGGGGTCTGGAAGATGCCGACCTCGCTGCCCGCATACGCCTCCGCCACCCGGCCATCGCGCAGGCGCGCGACCGGCACGACCGGCGACAGGAACGCGCCGGCGCAGCCGTGATGGCGCGCCATCGCGATGACCTGGCGGAACAGTGCGAGGCTGGCGAACGGACGGGCCGCCTCGTGCAGCAGCAGCCACTCGCCGCTTGCCTTCGCCGCCAGCAGCGCGATGCTGTCCTGGCGGGTGGCGCCACCGGCGATGACGCGGCATTGCGGCAACAGCGCAGCGATCGCCTCCACGTGCTCCGCCGGCACCGCGACCAGCACGTCCTCCGCGACCTGCACCGCCTTGTCCGCGAGCCAGCACAACAGCGGCCGGCCCTGCAGCTCCAACGAACCCTTCGGGCCCAGGCCGAGGCGTTCGCCTGCACCGGCCGCCAGCATCAGGAACGACACGCCGGTGCGAGCGTCGCCCATTGCCGTCGCTCAGGCAGGCAGCTGCGCGTCGACCGCGGCGCGGAAGATGCCCGCTGCGTTGCCCAGCCCATCGGCATGGCCATCCACCCACGACGCCACGATCAGCATGTAATCGTCGCTGCCGATCGCCGCGCGAAACGTCGGCAGGCCTTCCGGACTCTTGCCGCCCTGCAGGATCGGCATCGCCCGCTGGGGACGGCCGAACGGCCAGGCATCGTCCATCCCCACGCCATCGCTGGCGCCGTATTCGCCGGAGGTCACGATCCAGTCCGCACCGAAGGATTCGTACAGGCCACTCAGCACCGGATGCGCGATGCCCCAGTCCGGGTGGCGTGTCAGCAGGTCGCTGAAGGTGTTGTGGGCGAGGATCGGCATGCGCTTCTGCCGTGCCAGCGTGGCCAGCGTGCCCAGCCCCTGGATGCCCGGCGCGACCAGCACCGCATCGACGCCCAGCGTGCAGGCGATCTCCCAGCGCGCCTGCAGTTCGTCCGGTTCGCAGATCAGGTTGGCGAGGTAGCCCTTGCGCTGCCCGGTCGATGCGCGCGCGGCATCGCGGGCTGCCAGCATCGCCTGCACATGCGCGCGGAACGCGGCTTCATCCGCGAACACCTGCAACTCGTCGTCCTTGACCAGGTGGAAGCCGCCTTCCAGCACGGCCCGGTTGAGGCCGGCCATGGTCGGGATGTCCAGGCCGACCGCCGGGCGCATCGAACGGCACAACAGCGGGCCGCGCTCGCAGCCGAACTGTCGGCGGATGCCGGCCACGCCGAAGCCGGGGCCGGGCCCGAAATCCGCCGGCAGGTCGAGCCCGGACAACTGGAAGCGGGTGAGGAAGCCGAGCCGCGGGATCTCGCCGACCACCACGTTCCACAGCTGCGCGGGCTTGCCCGAGATCAGCCGACGCGGAATCGCCAGTTCCACCGCCCAGTGGCGCTCGGCGTCGCCGCCGTCTGCATAGACCTCGGTGGCCAGGTGGTAGGGCGCCAGCCCGCTGCCGCCCAGCGATTCGATCGACCGCACCGAGCGCACGCGCAGGGTCCAGTCCCGCAGCATCGACGGCTCCACGTGGCCGGCGATGTGGGTGGTGGCCGCGCTCTGCTCCATGGCCATCGCCATCGCGGTGGCGTCGCCGTCGTGCAGGGAGGCGACGCGGTAGCGTGCGACCACGTAGTCGACGGGATCCAGCGCCTCCGACCAAAGGAACAATTCGGGGTGCCGGGTGTGCGGCATGTTTCCGGAACTCATGACAGGTACTCCTCCATTGCACATGCCCACCGCCAATCCTCGGCCGTGGTGATCTTGATGTTGTGCTTCTCGCCGGCCACCGCGGCCACCGGCACGCCGGCGCGCAGCGCGAGTTGCAGGGTCGATTGCGGCCGCCAGCCATCCGCGCGGGCCTGCCCGATCAGCGCCAGCAACTGCACGCGGGCGAACGCCTGCGGCGACTGGAACACGCCGGCCTCGTGCCGCGGCAGCGCCTCCACCGCGAAGCCGTCGCGGAGCCGCGCCACCGGCACTTCGGGATCCACGAAGGCGCCGGCGCAACCGTGGGTGCGTGCCGCCTCGATGACCCGGCGCATCAACCCGACGCTGGCGAACGGACGCGCCACGTCTTGCAGCAGCAGCCACTCGCCGCGTGCGTGTTCGGCCAGCAGGGCCACGCTGTCATGGCGCGTGTCGCCACCGGCCAGCACGCGGCAACCGGGAAGCAATCGCGCCACCGCCTCCACGCGTCCGCCGGGGACCGCCACCAGCACCTCGTCGGCCACCTGCAGGGCCTTGTCGGCCAGCCAGCACAGCAGCGGCCGGCCGCGCAATTCCAGCAGCCCCTTGGTTCCCTGGCCGAGCCGCTCGCCCGCGCCCGCCGCGGGAATCAGGCAGGACACCATGCCATCCGCACCCGCCATCGTCAGGCCACGCCCGCCGTGGCCAGGCGCGCGCGCAGCCGGCGCACTTCGGCCACGTCCTCGCGGGCGAGGATCTGCTGGCACAAGGCATCGGCCTTCGACCATTGCCCGGCGCGGACGGCCTCGGCCAGGCGGATCAACCCGAGGGTGATCGCGCGCGGCAACGATTCCGGCGTGCGCGAGGGATTCGAGACCTGGGTGTCGTAGTGGCGCTGGGGTGTCCGCCAGTCGTCACCGTAAATGGCCGCGAGGAACCGATCGGGCGGCGACGGGACCGGCCAGTCGCGATCTTGCCAGCGCAGCATCTCGACGCCATAGGCCGGTACCTCGCTGTCGATGTGGTCCGGCCAGCCCATGCCCAGGCGCATCACGTGACCCCGCAGGTGCATGAACATCAGGTCCACGCCGATGCCGGTGGCGTCATGGATGAAACCCAGCACCCACTCCCGCGACGCCAGCGCACGCGCATCGTCCCTCGGCAACATGGGGCTGAAGCCCTGCCCCAGCGCCCGGTAAACCGCCGGGCGATCCACGTCCGCCGGCACGCCCAGGTCGATGTCCTTGTCATGCGGGAACGGCGCGCCGTCGCGATACAGCGCCAGCAAGGTGCCGCCAATGAGATGGAAGGGCAACCCGGCCGCATGGAAGGCATCGGCGGTGGCGACCAGCGCCTGCGTAACCAATTCGCCGTGGTTGTCCGCCAGCGGGCGCGCCCTGGCGACGGAATCGTGGGTGGCGGCCAGCGGCATCCGGTCGAGGGCCACCAGCACCTCGCGGCGTGCCACGTCATGGCGTTCGAGCAGGCGGGCGGTTCCGGCCAGCGCCAGGTGCAGGCGCCACGCACCGGGGTTTGCGTGCACGGCGCCGGCCAGGACATCGTGGGCCTGCGCCAGCCGGCCCACCACCCGCAGCATCAGCGCGAAATTGAGTGCGGCCGCTTCCAGCCCGGGGACATGCTGGAGCGCCTGGTTGGTCGCCTGCGCACCCTCGCGACGCTGGCCGGCATGCCAGCTGGCCACGCCCAGGTTCACCCAGGCATCGACATGGCGGGCATCCAGTTGCAGGGCATGCATCGCGTGCTGGCGCGCCGCCGCGGGATCCTGCAACGCGATCGCCAGGGCGGCCAGGTTGGACCAGCTGTCGGGATGCACCAAGCGGGTCGCGACCCCGTCGCGATAACCACGCATGGCCGCGGCCGTGTCGCCCGACTCGGCCGCGCGGATCGCCTGAAGCACACCGTGCGCGTTCAGCTCCGGGGATTTCGAAACCCGGACCTCCAATTGCAGACTCGCCACGGCAGCTCCTGTGCAGACGCGACAGGTTACCGAATCCCGGCCGCCAGCAGGTGCCAACGGCGGTTCTGACGTCGTCCGTCCGTGCCTTGGGGGCACAGGCCAGCGCCGTCGCGGGCAAACCGGGCTAGGATCGATTGCGGACGAACAGGAAGGAGCGCGCTTGCGAAGCATCAGGAGGCTGTTGGTCGGCGTCGCGATCCTGGCGTTGGCGGCATGCAGCCGGGAACCCGGCCCGCCTGCCACCCCCGCGGGCATCGCGGCGGCGACCACGATCGACTTCGCGCATGTCGCCAACTACGCCGCGCCGCCGCTCCCTGCCTACTTCGACGAGACGGTGGCGGCGCTGGACAACAGCCCGGCGTCGAATGCCGCGGATGACCGGGTGGCGACGCTCGGCCGGGTGCTGTTCCACGACATGCGCCTGAGCACCAACAACCGGACCTCCTGCGCCGGCTGCCACCAGCAACGCTTCGGCTTCACCGATCCGATGCGCTTCAGCAACGGGATCAGCACCGCCGGCACCACCGATTTCCATGCCATGCGGCTCGGCAACCTGCGTTACTGGCGACCGGGCACCATGTTCTGGGACCGACGCGTCGTCAGTGCGGAGGTGCAGGCGAGCCATCCGCTGCACAGCCTGGTCGAGATGGGCTGGGGCGGGAACGTGGGCGGCATCGACGCCCTGATCCGCAAGATGTCGGCGACCGACGATTACCCGGCGTTGTTCGCCTGGGCATTCGACAGCCCGACGATCACCGAACCACGCATGCAGCAGGCGCTCGCCCAGTTCGTGCGGGCGATGGTGTCGCACGACAGTCGCTGGGATGCCGGCTATGCGCAGGTGTTCTCGCCCACGGCGCCGAATCGCGCGCTGGACGTCGACCTGGCGAACTTCACCGCGGAGGAAAATCGCGGCCGCCACCTGTTCATGACCGATGTCCGCCAAGGCGGCGCAGGCTGCGCCGCCTGCCACCGGCCGCCGACCTTCGCCCTGGCCGCGGACGCGCGCAGCAACGGCCTGGACGCGGGCGAGACGCGGCTGTTCAAGGCGCCGTCCCTGCGCAGCGTCGGCCTGACCGGGCCGTACATGCACGACGGCCGCTTCGCGACGCTGGAGGAGGTGGTCGATTTCTACACGTCCGGCGTGCGCGACGGTCCGGCGCTCGACCCGCGACTGCGCGAAGGGCGCGAGCCGCGCCGCCTCGACCTGGATGCGGGCGACCGCGCGGCACTGGTCGCCTTCCTGAAGACCCTGGACGACCCGGTGCTCACCACCGATCCGCGCTTCAGCGATCCGTTCCGGCGTTAGGCCCGGATGGCGTAGAGCGTGGCGTTGCTGATCGCATAGACCCCGCCGTCCGCGCCCACCCAGGTCGGCGTGTAGGCCTGTCCCAAGCCGGCATTGAGCCGCACGTTCTGCGTGAACGTGTTGGTGGTCAGGTCCCAGCGGTACAGGATGCCGTCCTCGTTGTTGGCGAGGATCGACTTGCGCTGCGGATCGGTGACCATGGTGTTGATGCACCACTCGCGCCGCGC